>JBBRBN010000057.1:0-24616 GCA_038205755.1 Lysobacterales bacterium | reverse complement strand
TGGACGTTCGGCGAAAAGCCGTTGAGATAGTCCTCGAAGTCAGCCAGCAATTGCTGCTGGCTAGCGCGGGATTTGAGGTCGCGCAGGGTGAACTTGGAGGTGTTGTAAAACGCCTGGCCGGCGGCGTCGCACAGCGCTGCGCGCTGCTCGGTGATGCCGGCTGCATCAAGCATCTGTTTGGTGTCCAGCACCGCCGGCTTGGTCGGCTCTAACACGGCGTCCATGCGTCGGATAACGCACATCGGCAGAATGACGTCCGGGTACTTGCCCCGTCTGAACAGGTCGCGCAGAACATCGTCGGCGATACCCCAGATGAAGGAGACGATCTTGTTGTGTGTTGCCTGATCCATCAGCTAGCTGTCTCCAAAATGTTGCTTCGTGGGTGGCGGGGCAGCCCCCCAAATTTCTAAAGCCGACTTGATGCCGGCAGCTGAAAATCTCCGTGAGCCAGTTCCTGAGGTTCTTCGTGCCGTTGGCTATTCGAGAAGCCGAGAAGCGGGATTTTGGTCCGCCGCCCCGGACTGAAAGTACCCCACGACGCTCGCCTCCGCACGATGTTCCGTCATGGCCATGACGGCCGCCAACGGAACACCTTGCTTACCCGCTTCGGTCACGAATCCGGACCGCAGGCTGTGTCCACCAAAGCCCCCCTCCAGCCCCGCCAGTTTGGCCCGTCGCTGCACCAGTTCACCCACTGCCGCAGGCGAAAGGGCAGGGCCGATGCGATCTTTCCAGAGCCGCCAAAAGATCGCCCCTTCGGAGATGTCCGATGCCTTCAGCCAAACCGCGAGGTCTTCACCACTGTGATCCAGGACGGGCTTGTCGGGCGTGGATGACGTTGTGACGCAAGCTTGCTGTGTCTTGCTGTGCTCAAGCTGGTGGATGCAGGCAGCCGGGCCGATACGCTTCAGGCGAAACTCGATCAGTCGCGCGCCGAATCGGACAAGCGAATCTTGACCCGCAGAGCAAAACGTCTGCCTAGGGCGGCGGACAAGGGGCTACAAAGCGGCGGGTAGCAAAAGCGCGTGCATCGTCCGGCAAGTAAGGTTTCCGCTTTAGCGGGCTAGAGTGCGCTGAACACAGAACCGAGCTTGCTCGGCTGCGCACCTCACGCGCAGACGCGACCTTGCTGCGCGTTCACTAGATTCGAAGCACTCGATCCGTGGCTCGGTCCTGGGGCAATTGGCGCCAGCGATTGCCAGACCCCGCATCGGCCAGACTCTCGACGAGGCACTGGAGGGCCAGCCAGTCGTCCAGCGCTATGGCCCGAGGGTCCAATGCCTTGGAGCGGGGTTCAGAGTTTGAGTTGCGGTCGGGAGGGGTGCTCCCTGGTGTCTGCCTCGGCGGCGAGAGTTCTGTAGGCGTCGGCATAGGCAACTCCCATTTGTTCAGCGTGATGCTGAATCCAGAGTTCATCAATCGTGTCGCGGTGCAACTGCAGCAGCCCGATGATGTCGGCCCGATCCTGCAGTCGAGTAGGATCGTCTACGCTGGCGTGCAGCTTCATCAGCACGACGCCGGCGGGCGAGACCACGGGCAGGTTCATGCCTTGCCAGGTCACCGAGTCAACGGCAGCGTCACGAAGTAACGTGCGTCCGATGTCGTGTCGCGCAAGCAGCAGATCGACCCACTCAGTGATTTCCGGAATCTCGGGCGAGGGATGACGAACGTAGCGTGCGAATCCGTCACCACCTGCAGCCGACTCGCGCTCGAAACCCAGCGCTCTGAGCGCGGCGTCAGCACGTTGGCTGTCGGCGTGATCAATCAGGAAGTCGATGTCCTTGGTGGCGCGTGGCAGCCCATGTGCTGCGACAGCCATGCCACCGACGATGGCGTGCGCGATGTTGGACCGGTCAAACGTCCGGACCACATCCTGCAGCATCTGGATCAGCCGACTGGGTGCGGCAGTCATGCAGGCGCCGCAGCGTCTGGAGGAGCTTGATCAAGCGCCGACCAGAACTTCGTCAACCAGGGCTTCGTCAACCAAGGCTTCGTCAACCAAGGCTTCGTCAACCAGGGCTTCGTCAACGAAGCAATCTTCGAGATCTGGCTTGAGTGCTTGTTACCCAAGTGTCTCTCGCCATCCGAACGTAAAGTTCGCATAATGTATATTATGTAGATTTAGTCGAGACTGCGGGCGACACGGAAGCCCAGTCTGGCGTTGGTGGTCGCTGGCGCCGCGTTCAATCGGTGGGCAGATCGCACCTGGTCTGGCGCGCTTGCCCACGAGGCGCCGCGTATCACTCGCCGGCTGCAGCCGTCGTTGACCCAGGCGCTGCCGTCGTTCGGCGCCCGCCGGAATGAGTCGTGCCAGCAGTCCTCCACCCACTCCGAGACGTTGCCGATCACGCTCTGGACGCCAAACGGATTGGCCGGATACAGGTCCACTGGTGCCGGCCCCCAATGGCCATCGGAATAGGATTCGAAGGCGTTGACCCAAGTGCGTCGACTGATCGAGCGGTCGCCGTCACCGGTCATGTTGTCGACGACGCGGCTGGGGGCGCCGTCGCCCCAGGGGAATCTCGTATCGCTTCCGGCGCGCAGGACGTATTCGAACTCGGCTTCGGTCGGCAGCCGGTATCCCTTGCCCGTCTCACTGGTCAGCCAGCCGGCGTAAGCGATGGCGTCCCCCCAGCTGACATGGATCACCGGCAGATCGTCAGCGGCTCGACGGCCGCCGTGATCGTTCTCCCAGGTGACTCCGCGGCGCTCGATCATGCTGCCGCTATTTTCGTCGTAGATGGTCGATCCACGGGCGCCGACGCTCGCCGGTCGGTAACCGCTGGCCTGCACAAAGGCCCGGAACTCGGCTACCGAGGTCTCCCGCACGGCGACGGCGAATCCGCGAGCGAAGTTCACGTTGTGCTGTGGTCCTTCCACAAGCCGACGGTCGACTTCTGACGCTCTGGAGCCCATGAGGAAGCTGCCAACCGGAATCACCACCAGCTCTGGGCCTGCGCTGCCCGATCGCAACAGGTCACGGACGCTCTGGCCAGGCTCGAAGCCGCCATACAGGCGCGCGTTTTCGATTCGGCTGCGCAGGTCTTCAATGCCCTCGGATTGAGCGGAAACCTCTTCCAATGCTCCCAGAAGCTCGGTTGCTCGATCAAGATCGCCGGACATGATGCGGGCGTTGGCCTCGGCGACGATCTGCGCTGCACGCTGCTGCCGCAGCTCGACGATTCGGGTGCTGGCGTCCTGGACTGCTCCGGAACCCGTCCCGACCCGCGCGGCGTTTGCCAGCCGCTGATCTGCTTCCTCGTAGTCCGAGCGCGCGGCGGCGGCCAGCGCGGCGGCCACCAGGCCGGCTTCGATCCGCGCCAAGCCGCTGGCGGCGGCGCTGTTGGCGGCATCGATCTCAAGCACCTGCTGGTAGGCGGTTATGGCACCGGGCGACCCGCCATCCGCCGTCAGCAAGACGCCAGCCTCTTCCCACTGGGCGGCCTCGTCCAGCAGAAAAACTACGGTCTGCCCTGCCCTCACCTGAGCAGAAAGCTCGGCCACACGAGAGTCATCCGGACGCAGGTGCCGGAGCACGGCCTCGCGCTTGGCGGCGTCGTCAACCCGCCCCTCAGCCAGCATCGTCTGTGCCTTCACCAGCAACAGTTCCACCACCGAGTCGACGCCAGCCGCGGCCAGGCTGTTGTCAGGCTCAATCCTGAGTACATATAGGTAGAGCGCCAATGCGCCGTCGCGAACATCAATCAGCCGTCCTTGCTCAAGGGCTTGCCCGGCTTGATCGAGTGCGGCGCCCACGCTTTCCGCGTTGGTATCAAGGGCCTCGGGCGTCCAGTCCTTGCTCGCGGTAGCCAACTCCATTCGCTGCTGGCGAGCCTGTGGGTCCTCCGCCGGCGCCGCGGACGCCTGGTCAGACACTGTGGCATCGGGATCAGCTCGCTTGCGGGTGTCAACGTTGACCGTGCGGTCGGCAGCAGTCGGCGCCTCATCCGGCGGTTGGGCGCGCTCGCATCCAGCCAGACCAGCCGCCATGAGCACCCAAGCGAATCGCATAACAATCATCATGTTATGAAAACATCTTCAGACGTGTTCAAACATGAAAAATGCCAGACGCCTTGCTGTGTTTCGCGCCATTGACGCCCGCCTCGTCGAATGAATCCTCACGGTAGGCTATCGCATTGGCGGGCGCAACCAACCGCCGGCGCCCCCCTGCGACGGCGGGTTTGGTTGCCAAGACACCTGTAGGAGCGCCGCTCGGCGCGATGCGTTGGATCGACCATGCCGCCGTCGACGCCAGGAGCATCGCGCCGGGCGGCGCTCCTGCACCATCGGGCAATGCGTGCCGCGATCGCTGATGCTGGCAAGACAAACGTGCTGATCCGTCGGTGGGTTGCCAAGCCACCTGTACATCGGGCTCAACGCGCCGTCTTCGCCGACGCTGGCAAGCCAGCTATGCTGACGGCCACCAATACGAATGAGGCGCAGCGCGCCACTCGCATGCTCTGCGGATGCGGCCCGGCAGGGCGACCCGTCGCTCGCTTCGGCGTGGCCAAGTACACTCCTCAGCGCGCGAGGCCGCCGCGACCTTCTGCGGGAGGCCGTCCAACCGTGGCCGAGCCACGCCGCATCCGCACGTCACAGGAACTCCTCTTCGGTACATGGACGTCACCCTCATCAACACGCCGGCAGAGCTCGATGTCTGGCTGGAACCCTGGTCCGACAGCCTGCTCGCACTCGACACCGAGTTTGTCCGCGAACGCACCTACTACGCGCAGCTCGGGCTCGTGCAGCTGGCAAAGTCCGGCGCCATCGCGCTGGTTGACCCGCTACAAGCGGGCAGTCCGGAAGCCCTGAAGCGTTTGCTTGAGCGCTGCTCGACCGTGGTCATGCACAGCGCCAGTGAGGATCTCGAGGCGCTGCGGGTCGCGTGCCAGGCACTCCCCCATCGCATGCTGGACACCCAGATCGCGGCCAGTCTGGCCGGCATGGGCGCCGGGCTGAGCCTGCAGAAGCTTATTGAGGCTACAGTCGGCGTGCTGCTGCCCAAGTCCGAGACGCGCACCGACTGGCTGCGGCGACCGCTGTCGGACGCTCAGCTTGCCTATGCCGCCGACGATGTGCGGCACCTGGCTGAGGCGGCCGGAATTCTGATTGAACGTCTTCGCGGCCTGGGTCGCCTGGCATGGGTTGAAGAGGACTGCGCGCGAATGCTCGACGCGGCCAGCGATGATCGTATGCATCCTGATCCGCACCTCGCGTTCCGACCCGCCCAGCGACTGGCGCCGCTCGCCCAACTGCGCGTGCGCCGGCTGCTGCGGTGGCGCGACGGCGAAGCCCGGCGCAGCAACAAGCCGCGCGGCTGGATTCTGGACAACGCGCTGGTGGTGCGTCTCGCGGAACGGCCGCCGGCCCAGCGCGATGCCCTCGATCAGCTGCTCGACAGCACGCCCGGCGCACCGCGCAAGCATCGGGACGTGCTGTGGGAGGAGCTGTCGCGGCCGGCCTCCGCCGAAGAACAGGCCATGCCGCTTGCGGTCGCGCCGGAATCGCTGGACCGCGCGACGCTCAAGCGGATGCAGGACGCCGTGACCCGCGTCGCAACGTCGCTGCAGGTGCCGGAGGGCGCACTGGCCGCGCGCCGTCACCTGGAATCGCTGCTCGCGGAGCAGCGCTGGCCAACCGCACTGGAAGGCTGGCGCCGGCCGCTGCTCGAAGATGCGCTCGCCTTCGCGGTGCGCTGAGCAGCAGGTTTGCCGCGGGCAGGGTAGCCAGACGCACCACACATGGCTATCATGGCGCGCTTGATGGGGCGGTAGCTCAGCTGGGAGAGCGTCGCGTTCGCAATGCGAAGGTCGTGGGTTCGATCCCCATCCGCTCCACCATTGTTTTCAGCGTCGTGCGGTTCACCTGTGCACCCGTTCACAGGGGATCCCAGGTTGCAAGATAACGGCGCCCTGACGGCGCCGTTATCGTTTTTCCAGGGCGCCAACCGCCCGCTT
Source organism: Lysobacterales bacterium (assembly GCA_038205755.1). Lineage (GTDB taxonomy): Bacteria > Pseudomonadota > Gammaproteobacteria > Xanthomonadales > Xanthomonadaceae > JANNWF01. Next base: position 18,659 of record JBBRBN010000057.1, on the reverse strand, counting down.
TTGCCGCTGCTCCGGTTCCATGGCCCCGTAGCTCAGTTGGATAGAGCGTCCCCCTCCTAAGGGGAAGGCCGCACGTTCGAATCGTGTCGGGGCCGCCACGCGCCGCTTGCGGTGCACAGGTCGCGACCTGTGTCTGGCGATCTGCAGACCGGTTGCGGTGTCGCTGCGCCATCCTGATTTTTCGACTTCGTTTCTGCTGGAGGCTGCATGTCTGAATCCATCCTCGCCGCGCTTGGCCTAAAGGCTATTGAATCGGGTACTTATCTTGGTCAGGGCGAGTGGTCTGCAACCCGCGATGCGGGGGTGCTGACGTCGGTCAACCCGGCCACCAATGAGACCATCGCAAGCGTCCACGCCAGCTCCGCCAGCGACTACGAAGTGCTGATCGGCCGCGCCCAGACAGCCTTTCTGGAGTGGCGCACGACGCCGGCACCGCGCCGCGGCGAAGCGGTCAGGCTGTGCGGTGAGGCGCTGCGCAAGCACAAGGACGCGCTGGGCAGCCTGGTCGCGCTGGAAATGGGCAAGATCAAGGCCGAGGGCGACGGCGAAGTCCAGGAGATGATCGACATCGCCGACTTCGCGGTCGGCCAGAGCCGCATGCTGTACGGCCTGAGCATGCACTCGGAGCGTCCGGGACACCGGATGTTCGAGCAGTGGCATCCGCTGGGTCTGGTCGGTGTGGTCAGCGCCTTCAATTTTCCGGTCGCGGTGTGGGCGTGGAACAGTTTCCTCGCCGCCATCTGCGGCGACATCACGATCTGGAAGCCGTCGCCGAAGACGCCGCTGACAGCCGTGGCGTCGATGAAGACCTGCAACGAAGCGCTGCGCGAAGGTGGCTTTCCGGATCTGTTCTTCCTGTTCAACGATGCCGGCACCGAGCTCGCACAGACCTTCGTCGACGACACGCGCATTCCGCTGATCAGCTTCACCGGCTCGACCCATGTGGGACGCCGGGTAGGCGAACGCGTGGCGCGGCGCATGGGCCGGTCGCTGCTGGAACTGGGCGGCAACAACGCGATCATCGTTGACGACTCGGCTGACCTGAAGCTGGCGATTCCGGCCATCGTGTTTGGCGCCGTCGGCACCGCCGGCCAGCGCTGCACCAGCACGCGGCGGGTGTTTGTGCAGCGCTCGATCCATGACGAGGTGGTGGAGACGCTGATCGGCGCCTACCGGCAGATCGAGTCACGCATCGGCGACCCCAACGACCCGGCAACCCTGATGGGGCCGCTGATCGACAAGGCCGCTGTGGCGGGCTATCTCGGCGCCATTGACAAGGCAGTAGCGGCCGGCGGCGTGGTGCGCTGCGGCGGAGCGGCGCTGGATCAACCGGGCAATTTTGTGCTGCCGACGCTGATCACCGGGCTGAGCAACGCCGACAGCGTGGTCCAGACCGAGACGTTCGCACCCATCCTGTACGTGATGCCATTCGACACATTGGAAGAAGCCATCGCCCTGCATAACGCGGTGCCGCAGGGCCTGTCGTCAGCGATCTTCACCGCCAAAGTGAAAGCAGCGGAAACGTTTCTCACCGCCGCGGGATCAGACTGCGGCATTGCCAACGTCAACATCGGAACCTCAGGGGCCGAGATTGGTGGCGCCTTTGGCGGAGAGAAAGAAACCGGCGGCGGTCGCGAGTCGGGCTCGGATGCCTGGAAGGTCTACATGCGCCGGCAGACCAACACCATCAACTACTCCGACGCGCTGCCGCTGGCGCAGGGCATAAAGTTCGACTTCTAGCGGCAGCACGCGGGCGGTACACGCTGGCCGGTGGGGTCGGGCGCGGCGCCACCTCCAGACCCGGCTTTGGCGTCCTGCCACGGCCACCTCAGATCTGACGGCAATGAGCATTCGCTCACTGCTGCTACCGCATAGTGAAGCCATGAATACGCCGCACACCAGGACCTCCACCGCCGCGATCATCAGCCTCAGCTTTGGCGTTGCCAGCTGGGTGCTGCTGCCAATGCTGGCCGCAGTGGTTGCCATCGTCGCTGGCCACATGGCGCGCGGCGAGATCCAGCGCTCCGCCGGCGCCATCGAAGGAGACGGCCTGGCGGTGGCCGGCCTGATCCTTGGGTACCTGAACCTGTTGATCGGCATCGTGGTCGTCGCGGCCGTCATGTTCGGGGTGTTCGCGCTGGCTGGCTTGGCCTGGTTCAGCGGCCACTGAGCCCGAGCGAGCAACGCGACCATGTACGCCCTCGCCCGCTCGCTGCTGTTCCGGCTGGATCCAGAGCGCGCCCATGGTCTCGGTCTGCGGGCCATCGAGGCCACCTACCGCAGCGGTCTGAACCCACTGCTGGCGATTCGCCCGAAGCCGATGAAGGTCAAGGCGATGGGCCTGACGTTCGAGAATCCGGTTGGCCTGGCAGCCGGGATGGACAAGAACGGCGCCCACATCGATGCACTGGCAGCGCTTGGCTTTGGCTTCATCGAGATTGGCACCGTCACCCCAAAACCGCAGATTGGCAATCCGCGACCGCGAATGTTCCGACTCGCCCGGCACGAGGCGGTGATCAACCGGCTTGGTTTCAACAACGACGGCGTCGAGGTACTTCTTCGCAACGTCGAGCGAGCGCGCTATCGCGGCGTGCTCGGCATCAACATCGGCAAGAACTCGACCACGCCCAATGAGCGTGCTGCGGACGACTATCTGCACTGCCTGGATCGGGTTTATCCACTGGCCGGCTACGTGGTGGTGAACATCTCCTCGCCCAACACCACCGGGCTGCGCGATCTGCAGAAGGAAGATGCCCTGCGGCGACTGATAGGCACGTTGCGCGAGCGTCAGGAGCGGCTTGCCGCCCAGCACGGCAGCCGCAAGCCGCTGCTGGTAAAGATTGCGCCGGACCTGTTCGATTTCGAGATCGATGCGATGGCCGAAGTGCTCGAGCGCGCAGGGATCGATGGCGTGATCGCGACAAATACGACCGTTGACCGCAGCCAGGTCAGCGGCCATCCGCATGCAGGTGAGGCAGGAGGGCTGTCGGGCCGGCCGCTATACGCGCACTCGACCTACATGCTGCGTCGGCTGCGGGCGCGCATGCCAACCTCAATTCCCATCATCGGTGTCGGCGGAATTTTCAGCGGCGCCGATGCCGCTGGGAAGATCGCCGCAGGCGCGACCGTGGTCCAGTTCTACACCGGCCTTATCTATCGTGGCCCCGGACTTATCGGCGAATGCGTCGAGGCTATCCGTCGCCGCCGGGAAGCGCCTAGCAGCACTGGATGAGCGACTACACGCTGCGTGTCGATGCACCGCTGGATGCGCGCAGCACGTTCCGGGTGCGCGCTCGGGCCGGCCTGCTGGCCGAGGTTCGCAGCAGCGCCGGTCTGGCCGATCTGCTGTCGCATCCGGACCTCAGCCGGCAGCCCACCCTGGTGCTGGGCGAAGGCAGCAATCTTCTGTTTGCCGGCGAGGTGAAAGAGCTGGTGATATCGCTGGCGCTGTCCGGCATCCGTGTGCTGGAGGATGATGGCCAGCGCGCGACGATTCGCGTTGCCGCCGGTGAACGCTGGGATGAGTGGGTGCGCTGGAGCGTCGGACGCGGCTTTCACGGGATGGAGAACCTGGCCCTGATTCCAGGTTCGGTCGGCGCCTCGCCGATCCAGAACATCGGCGCCTACGGCACCGAGATGGCCGAGTTCGTGCAGGTGGTCGAAGCGCTCGACCGGGAGTCGCTGGAGCTGGTCCGGCTGCCGCGTGCGGCGTGCGGATTTGGCTATCGTGACAGCCTGTTCAAACGGCAGCCGGGGCGCTGGATCATTGTCGCCGTCGAGTTCGTCCTGGATCGCGAGCGCCCATTGCGACTCGACTACGCAGGGGTGCGCGAGGCGCTGGCAGCGATCAGCAATGCTGCGCCGCGACCCTCGCTGGTGGCCGAAGCGATCAGCCGACTGCGCGTTTCCAAATTGCCCAATCCGGCAGTGCTCGGCAACGCCGGCAGCTTCTTCAAGAATCCGAGCGTGGCGACCGGGCACGCCGAGGCGTTGGCGGGCGGGTTCCCCGGGCTGCCGGTGTTCGGGCACACCGGCGGCAGCGCCAAGCTCTCAGCCGCCTGGCTCATCGAGCACTGCGGCTGGAAGGGCGTTCGCGAGGGCGATGCCGGCGTCTCGGACATGCATGCCCTGGTGCTGGTCAATCACGGTAACGCTGCCGGCACAGAGATACTCGACCTCGCACGGCGGATCGCCGCCAGCGTCGAGACCCGCTTTGCGGTTCGCCTCGAGCCCGAGCCGCGGATCATCGGTGCTGACTGGTGAAGCCCGCCGCGGCGCGCTCGGACCTCGCCACCGCCACCCTGTTGATGACCTCCAGCGCGGTGCTGTTCGGCTTCATGGCGATCACCATCCGCTACGCATCAAGCGAGCTGCATCCGTTCGAGATTGCCTTCTTCCGCAACTTGTTTGGACTGCTGTTCGCCCTGCCCCTGCTGATCCGCGCCGGTCCCGGCCTGCTGCGCACCGACAAGCTGCCGCTGTACTTTCTGCGCTGCGGGATCGGGATTTTCTCGATGCTGGCCGGCTTCTGGTCGATCGTGAACCTGCCGCTGGCCCATGCAGTGGCCCTGTCCTACTCGACGCCGCTGTGGGTGACCATCGGCGCGGTGCTGGTCCTGCACGAGACCGTGCGTGCGCGGCGCTGGAGCGCGGTGCTGATCGGCTTCATCGGCGTGCTGATCATTGTCCGGCCCGGCGCAGCGGACTTCACTCAAGGCAGCCTGATTGCCGTCGCCGCGGCGCTGCTCAGCGGCTGTGTGGCGATCAGCATCAAGTTTCTGTCGCGCACCGAACATCCAGACGCCATCGTCGTCTACACCACCCTGCTGTGGGTGCCGATGTCGCTGCTGCCGGCGCTGTTCGTCTGGGAGTGGCCGTCCCTCGCCGGTTGGGGCTGGGTGGCGCTGGCCGGCTTTCTCGGAACCGCGGGCCACATGTGCTGGACGCGCGCCTTCAAGCTTGGCGATGCGTCAGCACTGACCCCGCTCAGCTTCGTGCAGCTGCCGGTGGTGGCGCTGCTCGCCTGGCTGCTGTTTGGCGAACTGCTGGATCGCTGGACCTTGCTTGGCTCGACCGTGATCTTTGTGTCGATTGCCTACATCGCGCGCCGCGAGGCGCGGTTGGAGCAGCGCACGGTAACCGATGCCGACATTGGCTCGGACACCCAGTCGGGTCGCTGAGCCGGGGCCTGCTGCGGGAACCCGGACAGCGCGCGTTTACCGCCGTTTCGCCAGTCGCTCGATTGCCTCCTGCCGATCATCGCGCGCGCGCTCGTCCAGAGATTCCGGCTCGCGCGCCGCCAGCGCACGCAGTTCGGGAAGCAGCGCTTCAATATCGCGACCCTGGTCGTCCAGCAGCACAAACAGGTCGAGCGCGGCGGACAGCGCGGCCGGGTCGTCGGCGCCCTTGGTTCTTGTCAGCCCGACATGCCGTTCGCGCAGCGCGCCCTCGGCGTCCGCAAGGCGTCCGGCCTCCCTGGCAATGGAGGCCAGCACGCCGAGTGCATTGAGGGCCTCGAAATCGTCGGCACCGGAAAGCGTCAGGAGGCGGTCCCGTACCGCCTGGGCATTCGCTCTCGCCTCGTCCAGCAAGCCCGCATCACGCAACACGGTGGCGAGGCTCAGCTGCGCTCGCAGGGTATCCGGATGGTCGCCACCGAGGCCGCTGCGACGCACCTCTACCACCTCCCGCTGCAGCGCGAGTGCCGCGGGCGTGTCGCCGGTCAGATTGAGCAGCGAGGCCAGATTGTTCATCGAGCGCAGGGTTTGCGGATGACTTGAACCGAGCACCTGCCGCCGCGAGCGCAGCGCCTCTTCGAGCAGCGGGCGGGCTTCGTCGTAGCGCTTCAGACGGAACAGGGTGGAGCCGCGATTGTTGACGTCATTGAGGGTCCTGGGGTGCAGGTCGCCGAAGCGTCGTCGGCTCACCGCCAGCAAGCGGGTCTGCAGCTCCAGCGCCGGCTCCAGTTCGCCTTCCAGCGAGCGGATCACGGCCAGGTTGGTCATGGAGGAGAGCGTGTCGGGGTGTTCCGCGCCGATACCCTGGATGCGGATCGGCAGCAGTGCTTCGAGCAGCGGTCGAGCCTCCTTGGTCCGACCGAGGCGAGCCAGCGCGATGGCCAGATTGTTGGTGACCTTGCCAAGCACCCGGTCATCCTCGGCACGCACCGGCAGCAAGCCGTCGCGCAGCGCCTTGAGTGCGACTACCGCCGCCTCTCGCTCGCCGCGGTCATCGGCGTTCAACGCCGAGATCAACTTCACCGCGACCACTTCTTCGGCGTTCGGATCGCTTCCGGATAGGCGCGCCTGCGCGTCAGCGAGGATATCCTTGGCCTCTTCCAGCCGTCCCTGCGAGTTGATGACGCTGCCCAACATGGCGCTGGCGGCCAGCGTCTGCAGATGCGCTTCTCCCAGCTGACTAATGCGCAGGTCGACGGTCTTCCTGACAATGGTCTCCGCCTGCGGGTAAAGACCGATGCCCTCATAGACGTTGGCCAGTGACGCAAGCAGCTCTGCGGCGAGCAGCGGCTGGTCGCGAAAGTCGCGCTCAACTACCTCGACCGAGCGGCCCAGCATCTGCGTATCGACCAGCTGTCGAGCGATATCCGGGCCGCTCCACCGCCTACTCAGCCGGTCATAGTCCGGCACCAGCGTCCCGGCCTCGGGGTCGCTGGCCAGCCCGTCGCGCTGCAGCCGCAAAAGCAGCGCGCCCATTGCTTCGATGTCGATGCCTTCCAGCATGGCGCTCTGAAAACGCGTCACCCGTTCCAGCTCGAACTGCCGCTGCTCCGCCATCTGGCGCTGCTGCCGGGCCTCAACCAGACCGAAGAAAAGCAGCCCGGTTCCGATCAGCAGCGAAGCCAGGACCGCCGCGCTCGCCGCCAGCGCCAACCGGTGGCGCCGATAGAACTTGCCCCAGCGGTAGCGGCGCGTGGCGGGCACCGAGTGCAGCGCCTGACCGCGCTTCCAGCGCTGCAGCTCCTCCGCCAGTGCCAGCGGCGTCGCGAATCGGGCGTCGCGCTCACGCTGCAGCGCACGCAGCACGACCCAGTCGAGCTCCTGTCGAAGCGCCAGATGTAGCGCACCTGCGGTCAGCCGTCGCGCATCGGCGATTCGTTCGGCCTGCGCCGGCGGTTCGTCGTGCAGCACCGCTGACGGCCGTCGCAGCGTCGTATCGGCCCCGGTAACGGCGCCGCTCGGCCCGGTGCTGATGGCCGGTCGGCGACCCGACACCAGCTCGTACATCAGAACGCCAAGGGCATAGACATCGCTGCGGGCGTCGACATCAACGCTGCCCTGCGACTGCTCCGGGCTCATGTAGTCAGGTGTGCCGGCGACGGCTGCTGCAGCGCAGTCACGACTGCGCTGCGCCGCGGTGGCAATGCCGAAGTCGATGATCTTGGGTGCCGGCCGACCATCCACCTCGGTCACCAGGATGTTGCCGGGCTTGAGATCGCGATGGATGACGCCTTTGTGGTGGGCGTGCTGCACGCCTTCGCACACCTGAACAAGGAGATCGACGCGGGCGCCGAGTGACAGCCGCTTCTGCTCGCAGTAGGCCGTTATCGACTGGCCGTTGATGTGCTCCATCGCAAAGTAGGGAATGCCCTCCGGGGTGGTACCGGCGTCGAAGATCTGCGCGATGTGGGGATGCTGCATGCGCGCCAGGATCTGCCGCTCGACCTCAAACAGTGCAAGGTGGTCGGCATCCATCCGCTGACCCGTCATGAGCTTCAGGGCGACGATCCTGACCACCGGCTCCAGCTGCTCTGCACGATAGACGGTGCCCATGCCGCCGCGTCCCAGCAGTTCCAGAATCCGGTACTCGCCCAGGCGGGCGCCGGCCGGCAGATCCGCCTCGGTGCCGGCGTCGAAGTCTTCGCCGCGCTGTGAACGATGCGTGACGGCTTCGGTTGGTTGCTCATCTGGCGCGCTGGGCTGGACGCTCATGCCACTCCCCATGACTGGAATACTGCGACGGAAGCCCGAATTGGGCTGCCCGCCATCTTGCCAACACGGGTGATCGATTACACTGGGCGCATGTCGACCGACTACCCAGACGACACCACACAGCGCACCGCTTTGAGCCGTGGACCCGCTCTGGCGGCACCGCGCAGCGCCTGTCTGGTCGTGATCCATGGACCATCAATTGGCAGCCGGATCGACGTCGGCCAGAAGCCGGTGGTGGTCGGACGCTCGCCGCAGACCGATCTGCCGATACCGCACGCCAGCATTTCCCGTCGACACTGCGAATTCTGGCGCGACGGAGAGGTTTACCGGGTGCGCGACCTGGGCTCTACCAACCGTACCCGCCTGAATGAAATTGCAGTTGATCAGGCCGACCTGGCTGACGGCGACCACATCGTGCTTGGCGACATCATCCTCAAGTTCATCAGCCACAGCAGCGTTGAGGCCGGCTACCACGAGGAGATTTACCAGCTGGCCACCCACGACCCGCTCACCGGCCTGTTCAATCGCCGCCAGTTCAGCGACCTGCTGGCCGCGGAAACGGCGCGCGGCATGCGGCGCGAGCCAAAGACGGTGTTGGCCTTCATCGACGTCGACCACTTCAAGCAGATCAACGACCGCTACGGCCATGCCGAGGGCGACGGCGTGCTGAAGCAGCTGACCGAAATACTGCGCAGCCACGTGCGGGCGAGCGACGTGCTGGCGCGGATCGGCGGCGAAGAGTTCGCCGTCCTGATGTCCGATACCACCCTCGATCAGGCCAAACTGTTCGCCGAGCGCGTGCGCGAGGCGGTGGCCCAAGCCGAGTTCACACCCGGTGGCGAGCGCCAGACCGTGACGGTAAGCCTGGGACTGGCGGCGTTGACTGCCAGCCGACGCGATCCCAGTCAGCTCATGCGGGCCTCAGACCGCGCTCTGTACACCGCCAAGGAAACCGGGCGCAACAAGGTCTGCTGCGCCCCGTGAACAGCTGCGACAATCAGCGCCGGTAGCGTTGCTCGACGTAGGCATCGATGAGTTCGACAAACTCGTCGGCCAGTCGCTCGCCACGCAGCGTCATACGCTTCTGACCGTCGATGAATACCGGTGCCACCGGTGCCTCTCCGGTTCCGGGCAGCGAAATCCCGATGTCGGCGAACTTGCTTTCGCCCGGGCCGTTGACCACGCAGCCCATCACCGCCAGGGTCAGGTTCTCCGCACCCGGATGACTGATGCGCCAGATCGGCATGCGCTCGCGGACATGGGTCTGTACTTTCTGAGCCAGCTCCTGGAACAGGCTGCTGGTGGTGCGGCCGCAGCCCGGGCACGCGGTCACCAGCGGCGTAAACGCCCGCAGCCCCATGGTCTGCAGCAATTCCTGGGCGACGATCACTTCCTGACTGCGCGCGCCGCCGGGATCCGGCGTCAGCGAGACGCGGATGGTGTCGCCAATGCCCTCCTGCAGCAGCACCGCCATCGCAGCGCTGGAGGCGACGATGCCCTTGCTGCCCATGCCAGCCTCGGTCAACCCCAGATGCAGCGCGAAATCGCCCTGCCGGGCCAGGTCACGGTACACCGCAATCAGTTCCTGCACCCCGCTGACCTTGGCCGATAGCACGATGCGATCAGCGCTCAAGCCAAGCTCGATGGCTCGATTGGCGGAATCGATGGCAGAACGCACCAGCGCCTCGCGCATCACCGCGGCGGCGTTGGCCGGCTGCTCGCGCCGGGCGTTCTCGTCCATCAGCGCCTGCGCCATCGCCTGATCCAGCGAACCCCAGTTGACACCGATTCGCACTGGCTTGGTGTAGCGCAGGGCAAACTCGATCAGGGTTGAAAACTGACTGTCACGCTTGCGACCAAAGCCGACGTTGCCAGGATTGATTCGGTACTTGGCGAGCGCCTCGGCGCAGGCCGGCTCGGTGGTCAACAGCTGATGTCCGTTGTAGTGGAAGTCGCCGATCAGCGGCACCGGCGCGCCCATCGCTTCGATGCGATCACGGATACGCGGCACCGCAGCTGCCGCCTCCGCGGTGTTGACCGTTATCCGCACCAGCTCCGACCCGGCCCGCACCAGTTCGACAATCTGCCGGGCTGTCCCGGCAACATCTGCGGTATCCGTATTGGTCATCGACTGCACCACCACCGGCGCGCTGCCGCCAATCTTCACCCCACCCACGTCAACGACACGGCTGATCCGACGCGGCTGCGTTGATGCGCTCTCTTGGGAACCTTTCATACGCTCTCCCGAGCCGCCTGAAGAAGGAGGAAATCACCGGCGTTGTCGAGAACAGTCAACTGGGTGCAGCGTTCACTGGACTTGTTGACCAGATCGAAATCATCGGGCGACTCGCTACGGATAACCTCGATGCGCCGCGACAGCGTGTCGAACGTCGCCGGGGCGATGAGATGGATGACCGCAGTCTGGGCGCTTCGGACCGGATCGTATTCGACCGCCCGCAGCGCGGGCCGCTGCAACCCGGTTGCATCCAGCGCGCGGATGCCGACGGCCGCCGCGCGACGAGCGAGCAGCGCCACGCCAGCGTCGACGCTGCCATCCTTGCCGTAACGCAACCAGCGGATCGCCCCAACCATCCAGCGGCGACTCTCGCCATCGCCTTCAACGGCCAGGCCAATGACCTCACCTACCCGGGCGCGGACGTTCTCTTCCTTCGGCCAGCGGAGCCGGTAACCGCCAAGGCTCTGGTCGAGCACCTCGACTCTCACCACGGTGGTCCGAACCGACTCGCCAGCGCCCTGCGACCAGGAGGCGCGATCACGTTCTCCCACCTGGGTCGCCATGCCGGTCTGCCGCATGAAGGTATCAAAGTCCAAACCGCCGGACAGGCAATAGTGCAGGCCAGCCAAGCCGATCACCGACTGCAGGCTGTGGCCGGCGCCCAAACGGGTCGCGCTGCGCGCAGTCGCGGTGCCCCAGCCCTGCCGGAATCGGCGCAGCAGCTCAGCGGTGCTCTCAATCGAGCGCCCGCTGCGCAGCCGGATCGAGATCGGGCCGGAAGCGGCAGCGGCAAGCGGACCTTCGAGGAGTTGTCGGGCGGCGTCAAGGTCCAGCCACAGCAGCCTGCCCTGCGCTTCGGCACGCTCCTCGGGAATGTAGCCCGGCCCGGCGTCGCCGTCGATTGGCACGGCAAAGTGGTCAGCGCCCTTCTGCTGCGAGTGCAGGGCAAGACAGGTCGCAAGATCGCGCGCTGCCGGCCAGATATCGGCCTGCTCGCGCTGGCTGAAGCGATACGGATTGGACAGCGCGAGCAGCAGCGCCTGTCCGTAAAGCTGTGCCGGAGACACCGATTGCTCTTCAACGGCCTCGTCGATCGCTTTGTCCTCCAGCTTCTGGCTGCGGGCAAAATCGAACAGCGCATGCAGCGTGCTCCAGCTCCCTTCAGGTGGCGCGCTGTACAGAAAGTATGCGCGCATCAGCAGGCGCGACTGGTGCAGCATGGCGCGCTCCAGCGCCTGCGCCACCGCGCCACCGCGCAAGAACGGAATTGCGCCGGCGGGGGCACACAGCTCGAGCACCGAGAGCCGGTAACCGAACGCCATTTCCTCCTCGAAAGCGCGCAGCTCAGCCACCGCACGGGCCTTGGCCGGCGGCAATGGCAGCGTACCGCCCTGCGCCTGGCTGTCGAGCAGTTCGATTGCCTCAAGCACGGCCGGTCTCAGCACCTCAAGCGCAGCCAGCCGCTGACCGGCGTCCAGCCGCACCTCGCGCATACCCTGCAGCGCCTCCACCAACTGGTGGTGGGCAACAGCCTGATTGGCGCGCGGCAAGGCGGATACCCAGGCCTTGACCCGTTTGGGATCAGTGGCGAATGACCGGCTGTCAGGCGCGCGACGTGTCGGCAACCCGTCACCCAGTCGGCGATATTCCTGGCTCATCTAGAGGCACTCCAACGTTTCTGCTCCTTTGCACACTCGTCGCAACTTCGCGCCGCTTTGCCCACGCGACGCCGTCACTCGTCCCCGCAAGCGACTGGGTCAACCCGGGTACGTCGCTCATTCCCTTGCAGCGGCCCGTCAAGGTAACCGTAAATGCGGCAGCTGGGACAGCCACAAACAAAAAACAACAATAATGCGCTGCAGGTGACGGCTCGGTGGTTCCGCGCGCTGAATGCGCGACAGGGTTATCGAAGGACGATCCGCGCTGCTATGATCGTCGCGGGGTTCACCGGGGAGTGTGCGAGATGGCGGAGCGCTACCGCATAGCTGTAGTGGGGTCGGGGCCGGGCGGATTGTCAGCCGCGGCGCGGGCGGCGGAGCGCGGTATCCCGCACATCCTGCTGGAGGCCGAAGCCAACCTCTCCAACACGATCTACCGGTATCAGAAGGGCAAGCACGTCATGGACGAGCCCGGCATTCTGCCGCTGCGCTCGCCGGTGCCTTTCAAGGCCGGTAGCCGGGAAGAGATCCTCGGCGCCTGGGACGACGGCGTGGCGCGTCTGAAGGTGAACGTTCGCCGCGGCGCCGAAGTCACCTCCATCAAGAAGCAGCCCGAGGGGCACTTTGTCATCGCGTTCACCGGCGGCTCGGTCGAAGCCGACGCCGTGGTCATGGGCATTGGACTGCAGGGCAACATCCGCAAACTCGGCGTGCCGGGCGAGGATCTGCCCTTTGTCCAGTACCAGCTTGATGATCCTGACGAATACTCCGGCGAGACCATTGTCGTGATCGGTGCCGGCGACGCGGCAATCGAGAACGCCGTCGCGCTGGCCAAACATAACGAAGTCATCATCATCAATCGTCGCGACGAGTTCGCGCGCGCCAAGCAGGGCAATCTCGACGGCATCCTGAAGGCGATCGAGGACGGCACCATCCAGTGCTACTACGGCACCGGTCCGGAAAAGGTCGAAGCGCTCAGCGTCGGTCGCAAGCCCGGGCGTCTGACCCTGTCCACGCCCAAGGGCCGCGCCCAGATCATGGTCGACCGCATCATCGGTCGCCTTGGCGCCACCGCGCCACGCGGATTCGTGGAAAGCTGCGGCGTCACCTTTCCGAACAAGGACCCGGCCTCGGTTCCGGCAATCAGCTCGCAGTACGAATCCAACGTGCCTGGCCTCTACATCGTTGGCGCACTCGGTGGCTACCCGCTGATCAAGCAGGCGATGAACCAGGGCTACGAGGTCGTCGAGTACATCCTCGGCGAAAAGGTCGAGCCGGCCGACGAGCCGCTGCTGCGTGAGAAATTCCGCACCATGCCGGGCTTCAGCAGCGTCGAGGTTGCCCTCAAGCGGGTCCAGGACAACGTCCGCCTGCTGTCACACATCACGCCGCTGCAGCTGCGCGAATTCATGCTCGACTCCGACATCCGCACGCCCAAGCCGGGCGAACCGGTGTTCGAGCGCAACGATTACACCAACAGCTTCTACTGTGTGGTCGAAGGCACGGTCGAGGTCGAGATCAATTCGGAAACAAAGCAGCGCATCAGCCTGGGCAAGGGCGAGTTCTTCGGCGAGATGAGCCTGATCTCGGGCCGGCGGCGCTCAGCCAGCGTGTTCGGCGGGCCCGGCTGCGTGCTGGTGGAGACACCGCGGCGATCAATGAACAAGCTGATCAACTCGGTCGCAGCAGTAAAACGCGATATTGATCTGGTCTTCATCACGCGGGCCATCCAGCAGCGCTTTTCGCCGGGTTCACGCGCGGCAGATCTGGCCGACATCGTCGCCGACGCCGAAATCAAGCGTTACCAGGCGGACGAAGTGCTGTTCAGCGAGGGTGATGTGGGCGACTCGCTGCATCTGGTGCGGGTTGGTTCGCTGACCATTTCACGCCTGATCGGCGGTCGCGAAGTCGTGCTGTCCTACGTCCCCGCCGGCAATTACGTTGGCGAGATGGCGTTGATGGGTGATTCCAAGCGCTCGGCAACCGCGCGAGCGGCGGTTACCACCGAGACCATTCGCCTGAGTGCCGCCAGCTTCCAGAAACTGCTGGCCCGCGACCCCTCCCTGCGGCTGAGGCTGCAGGCGGAGTATCGCCAGCGAACCGCCGCCAACGTGAGCATGCAGTCGGCCGGCAGCGCCAGCGGTGATGTCATCACCTTCCTGATGCAGCAGGGACTGGGCGAGGCCACCGACGTTCTGCTGATCGACGAGTCGCTGTGCGTGCGCTGCGACAACTGCGAGAAGGCCTGCGCCGAGACCCACGGCGGCACCTCGCGACTGGACCGCGAGGCCGGTCCGACCTTTGCTTCCGTGCATGTCCCGACCTCCTGCCGGCACTGCGAGCATCCGCACTGCATGAAGGATTGTCCGCCCGATGCCATCCACCGTGCGCCCGACGGCGAGGTGTTCATTGGCGACAACTGCATCGGCTGCGGCAACTGCGAGCGCAACTGCCCGTACGGCGTGATCCACATGTCCGGCCGCAAGGAAAAGAAGCCCGGTCTGCTGTCCTGGCTGCTGTTTGGTGCCGGCAGCGGACCCGGCGAGGCGGCGTACGCCAAGGACAGCAAGGCGTCGGAGAAGAAGGCGGTGAAGTGCGACATGTGCAAGGACATCTCCGGCGGCCCGGCCTGCGTGCGCTCCTGCCCGACGGGAGCGGCGATACGCATCTCGCCGGAAGATCTGATCAGCTATGCGCAGGCGCGGCGATGACGACGGAACACCCTGACCATGCATGAGTCGCCGCTGACCTTTGGCCGCTACCGTTATCTGTGGGTGGCGACCGCGCTCAGCCTCGCATCGCTGACCGCCTACGTCCTGCACCGGCCGTTGGGCGCGCCCCCCAACGGTGGCACGTGGCTGGGTTACACGCTGGGCACCATCGGCGCTCTGCTCATTCTTTGGTTGCTGTGGTTTGGAATTCGCAAACGGCGCTACGGCGGCGGCATCGGCACGCTGCGCGGCTGGCTGTCGGCCCACGTCTATCTTGGTACGACGCTGATTTTGATCGCGTTTCTGCACAGCGGCTTCCAGTTCGGCTGGAACGTCCACACGCTGGCGCTGGTGCTGATGCTGGTGGTGATTTTTTCGGGCTTCTTCGGCGTGTTTGCCTACCTGCGTTATCCGGCGCTGATGACCAGAAACCGGGAGAACGCCACCCGCGACGCCATGCTTGAGGAAATCTCGGAACTCGACCAGAACGCCCTGATGCTGGCTGACGCCGTGGACCCGAAGATCCACGCCATCGTGCTGCGCTCGATCAGTCGCACGGTGCTGGGTGGCGGCGTCTGGGCTCAGCTCACGGCGCATGACGGCTCGGCCGCCGCGCTTGACAGCCTGCGCGCCGCTGCCAAGGAGCGCGATAAGCAGCCTTCCGGCAAGAAAGGAGACAGCGGTCAGACGATGGTGATGATGGTCGACTTTCTCGCCGGCCAAGCGTCCAGCGACAAGCAGTCCGAGGCGTTACGCAAGCTGATCGATCTGCTCAGCCGCAAGAAGACGTTGGCCGAACGCGTGGCACGCGACATCCAGCTGCAGGCGATGATGGAGATCTGGCTCTACATACACGTGCCGCTGTCAATCGCGCTGCTCGGTGCGCTCACCGCGCATATCGTCTCCGTCCTTTTCTACTGGTGAGGTGATCCATGCGTTGGCTCATCAGAAAAGTCGCAAAGAAGGGCAAGGGGCAGGTCAGCTTCGAGGAAGACGTCCACTACGGCGACGTGCTGACCATCGGCCGCGGTGCCGATCAGGCGGTATTTCTCAGCGACCTGCGCGCGGCGATCGAACACGCCAAGGTCACCGCGCTGGGCAGCAACAAATACAAGGTTGAATCGCTGATCACGGCCGGCATCCGGGTCAACGGCGGAATCCAGAAATCGGCCACACTCGGGCCCGGCGCCCTGATCGAGATCGGCGGCACCCGCATCGAGCTGCTGGCGGCGCCGCAGGACTACGACGCCGGCATTGAGATCAGCGCGATCGACAAGGCGGAAATTGCCGCCGAGAAGGAAAAGTCCCGCAAGCCGACGGCACTTTCGGAAACCTGGCTGTCCCGCCGGATGCCGTCGTGGCTGCTTCTGATCGCCATTCTGGTGCTGTTTCTGGCGCTGCCGCTTGCCGCTCACTACAACGGCAGCGTTTCGGACATCCTCGAATCATCTCCGCTGCCCTCGCGGAATGCCTGGCAGGCTGGCGAACTTGCCAGTGCCCACCACTTCTTTGGCAGCGACTGCAGTGCCTGCCACAGCGAAGGCACCAAGTGGGTAAAGGACGTCGACTGTCTGGCCTGCCACAGCCTGACGCCGGCGCATGCCGATCCGGCCACGTTCCATCTGCCGGAGTTGGGCGAAGCGCGCTGCGCCCACTGCCACCGTGATCACAACGGCAAGAATGGGCTGATCCGGGAGGACCAGGTCCTGTGTTCGGATTGCCACGTGGGGCTCAGCCAGAGCACCGCCGGCGCCAGCAGCTTGCCGGACGTGGGCGATTTTGGCCTCGACCACCCGCAGTTCAAGGTGTCCCTGCCTGCCTGGGACCGTTCCGGTGTGTTCACCCCCGAGCGGGTGGAGCTGGCGCCGGGCCTGTCGGAGAACTCCGGGCTGAAGTTCCCGCATGACGTGCATCTGGCGGCAGACGGGCTCAACTCCCCGGGTGGAAGGGAAGTGCTGAACTGCGCGAGCTGCCACGTGCCCGATGCCGGCGGAGCGCTCATGAAGCCGGTCGACTTCGAAACCATGTGTCAGGACTGCCACGCCCTGACCTTTGATGTCACTCAACCAGAACGCCAGGTCCCGCACGCGCGGATCCAGGAAATCATTTACATGCTGGACGAGTTCTACGCGCGCCGCGCGCTCGAAGGGGGTGTGCAGGAGGCCGCCGCGCCGGAAGGCCTGCGCGAGCGCCGCCGCCCCGGGCAGGCGCCGACGCCGGCGGAACGCCAGCTGGCGCTGACTTGGGCGCGCGACAAGGCGCGGCAAGTCGGTGAGAGCCTGTTCACCGGACGCGCCTGCACGGTTTGTCACGCCGTTACGCCCGGACGCACGGTGGAGGAGCCGTGGATGGTTGCACCGGTTCGCGTGGCCGGCGTCTGGTTTCCGAAGTCCCGCTTCGACCATCGCAGCCACACCACCATGACATGCGCGGATTGTCACAAGGCCGAGGAATCAGACAAGAGCAGCGATCTGCTGATTCCGGATATCGCCAATTGCCAGCAGTGTCATGCAGGAGAGGCCGGTGGACACAACAAGCTCGAGTCGGGCTGTATTGAATGCCATGGATACCATGAGTCGCCACACCTGCTGCAACTCGATCTGCAAGCGGCACCTAAAGGCGCTCAGGCGGGGCAAGACTGAGCTATCATCCCGCATGCCCGATGTGAGCTGCGGGCGCTTGGGACTATCGAACCTCGGGGAGGGTTCAGGACCATGTTGAGTGCGAAGACTGCGGCGCTGGCCACCACGCTGGCGCTGGTTTTGGGGGGCTGCAGCGGCAGCAGCAACACTGGCGACACTGCGGGCACTTCGCCGCCGCCGGCAACCACGTCGGGCGACAGCGGCTGCACCGGGAGCTGCGCCAATGCGGCGTCGTTCCTGACCGTCGCCGACGTCAACCAGGTTATCGCCCAGGCCGTGGCCGAGGCCGCGGCCCGCAACCAGCGCGCGGTCATCGCTGTCACCGACCGGGTCGGAAACGTGCTGGGCGTTTACCGCATGACCGGCGCTCGCCGGACGGTGCGCATCGGCACGGATCGCGGCGTGATCGGAGGCCTTGAGGGGCTCAACGTTCCCAACGAGTTGGCGGCCATCGCAAAAGCCATCACTGGCGCCTACCTGTCCTCCGAAGGCAATGCCTTCTCGACGCGTACGGCCAGTCAGATCGTCCAGGAACACTTCAATCCAGGCGAGTTTGGGGGTCCGTCCGGACCACTTTTCGGCGTGCAGTTCAGTCAGCTCCCTTGCTCTGATCTGGTCAATCGGGCCGCTGGCGGCGGCACTCGGCCGGGCCCGCATCGATCACCGTTGGGCTTGTCTGCTGACCCAGGTGGCTTTCCGCTCTACAAGAACGGCGTTCCAGTCGGAGGGATCGGTGTATCGGCGGATCCGGACTACACCCTGGATCCACGCACCGCGGACATCGACCAGGATATCGACGAACTCATCGCCATTGCCGGCGCGTTCGGATTTGCGCCACCGCTGGACCGCCGCGGCGATCGCATCACCGCCGACGGCAAGACGTTCCGATTCAGCGATGTTGGCTTTTCCGACCTGTTGGCGACGCCAGGTTCGGCAGCCAACCTGGCCAGCTCCGGGCAGATGATTTCGGTAGTCGCCTACTCCACCGGAGTGACACGA
This sequence comes from Lysobacterales bacterium, assembly GCA_038205755.1. GTDB lineage: Bacteria > Pseudomonadota > Gammaproteobacteria > Xanthomonadales > Xanthomonadaceae > JANNWF01. The sequence continues at coordinate 464 of JBBRBN010000057.1, read as the reverse complement.
GCAGGCACCGTGTTCGGACAGCCTGGTTCCGGCATTCGCCCGGACACTGGCATCTACCCCGGTCGGGACGCATTTGTGTTGGTTGATGTCGCCGGCGCGATGCGCTACGCGCCTCGCGGCGGCACCGACGGTGCCGGCGCCATCACGGCAGAAGAAGCCAGGGTGGTCGTCGACGAGGCGCTTGGAATCGCCAACGCAGCGCGCGCGCAGATTCGCCGACCGCTGGGTACCCAGGCGCGGGTCAGCATCAGCGTGGTCGACACTAATGGCGTACCGCTGGCTGTCGCCCGGACCCGTGACGCGCCCGTGTTCGGCACCGACGTGTCGCTGCAGAAGGCGCGTACCGCCGCCTTCTACTCAGGCACGCGCGCCGCGGCCGATCTGCTGAGCCGACCCCAGGTTCGCTATCTGGTCGGCAACTACCAGCCCAACTAATCCAACCCCACCGAGTTTGCTTTCACTAC
>JBBRBN010000056.1:0-24841 GCA_038205755.1 Lysobacterales bacterium | reverse complement strand
CGCCGAGCCGCGAGCTTCCTCCCCCGAATCCTAAGTCGACCCCGTCAGCCGGGTCGGTCAAGCCGTGGCTGTCTTCCTGCGAATGAGGAGTTCGCCAGATTTACGCGGTTTGTGGCAGCCATCTACAGACAGACAACGACGATTCGCAGGCCCAGAGCAGCGCTATGGGCCAAGCGTTGGCGGCGTGCGCTTTTTTGAACACTCGGGCCGCGCAGACGGATTTGCAGCCCGGCCGACCTAAGTCCGACAGGCTGCCAGGCCAGTCAGCGCAGATAGGCTTGCGATAGCGTGTTCAGATGCAGCCGTTCGGCGTCGCGCAGAAATGGCGCGATCAGCATCATGACCTGATGGATTCCCTGTCGAATCGCCTGCTGCTCATCCTTCTCACCCCGCACGGCCGAATAGTTCAGCCAGAAGGTGGATATCAGCAGGATGTTGTTGGCGGTGGCGCGAATCTCATCGGCGCTGGCGCGCATCACCTCGGCCTGCACAAGGCCGCGCAGCACCTCGGTTGCGTTGTCACTGCCGCGCCGCAGAATTCGGCCGAAGTGCATCCGCAGCTTGCGGTTGCGACTGAGAATGTCGACCAGGTCGCGATACAGAAACCGGTATTCCCAGATGCACTCGTAGACCAGGTGCAGCTGCAGCCAGATATCTTCCAGGTTCGGCAGACGGTTTTCGGGAACGATCAGCGCCCGGTCGAGCTTGTCCTCGAACAGCGCGAACAGCTGCTCGATGATGTCGTCCTTGTTGCGGAAGTGGTAGTACAGATTGCCCGGGCTGATATCCAGCTCGTCGGCGATATGGTTGGTGGTGACGTTGGGCTCGCCGCGCTCGTTGAACAGCGCAAGGCTGGTTTCCAGAATGCGCTCCCGCGTGCGGCGTGCCACGGCCCGCAATCAGCCCGAGAGCTTCTTGACCAACGCGACGTACTTCGTCATTGCGTCGTCCTGGCTGGTCCCCTTCAGCTTGGCCCAGGCCTCGTACTTGGCGGTTCCAACGAAGTCGAAAAAGCCCGGCTTGGGGCCGTTGACGTCGCCTTCCGCACCCTGCTTGTAGAGCGCATAAAGCTTCAACAACGTATCGTTGTCGGGGCGGTCAGACAGCTTCTTGATGTCTTCAGCGGCTTGTGCGAATTGCGCGCCAAGGTCGGCCATTTCTACGTGCTCCGTGGGTGAGGATGGGCGGCCGCGTGAAGGTCGCCGCACTGCCGCGCTTGATAGCACGCGGGTCGGTCAGGGTCAACGCGAGTTCATCGACCGCTGGCGCATCCGTGTCGCCCATGTTGCATTCGCCCTAGGCGCGGAGCGGTCCGCAGGCTATCTTTGCCACCGGGGCCACGGGCGGTGGCTGAACGCGTGTCGAGAGGGGGAGATGCCATGAGTTACTTTGTTACCGGAGCCACCGGCTTCGTCGGTCGCCATCTGGTCGCCAATCTGCTCAAACGCAAAGGCGCGATCCACGTGCTGGTGCGCAAGAGTTCACAGAAGCGCCTCGATGAGGTGGCTGAGAAGATGGGTTGGGACACCAGCCGCATTCATCCAGTCGTCGGCGATCTTTCCAAGCCCAAGCTTGGCCTGACGGCGGCGCAGATCAAGGCGCTCACTGGCAAGGTCCAGCACTTTTTCCATCTGGCGGCGATCTACGACATCGCGGCCGATGCGCAGAGCCAGCACGTTGCAAATGTCGAGGGCACCCGCCACGCGGTGCAGCTGGCTGAAGCGGTCAAGGCCGGCTGCTTCCATCACACCAGCTCGATTGCCGCCGCGGGACTGTACTCGGGGACGTTTCGGGAGGATATGTTTGAGGAGGCCGAGGGGCTGGACAATCCCTACTTCCGCACCAAACACGAGTCTGAGGGCGTGGTTCGGTCCGAATGCTCGGTGCCGTTTCGCATCTACCGACCGGCCGCTGTCATTGGCCACTCCAAGACCGGCGAGATCGACAAGATCGACGGCCCCTACTACTTCTTCAGCCTGATCAAGAAGCTGCGCGAAACCCTGCCGAAGTGGATGCCGACCATCGGCATCGAAGGCGGGCGAATCAACCTGGTCCCGGTCGACTGGGTGGCTGACGCGATGGACCACATCGCGCACAAGGCGGGGCTCGACGGCGGCTGCTTCCACCTCACGGATCCTGAGCCCAAGCGGATCGGTGAGGTGCTGAACATGTTTGCGCGCGCCGGCCACGCGCCGGAGATGACCATGCGGCTTGACGCGCGCATGTTCGCCTTTGTGCCGTTTCCGATCCGCGCCGCGCTGGCAAATCTGCCGCCGATCAAGCGCTTCACCGGGATCATCCTGAAGGATCTGGGCATACCTGCGGAGGTGCTCAAGCTGGTCACCTATCCGACCCGCTTCGACAGCCGCGAAACCGAGCGTGCCCTCAAGGGCAGCAAGATCAAGATTCCCAATCTCGACAGTTACGCCTGGCGGCTGTGGGACTACTGGGAACGGCATCTCGATCCGACCCTGTTCGTCGACCGCACCCTGCGTGGGCGGGTGAAGGACAAGGTCGTGGTGATTACCGGTGGCTCGGCCGGTATCGGTCGCGCAGCAGCCGAGAAGATCGCCGCCGCTGGCGCCAAGACCATCATCGTGGCGCGTGGCGCGGACGAGCTGTTTGCCACCCGCGACGAGCTGGCGAAGGCCGGAGCCGACGTCCACGCCTATCAGGCGGACCTGGCTGACCTGCAGTCCTGCGACGATCTGGTGGCGCAGATTCTCAAGGATCACGGCGCGGTTGACGTGCTTATCAACAACGCCGGCAGGTCCATCCGGCGCTCGATCTCGCTGTCATATGACCGCTTCCATGACTTCGAGCGGACCATGCAGCTGAACTACTTTGGATCGCTGCGCCTGATCATGGGCTTTCTGCCGAAGATGACCGAGCGTCGGCGCGGCCACATCATCAACATCTCCTCGATCGGCGTGCTGGCCAGCTCTCCGCGCTTTTCCGCCTACGTGGCATCGAAGGCGGCGCTGGATTCGTTCAGTCGCTGCGCACAGGCGGAGTTCTCAGCGCAGAACATCGTTTTCACCACCATCAACATGCCGCTGGTCCGGACCAAGATGATCGGGCCGACCAAGATCTACGACAGCGTGCCGACCCTGTCACCGGAAGACGCGGCGGACATGATCGTCGAGGCCATCATCGAGCGGCCAAGCCGGATTGCCACGCGGCTGGGCATCTTCGCTGCGGTGCTCAACGCGCTGGTTCCGAAAGCCTATGAGGTGGTCCAGAACACCGCCTACACGCTGTTCCCCGATTCGGCGGCAGCCAAAGGCGACAAGGCCGGCGGTGAACCGACCGCGTCGAGCGAGCAGATTGCCTTCGCGTCGGTGATGCGCGGCGTGCACTGGTAGCCCGAGTGCGGTGCGTTCGCCGGTCCAGGCCGGCGGACGCATAGCGCCCGAGTGGATTCCAGTTCAGGTCTGTTGAGGCCCGCCGCCGACGTCGATTAGCGCCTATTGGCACTGCCGCCAGCGTGCGGTCTGACCCTTGGTGGGGTCGGCGTCCTTCAGCTGCAGCTGCACGCGGGTGAAACGCAGTTCGTCGCTGTCGGCGAGGATGGCGCAGACGCGATCAAACATGCTGTTGTCCTGCAGGTCCGCCGTTGGCCGCAGCTCTACTTCCAGCGTTGACGCCGTGCTCCAACGGGCGCTGTAGACCTCGCCGATCGCCCGTACCGACTGGGCCGAGTCGCGGCGCCGCGACTGCAGTTCCGCTTCATCGAGAGGCGCTTGGGCGACCCGCGGCGAGCTTGGCGCGGTCGCTGGCGCGGGCGTTAAGGCCACAGCCGGCGCTTCAGCAACGGCCTCGGCGGTGGCGTCTGGCGTGACAACGTCGGGCGGCGGCGCGCTGGGCGCGGCGGTCGAGCGTGCGGTTTCAGCAACGGACGGACTCGCGAAGATAAGTTCGGCGCGCGCCAGGTGATAGACCAGCGCCAGCGTAAGCACACCGCTGAATGCGACGCTGCCAATCAGGATGCCGAGCCGGTTGCGCAAGGTGGTGCGGCGACGATTCGCGATGCGCTCCCGCAGTCGCGGCGGCAGGTGCTCACTGACCAACGACCACAGCTCGGCGCCCGAGATCAACTTGATTCCCGCGTCCTTCGCTGCCACTTCCCCGATCCGGCTGATGGTGCCGGTGGTAGCCAGCAGCGCGCCGGACGCGCGTCGCGCATCGCGTCGCGTTGCGAGGTCGAAGATGGTGTGGTCATCAACCTGGATGCCGCCGCCGTGCTTCACGCGAAGTAGCTGCAGTCCGCTGCCGTCGCTCAGCAGCAGGTCGGATGCGCCGCCCTTTGCATCGTCGTGGTCACCGCTACCAACCGCGCCGAGACCCCGGCCGCGAAGCCCGAGACCGATCAGTACCTGCAGTTCGTGCCAGCTGATCGCGGCGAGCTGCGCAAGACCGCTGTCGACCTCATAGCGGTCGCGGGCAAGACCCAGCGTGCGAAACAGCACGGCGCCCACCGCCGCCATGATCAAAACAGCGGCGAGGCTGGCGACGAGCAACAGTGATGGCGAGAAGGATTCGGCGTTCAAGCGCGGCGTGACCTTGATCGAAGGACCGGGTCACGAGTGTAGCGCGCTGCACCTTGCGAGCCTCAAGGCCAGGTACGCAGTACAGAGGTCAACATTCAGGTCAACCGCAGTTCCTGCAGCTGATCTGCACGCAAACACCGCCTCACAACCTGGCGGACTTCAAGAAGAAGCCCGCCAGCCCGAAGCCGTAGGGGAGGGAGCTAGCGGCAACGTTTGTGGGCTGACGGGCGTCAAGGGTGGCGGCGAACCGGATGATTCGCCGCCGGAGTTCAATCCGTGGCGTCGGAAATTGGCGCGACGGCTTTGACGACTGCGGGCTTGGCCGATTTTGGAGCAGTCTTCCTGGCGGCAGGCTTCGCCACCTTCGCGGTCTTGGCTGCCGGTGCACTCTTGGCGGCCTTCTTCGCGACGGGCTTGGCGGCTTTCTTCGCCGCTGGCTTGCTGGCGGAAGCGGCGGTCGGCTTGGCGCCGAGCTTGCGCAGCTCTGCGTTCAGTTGGTCGACGCGCTGGATCAGCGACTTCAGGTCGTCGCGACTCGGCACGCCCAAGCGCACCAGCGCCCGCTGCACGCGGTCTTCGAACACCTTCTCGAGCTTGTCCCAGGTGTCGGCGGCGCGCTCCTTGACCTGTCCGACGCGGCTCTCGACGGCGTCACGAACGGCGTCAACCTTGCCGGTGGCCAGGTTGCGCGTCTTCTTTTCCAGGCTCACGCCCTCGGAAACCAGCGACTCGAACATCTTCGTGCCCTCGTCCTGAGCGCGACCGAACGCGCCCATTCCGGCAAGCCAGATCTGCTGCGCGGAATCCATGATTGACTTCGACAGCACCTCGGCCTTGGCCTGCAGCAGCTCGGCTGGATTCTTCGACGCCGGCGCCGACTTCGCGCTGGACTTGCCCTTTGCAGCAGACTTGAACTTGGCCATCTGGTTTTCCTCTCGAATGTGATTGCGTTGCCCGGATACAACCGGGCGGCGTGACGGTAAGTGTGGTCGCTGCAACTAGAATAATCACACTACGTGCGCCGATGCTGCCGGTCGATCCTGCGCCGGGCGCGCAATCACCCTCCGGAGCAACCTCTCGCACATGCAGCCAGACCGCTCAGATGTACTGATAGTGGGTGCGGGCGTCATCGGCCTGGCCAGCGCCTGGTACCTGCTGGCGGCCGGGCGCCGGGTCACGATTCTGGACCGGCTGGACGTCGGAGCAGGCAGCTCACACGGCAACTGCGGCACCATCACGCCAAGCCATGCGCCGCCGCTGGCTGCGCCGGGCGTGGTCGCTCAGGCTCTGCGCGGGATGCTGCGCGCGGATTCGCCGCTGTTCATCCGGGCGCGGCTGGACCCGGGCCTGTTGGCCTGGCTGTGGCGGTTCTCGCGGCGCTGCAATCGGCGCGATTGGCAGGCCTCGGCGCGGGCACGGGCGGCCTTGCTCAACGCCTCGCGGCAGCTGCTTGCGGATCTGGTGAGCGCAGAAGATCTGCGCTGCGAGTTTGTCCAGACCGGGCTGGTCTACGCGTTTCGCGAGGAGGCCACCGCTCGGCGCCTGTGCGCCGAAGCGCAAGCGCTTGAAAGCCTGGGGATTGAGGTGGAGACCTGGGATGCGGCGCGGCTGCTGGGTGAGGAGCCCGCGCTCAAGCCGGGCGTGGTGGGTGGGATGTACTTTCCCGGTGACGCCAGCCTGCGGCCGGACCGCTACGTCGCCGAACTGGCGCGGATCGTTCGCGCGGCCGGCGGCAGCATCCAGGCGGCTGCCGAGGTTGTCGACATTGATGACGACTTGACGCGCGCGCGCGTCCGGCTGGCCGATGGTCAGACGCTGCAGGCGGATCAGGTGCTGGTTTGCACCGGCGCCTGGACTCCGCGGCTGCTGCGTTCGCTCGCTCTGGCCGTGCCGATCCAACCCGGCAAGGGCTATTCGATCACCTATACCCGTCCCGCCCAGGTTCCTCGCCGACCGCTGGTGCTGAAGGAGCCTTCGGTCTGCGTCACCGCCTGGGGCAGCGGCTATCGGCTTGGCAGTACGATGGAATTCTCCGGCTACGACAGCCGACTCAATCGCACCCGGCTGGATGCGCTGGTGCGCGGCGCCAGCACGTTTCTGCACGTCCCTGAGGGGCCGCTGCGGCAGGAGGAGTGGTACGGCTGGCGTCCGATGACCTGGGACGATCTGCCCCTGATTGGCGCTGTGCCGGGTCACCCGCGGCTGCATCTGGCCTGTGGCCACGGCATGCTGGGGGTGAGCATGTCGACTGCCACCGGGTTGCTGGCCGCCGATCTGCTCTGTGGCAGGCCCCCCAGTGTCGACCCAAAACCGTATGACCCGCGGCGGTTCGGCCGCTGATCGCCGCCTAGCGTCACGCGGCTGCCGTTTGTTTTCGTCGGCGCAGAAGTCTATCGTCAGCGGGTGTGACACCACTTCGGGGAGTGCAACCCCGCTCCGTCCAGGCGCTGCCAGAACCGCGCCGGGCGGCTCCAGGAGACTAACCCGCATGTTTCATGAATCTCGCGCGCCCTCGCTTGTCTCTTGTCCGCACAGGAGATTTTCCTCAGTCGGTCGTATGGCCCGCTACGCCGCTCCTTCGGAAAATCTTCTGTGCGAACAACATCCTGCGCGATCATCGCGCGAATTCATGAAACATGCGGACTAAGTCATGACTGCCAAACTATTGCGCTCCCTTGCGCTGCTGCTGCTTCTGGCGGGTCCGCTGTCGGCGCTGGCCCAGCAGGCTCCGGCAATCTTGTCCGGCTTCAATGCGTCCACGCTGCCGCGCAACGACGATGGCTCGGTGGGTCCGGTGCCGCTGGGCTTTCCGGTTAACCTGTTTGGAGTGACGGTTGATCGGGTATTCGTCAACAACAACGGCAATGTCACGTTCGACGCGCCGCTTCCGGCGTTCACGCCATTCCCCCTGTTGGCGACTGAACAACTTATCGTCGCGCCGTTTTTCGCCGACGTCGACACCAGCGTCGCGGGCGAGCCGGTTACGTACGGCGCCGGCAGCTTCAACGGCCGGCCGGCGTTCGGGGTCAACTGGATCAATGTTGACTATTTCTTCAGCGATCCCGCGCACACCGCGCGCAACAGCTTCCAGCTGATTCTGGTTGGCCGCAGCGACCGCCGCGCGGGCGATTTCGACATCGTGTTCAACTATGGGCAGATCCGCTGGGAGACCGGTCAGGCCTCTGGCGGCAATGCAAACGGATTGGGGGGTTCTTCGGCACGCGCTGGCTATGCTATTGGCCGCGGCGCGCCGGGCTCGGCATTCGAGCTGGCCGGTTCGGCGACCAACGGCGCGATGCTCGACGGCGGACCGAACGCGCTGATTCGCAGCAGTCGCGGCTCGGACGTAGAAGGTCGCTACGTTTTTGAGATTCGCGCCGCCGACGCCGCTGCCCAGGTCGGTTCGCTGACCCCGTTCGCCAACGCACCGAGTCAGTCCGCAGTGAGCAGCGGCAACGGTCGGTTCGTCGTGTTCCAGACCGAAGCGACCAACCTTGCCGCTGGCTCGCCGCAGGGCGTCTCGCAGATTCTGCGGGTCGACACCGAGACCGGCGCCGTGACCCGCATCAGTGTCGATGCACAGGGCACCGCCATCAACGGCGATGCCATCGAGCCGACCATCTCCAACGACGGCAACTTTGTGGTGTTTGTGGCGCCCGAGTCGGCGGCCGCCGTGTTGGAGGGTGAAACCCCGAAGGCGCGCGAGGCGCGCTCGAAGGGTACCGGTGCGGCACTCCTGCTGCGTAATCTGCTGACCGGATCGACCCAGACGGTGGCGCCGGCGGCGGCCGGCGGCACCGGAACGGCGCCACAGATCTCAGCCAATGGCAACGCTTTGGTCCTGACGCGGGAAACCACGGACGCCAGCGAAGGCCAGGTCGGCCAGACCAACGTCTATCTGGTGCCGCTGATCCGCAGCGGCGACAACGTGACGCCGGGTCCGCAGCGCTGCGTCAGCTGCAGGGTGATTGCCGCGGACGGCAGCGAGACGGCGGTAAACAGTAACGGTGCGTCGGGCAAGCCGAGCATTTCGGCCGATGGCACGCGCGTAGCCTTCGAAACCCTGGCCAAGAACTCGATCGCCAGCACGCCTCCCCCGTGCCCGAACAGCGGCACCGCGATGTTGCTGCGCAACATGCTGACCGGGAGCATGGTGTCGGCCAGTGCGCCGTCCAGCCCGGCTGGCTGCGGCGCCGCCGGAAGCAGCAGCAGTGCCGGCAAGCTGGATCTGTCGGGTCTGCGGCTCGCGTTCGAGTCCGATCTGCCGCTGGTGGCAGGCGACACCAACGGCCTGCGCGACGTCTACCTGTTTAATGCCGCGGAGAACCAGCTTGAGCGGGTCAGCGAGACCACCGCCGGGGGCAACGCGAACGGCGCCAGCAGTCAGCCGACGCTGTCGGGCGATGGGCGCTTCGTCGGGTTTGTCTCCTCAGCCACCAATCTCGACGCCTCCGCGCCCGACACCAATGGCGTCGCCGACCTTCACGTGATGGCCATCGACACCAATCAGCTGGCGCGTCTGGCCACCACCGACGCTGGTCAGCAGAGCAATGGCGCGTCCAATCGCCCGAGCCTCAATTTCGACGGCAGCCGACTCTCGTTTGACTCGACGGCCGGCAATCTGGCGGCCGGCGCAGTGCCCGGACAGCTGGGTGTCTTCCAGCGCGCCAACCCGCTGGCCATTCCCAGCAGCGAGCTGCTGTCGGCCACCTGGTGGGACCCGCGCGAGAGCGGCTGGGGCGTATTCACCATCGATCAGGGCAGTCTGCTGGCCACCGGCTGGTTCACCTATGACACCGACGGCGAGCCGGTCTGGTACCTGCTGACGCCCTCTGGCCGCGGCGCCGACGGCAGCTACAGCGGCAATGTTGAACGCTACACCGGGGTGCCGTTTGACCGGGTTGGCGGGAATGCCACGGAATCCGGTGCCGTCGTCGGTCAGGCCAGCGTTCGCTTCAGCGGGTCGGAGGGCCTCAACCTCACCTATACCGTGGGCGGTGTCACCCAGACCAAGTCGCTGAGCCGGTTCCCGTTCGGTGCTGCTGAGCTTCGCTGCAGCCTGTCGCCAAATCCCTCGCGCGCAGCCGCCACCAACGCCAGCGACCTGTGGTGGGGCGGTGAGGGATCGACCGGTTGGGGGCTGCACATCAGCCACCTCGACAGCAGCCTGTTTGCCACCTGGTACACCTATGACGATGATCGGGAGCCGATCTTCCTCATTGGCGCCCTGAGCCGGCAGCCCAACGGCACGTTTACCGGGCCGTTGCTGCGCCAGCCCAATGGCACGCCCCTGCTGCAGATCAATGGCCAGCCGGCAGCCGGGTCAGCTACCCAGGTGGGCACGGCCACGCTGAGCTTCAGCAATGGTGAGGCAGGCGTATTCACAACGGTGCTCGGGGGCCAGACCCAGAGCAAGCCGATCAACCGGCTGCAGTTCGGCTCGAGTGTGTCGGTGTGCGCCGCGCCGGCGCCCACGCGCTGATGCGCAGTGTGATCGCCAAGGACGGCGGTCATCTGCACGGCGCCGCCGCTTGACCACCGTCGCGCGGCTGATTCGCGGTCGCGCGCCGCTGCTGGTGAGCCTGCCGCACGACGGCGTCAGCCTGCCGCCCGAGCTGGTGCCGCGGATGACGCCGGCGGCGCGCGCCGTGCCCGACACCGATTGGCACGTGTCCCGGCTGTATGCGTTCGCGCGCAAGCTGGGAGCGTCGCTGCTGATCCCGCGCTACTCGCGCTATGTGATTGATCTGAACCGGTCGAGCGCCGACCACAGCCTGTATCCGGGAAAGAACACGACGGGTCTGTGTCCGCAGCAGCGCTTCGACGGTGGCGCAGTCTACCTGCCCGGTGAGGAACCATCGGAGGACGAGGTCGCCGATCGCGTTGCGCGCTATTGGCGCCCCTATCACGATGCGCTGCGCGACGAGCTGGAACGCAAGCGGGCGCTGCACGGTCGGGCGATCCTGTGGGAGGCGCATTCGATCCGCTCGCGCGTGCCCTGGCTGTTCGATGGCTGCCTGCCTGACCTCAACTTTGGCACCGCCGACGGCCTGAGCTGTGGCTCGCACTTGGAGTCGCGGATTGCCGCCGCGGCCGCCTGCCAATCAGGCTACAGCTGGGTGCTCAATGGTCGCTTCAAAGGTGGCTTCATCACGCGCCACTATGGCCGGCCGCTGGAAGGCGTGGAGGCGATCCAGCTGGAGCTGGCGCAAAACACGTACATGGACGAAGAAACCACGGCCTGGAATCCGGCTGCGGCCGAGCGCCTGCAGGCACTGTTGCGCAAGCTGCTGGACGTCACGCTGGCTTAGCTCCGGCTCCCACCGCTGTTGCGCCGCGATCAGCTGAGCTACGGAGATCTGAGCTACGGAGCACACATCGTGAGTCAAACGGGAAACAGCAAGGCCTGGATCTAGCCCGCATGTTTCATGAATTCGCTCGATGATCGCGCAGGATATTGTTCGAACAAGGGACTACCGAAGGAGCGGCGTATCGGGCCATACGACCGACTGAGGTAGTCCCTTGCGCGGACAAGAGACAAGCCAGGGCGTGTGAGATTCATGAAATAGGCGGGCTGGCAGGCTAGCAGCCTGTCGGACTTAGCCCGTCGAGGCGATTGCTGGCTGCGTGAGGACCTACAACGACGATTCTTGGCCCATAGCAGCGCTATGGGCCAAGAATTGGCGGCGTGCACTTTTTTGAGCACTCGGGCCGCGCAGACGGATTTGCAGCCCGGCCGACCTAAATCCGACAGGCTGCTAGGGCGCGGGAGTGAAATGCGCCCCGGCGCTGCACCGCCCGCGGCTCAGATCTCAAGCGTGGCCAGATCGCCCTTGGTCTCCAGCCAGCGCTTGCGGTCTGGCGCCCGCTTCTTGTTCAACAGCATGTCCATCAGCTCGCTGGTGACCAGCGGGTCGTCGACGGTCAGCTGGACCAGCCGGCGGGTATCGGGATGAATTGCCGACTCGCGCAGCTGCGACGGGTTCATTTCACCCAGACCCTTGAAGCGGGTGACGTTGACCTGGCCCTTGATTTTCTCGCGCTCGATGCGGTCCAGAAGCAGGCGCTTTTCCTCCTCGTCCAGCGCGTAGAACACCTGCTTGCCGATATCGATGCGAAACAGCGGCGGCATGGCCACAAACACGTTGCCGGCGCGCACCAGCTCCGGGAAGTGCTTGAGGAACAGGGCCGACAGCAGGGTCGCGATATGCAGGCCGTCGGAATCGGCATCGGCCAGAACGATGATCTTGCCGTAGCGCAGGCCGCTGATGTCGGTCACGCCCGGATCGCAGCCGATCGCCACCGCCAGGTCGTGCACTTCGGTGGAGGCCAGCACGCCTGAGCTCTCTACTTCCCAAGTGTTCAGGATCTTGCCACGCAGCGGCAGGATGGCCTGGAAATCCTTGTCGCGCGCCTGCTTGGCGCTGCCACCGGCGGAGTCGCCCTCGACCAGGAACAGCTCGGTGCGCGACAGGTCCTGACTGGCGCAGTCGGCCAGTTTGCCGGGCAGGGCAGGGCCCTGCAGCACCTTCTTGCGCACGATCTGCTTCTCGGTTTTCAGCCGCGCCGAGGCACGATCAATGGCCAGTTGCGCGATCTGCGTGCCGATTTCCACGTGCTGGTTGAGATACAGCGAGAACGCATCGTGCGCGACGCCCTCGACAAAGCCGGCGGCCTGCCGCGACGACAGGCGCTCCTTGGTCTGCCCGCTGAACTGCGGGTCGGTCATCTTCATGCTCAGCACGTAGCTGGCGCGATCCCAGACGTCTTCCGGCGCCAGCTTGACGCCGCGCGGCAGCAGGCTGCGGAAGTCGCAGAACTCGCGCAGCGCGTCGGTCAGGCCCGAGCGCAGGCCGTTGACGTGAGTGCCGCCCTGCGCCGTGGGGATCAGGTTGACGTAGCTCTCCTGCGCCAGTTCGCCGATGGGACCATCACCACTCGGCACCCACGCCAGCGCCCATTCGACCTGTTCAGACTCGCGCGCCAGCTTGCCGGTGAACAGCTCCGGCGGCAGCCGGTCGCGTCCATCAAGCAGGCCACCCAGATAGTCGCGCAGGCCGTCGGCGTAAAACCACTCGTTGCGCTCGCCGGCATCGCTGTCGCCCCGAATGTTGCCGTTGAAGCGGCTGCTGCGCTCGCTGCTGGTATGGTCGATCAGCCGCACCGTCAGCCCCGGACAGAGCACCGCTTTGGCCCGCAGCAGGTGCCTGAGCGGGCGCATTGCGAACTTCGGGGTATCGAAATAGCCGGCGTCTGGCCAGAAGCGCAGCCGAGTGCCGGTGTTGCGCTTGCCGACGCTGCCGACCAGCTCCAGCGTGGTCACCGGAAAGCCATCGGCGAAAGTCTGCCGGTACTCGTTGCCGTCGCGGCGGATGGCCACCTCGACCTTCTTCGACAGCGCGTTGACCACCGACACGCCAACGCCATGCAGACCGCCAGAAAAGGTGTAGTTACGGTTGTTGAACTTGCCGCCGGCGTGCAGCCGGGTCAGGATCAGTTCGACGCCCGGAATGTTCTCCTCCGGATGCACGTCCACCGGCATGCCGCGGCCATCGTCGCTGACCTCGCAGCTGCCGTCGGCGAAAACCACGACTTCGATGGTCTTGGCATGGCCGGCCAGCGCCTCGTCGACACCGTTGTCGATCACCTCCTGCGCCAGATGGTTGGGTCGCGTGGTATCGGTGTACATGCCCGGCCGGCGTTTCACCGGGTCCAACCCGGACAGGACTTCGATATCGGCGGCGTTGTAGCGGGTGCTCATGCGGAGTGCGGCTGCGGCGTTGCGGAGGCGCGAGGATGGCGGTGCAGGCGAGGGGGGTCAAGCGCGGCCGGCGTCGGCGCGAAATGCAGGGCGCTGTTCGCAGCAATCGGGTGGCGGTCGCGTTACCCTTCTCGCATGCTGACCGGCCTGTTCGAATCCCTGCGTGCCGCCAAGGTACCTGTCACCTTGCGCGAGTGGCTGGACCTGCTGGCAGCCCTGCAGGCGGATCTGGCATTCGCCGATATCGACCGGTTCTACCTGCTGGCACGCACCGTGCTGGTCAAGGATGAGCGCCACTTTGATCGCTTCGACCAGGCCTTCGGCAGCTATTTTCGCGGTGTGGCGCGGATCGATACCGAGCTGGCCAAGGACATTCCCGAGGAGTGGCTGCGGCAGACCCTGCAGCGCCTGCTGAGCGATGAGGAGAAAGCCCGCATCGAGGCGCTGGGGGGATTGGAAAAACTCATGGAGGAGTTCCGCAAGCGTCTGGAAGAGCAGCAGGGCCGGCACCAAGGCGGCAATCGCTGGATCGGCACCGGCGGCAGCAGTCCGTTTGGCGCCGGCGGCTATCATCCTGAGGGCATGCGTGTGGGTCCCAAGGGCGGCGGCACCCGTGCCGTGAAGGTCTGGGAACAGCGGCAGTTCCGCAACCTCGACGAGCAGGCCGACCTCGGCCCGCGCACGCTGCAGATCGCGCTGCGCCGGCTGCGCCGCTTCGCCCGCCAGGGCTCACCCGACGAGTTGGATCTGGACGGCACCATCGCCGCCACCGCGCGCGAGGCCGGCATGCTCGCTATCCGCATGCGTCCGGAGCGCCACAACGCGGTCAAGGTGCTGCTGTTTCTCGACGTGGGAGGCTCGATGGACGAGCACGTGCAGGTCTGCGAGTCGCTGTTCGCCGCCTGTCGCAGCGAGTTCAAGCGGCTGGAGCACTTCTACTTCCACAATTTCATCTACGAATCGGTGTGGAAGGACAATCGCCGACGGTTCTCCGAGCGCACCCCGATCCACGACGTGCTGCGCCGCTTCAATCCGGATCACAAGATCGTGTTCGTTGGCGATGCGGCGATGGCGCCCTACGAGGTGACCCATCCGGGCGGCAGCATCGAACACTGGAACGAGGAAGCGGGCGAGGTCTGGTTCAAACGCATTGCCGAGCGCTACAAGAAGCTGGTCTGGATCAACCCGAGCCCGCGGCAGAGCTGGGATTACAGCCTGTCGACCGAGGCCATCCGCCGGCTGGTGGAGAACCGGATGTTTCCGCTGACCGTTGAAGGCCTGACCGAAGCCATGCGGACGCTTTCAAAATAGGCGCCTGGTGGAGGCGTGTAGGTGATCTGCGCCACGTCGGATGTCTGTCGTGGCGTGGATGTCGCGACGCTCGCGCACCTCTCGCGCTTCGCGACGCTCCTGCACCTTTCGCGCCTCGCGACGCTCCCTCACCTCTCGCGCTTCGCGACGCTCGCGCACCTCTCGCGCTTCGCGACGCTCGCGCACCTCTCGCGCCTCGCGACGCTCCTGTAGAGCCGAGCTTGCTCGGCTGCGCCCTTGGGGGATTTCCGCATTGATCAAGGTTTTAGCGGAGCAAGCTCCGCTCTACGAGGGCCTTGCACGGTGCCTTGCGCGCGGATCTCGCGCACCTCGCGACGGTCGCGCACCTCGCGCCGCTCGCTGGTCTGATGCTATCGTCCAGCCGCGTGTCTCGGAATTGCCCGTGCTGCGGCTGTCGCTCAGCGGCGCCGATGGAGAAAAGAGCGAGCGTCGGTTCTCGCGTCCTGGCACGGCCTACGGCGCCTGTAGCGCCGACGTTTGACGCCGGGTCAGCAAGGTGGCCGGATTGGCGGGAGGCGGCGTGATGTGGGAATCGGATCGCGGAATTGATGGGACGCCGGGCATGCGCGCGGGGAACCTGGTGATCGGGCTGCTGCTGACCGGGGTGGCTATTGCCATCGCGTTGCTCGGCGAACTGAGCACATCGATCGGCTCGCTGCTCGCCACGTTGGTGCTCGGCGGGCTGGGAGTCGACGCCCTGGTCAGCGCCGTCCGCCGCCGCCGCTCGCTGCTGTCGCGGATCGGCCCATTGCCTTGAAGCAGGTTGTCGCATCGGCGCGCCCCGGCTGAACGATGAACTGGACCGAGCCGTGGCCGGTGTTGGGGGGGTGCCGCGTTCTTGCTTTTCCGGGTATGGTTCGGACGCGGCGGGCCGGGTCCGTCGCGTCGGGGCGAGTCTCCGATCATCCCCGGCTGCCGGGAGACGGGGGAGGTCTCATGAGTAAGATCGAGGACATCGTGCGCGGCGTCTACGCCGCATTTGCTGTCGGTGACGTGCCGTCCGTGCTGGCAATCATGGCGCCGGACGTGCGCTGGACCGAGGCCGAAGGTGGGCCCTATGGTGGGCTGTCGGTGGGCCCGCAGGCGGTGCTTGAGAACGTGTTCATGAAGCTCGGCGGCGAGTGGGACGGCTTTTCCGCCGTGCCCGTTGAATACCTCTCCAACGCCACCACCGTTGTCGCGCTGGGCCACTACAGCGCCACCTTCAAGGCCACCGCCAAGAGCTTCCGGGCACCCTTCGTCCACGTCTGGCGCTTCGCTGGCGACACGGTAACCGCGTTCGAGCAACACACCGACACGGTGCTGCATCGTCGGCCGATGGAGGCCTGAGTCGGACGGTTGAGGCGCGGACCCGTCATGAGCGGCTTCCTGCGGATGCTTGCTCTGGCCAGCGTTGGCTACACGCTGTATCTCGCCCTGCTGTATACCCAGCAGCGCGCAATGATGTTTCCTGGGCCGGACATGGGCATTCCTGCCTTGAGCCAGGCGACGCTGCCAGCGGGTGCCTCGCGGGTCAGCCTCGCGGCCAGCTTTGGCGAGGTGCAGGCGATCCTGCTGCACGCCGAGGATGCGCGTCTGGGTCGGCCCGCCGCGCTTTACTTCCACGGCAACGCCGAGTCGGTCGCGCAGAATCTCGATGCCCTGCGGGCCATCGCGCGCCGCGGGGTACATGTACTGCTGGTCGAGTACCCGGGCTACGCAGGCACTGACGGCCGGCCGACCCGTGAATCGCTGGTGGAGGCGGCGCAGCTTGCCCATGGGTTTCTGGCGACCAACCCCCTGATTGACCCGCAGCGAATCATCGCAGTGGGGCGCTCGATCGGCAGCGGGCCAGCGCTGGAGCTCTCGCGCAGCCACCGGCTGGCGGCGATCGTGCTGCTATCGGCGTTCTCCGAGCTTGATGGCTTTGCCCACAGCATGGGCGCGCCGGCCTGGCTGATCCGTGATCGCTTCGACAACGCCGCAGCGCTGGCCGGGTTCGACGGCCCGACGCTGCTGTTCCACGGCCGTCGTGACGCCATCATTCCGGCGGAGCACAGCCGGCGACTGCACGCCGTGGCACAGGCTGCGACCCTGGTCGAGCTGGACTGCGGCCACAATGACTGCCCCTTTTTCCAACCCGGCTTCGTCGACGCCCTGATGCAGTTCCTTGATGCGCATGGGTTGCTTTCGGGAACGCATGAGTGACCAGCGGAGCAGGGCGCGGGCCACTGGCGCGAACGCATCCGCGTCCGGACGGACGCCGGCACTGCTTCCACGCTGGAGGCTGCCTTGTGCGCCCCATCCGCCAGCTTCCTCCCGCTCCGACGAAGCAATTGCCCGAGACGCGTCCGGGCCGGCTATACTGCGCGCTTGCCTGCGGCGGTCATCGGACCCCGCCGGCCGCCGAGTCGGGGCGTAGCGCAGTCTGGTAGCGCACTAGCATGGGGTGCTAGGGGTCGAGAGTTCGAATCTCTCCGTCCCGACCAATTTTTGTTTTATCGAACGCTCAGTCCCGCCACACGTGAACTGTCGGCACCGGGACAGGGTGCCGTCTGCGCGAACTGGCGGCCGAGTCGATCAGCCGCGTGATGCCCGCCGATGCATGAAGGCCAGCCGCTCCAGCAGCTGCACGTCCTGTTCGTTCTTGATCAGCGCGCCATACAGCGGTGGAATCGCCTTGGCCGGGTCGCGCTCAAGCAGGGCGGCGGGGCCGATGTGGTCGGCCAGCAGCAGCTTGAGCCAGTCGATCAGCTCCGAGGTGCTGGGCTTTTTCTTCAGGCCGGGAACCTCGCGCAGATCGAAGAACACCTCCATCGCCCGCGTCGCCAGATCGCCGGCAATGCCGGGGTAATGCACGTCGACGATACGCTTGAGCGTTTCACGGTCGGGGAAGGCGATGTAGTGGAAGAAGCAGCGGCGCAGGAAGGCGTCGGGCAGATCCTTCTCGTTGTTCGAGGTGATGACGATGATCGGCCGGTGAGTGGCCCGCACCGTTTCACCGGTCTCGTAGACGTTGAACTCCATGCGGTCGAGTTCGCGCAGCAAGTCGTTGGGGAATTCGATGTCGGCCTTGTCGATCTCGTCGATCAGCAGCACCGCGCGCTGCGGGCTGGTGAAGGCTTCCCACAGAGTGCCGCGACGAAGGTAGTGGGCGATGTCGGCGACCTTTGGGTCGCCAAGCTGCGAGTCGCGCAGCCGGCTCACCGCGTCGTACTCATAAAGCCCTTGCTGCGCCTTGGTGGTGGACTTGATGTGCCAAGTCAGCAGCGGCGCGCCGATTGCCTGCGCCAGCTCCTCGGCCAGCAGGGTCTTGCCGGTGCCCGGCTCGCCCTTGATCAGCAGCGGCCGTTGCAAGGTGATTGCCGCATTGACGGCAAGTTTCAGCTCGTCGGTGGCGACGTAGCTGGCGGTGCCTTCGAATCGTTTCGTCATGACCGCGCTCAGACCTTGACCAGCTGCTTGCCGAGGTTGGCGCCGCTGTAGACCCGGCGCAGCGCGGTCGGGAAATTCTCCAGGCCCTCGACGATATCGAGCTTGCTGCGGATTTTGCCTGCCGCCGTCCAGGCGCCAAGCTCGGCGACCGCCTCGTCGCTGCGGTTGAGGTAGTCGATGATGACGAAGCCCTCCATCCGCGCCCGCGCCGAAATCAGCGACAGGTAATTCGCCGGGCCGCGCGCCCCGCCGGTGGCGTTGTACTGCGAAATGCCGCCGCACAGCACGATGCGGGCGCGCAGCCGCAGATGTTTCAGCACGGCGTCGAGGATGTCGCCGCCGACGTTGTCGAAGTAGACATCGATGCCCTCCGGGCAATGCGTCTTGAGGGCCTTGCCGACGTCTTCGTTCTTGTAGTCGATGGCGGCGTCGGCGCCCAGTTCGTCGGTGAGATAGTCGCACTTGTCGGCGCCGCCGGCGATGCCGATCACGCGCATGCCGAGCACCTTGCCGATCTGCACCACGGTCGACCCAACCGCTCCAGCGGCGGCCGATACCACCAGCGTCTCGCCGGCCTTCGGCTGGCCGATCTCCTTGAGTCCAAAGTAGGCCGTGAGTCCGGTGCCGCCGAAGATCGACAGCGCCCAGGCTGGATCCGGCAGATGCGTTGGATCGAACGCGCGCAGCCCCTTGCCGTCGCTGACCAGGCTGCTCTGTACACCGAGCATGCCGTTGACCCAGACGCCGACCGGATACTTCGGGTGCTGCGATTCGACCACCTCGCCGATCGCCGAGGCGCGCATCACGTCGCCCAGAGCGACCGGCGGCCAATAGCTCTTGGCCTCGCTCATCCACACCCGCATCGCCGGATCAATCGAGATGTAGCGGACCGCGATGCGCAGCTGTCCTTCGGCGAGCGCCGGCAGGTCGCCGCTGCGCAGCTCGAAGTCGCCGTCCTTGGGGGTGCCTTCGGGGCGGGCGGCGAGGTGCAGGGCGCGGTGGGCGTGGGTCATCTGCAGGGGTCCGTTCTGGGAATGGGAAAAGCGTGCATGTGCCGACGTGACAGCGAGGCATTGGCACGTGGCATGATCGCCCGCTCAGTTTAAAAGAGTTCGGCGATGGCGTACTTCTGGGTCAAGAGTCTGCACCTGCTGTTTGTGATCGGCTGGCTGGCCTGCGTGTTTTACCTGCCGCGGATTCTCATCAACATGGTCGAGTCGGCCGGAGAGCCCGCGGTGCAGGCTCGGCTGGCTCTGATGGGGCGTCGGCTGTACCGCTTTGGACACATCATGTTCGCCCTGGCCCTGGTGTTCGGACTGTGGGTCTCGATTGCCTACAAGCTGATCGGCGGCTGGCTGCTCGCCAAGCTGGCGCTGGTGGCGCTGCTGTTGGCCGTGTTCATTGTCAGCGGTCGCTGGCTGAAGCGCGCCGCGGCCGGCGGTGCCCTGCCGTCGACCAAGGCGCTGCGCTGGTTCAACGAGCTGCCGGTGCTGGTGACGCTGGCGGTGATCTATCTGGTGCTGGCGAAGCCTTTCTGAGGACGAGTTGAGCCTTCCCACGAATTGGATTACGCCCTGCGGCGCTCCTGCGCGACGGCCGACTGCGTTCTCGCGCAGCTATCTGGTGCTGGCGAAGCCGTGTTGACGGGTTGACCCTTGCGCTGTGTTGGATCGCGCCTGACGGCGCTCCTGCCGGGAGAATGCGCGGTCAGAATGCGCGGCCGGCCATCCAGCGTGCGCGCTCGGCCATGCTGTGAGAGCGCCGACAGGCGCGACGCCGCTGGCCATCACTCGGCGGCTTGCCGCGGCGTCGTCACCAGCACCAGCTTGCCCAGCGTCTGACCTGACTCCAGCCGCCGCTGCGCCTTGGCCGCGTGCTCGAGCGGAAATGTTTCGACCGGCAGCGGCAGCAGGCGGCCGTCGGCGAAGCGCTCCAGCAGCCACAGCATCCCTTCGCGCAGATCGGCGGCATGCGTTTGCAAAAAGCTGAGATTGGCCGCCAGCACGCTGCGGTTGCTTTGGGTCATGTCCAGCGGGTTGAAGCGCGGCGTGCGCAGCCAGTCCCAGGCCAACCGCAGCCAGTTCAAGCGCCCATTGCGCGGCAGCATGCTGTGGAAGCCGTAGATCGCGAGGCGTCCGGTGGGCGCCAGATGGGCGTAGCTCTGGCGTAGCGTGGAAACGCCGTTGGCATCGAAGATCGCGTCATAGCCGGCCGGCGAGTGCCGCTCGGCGGCCTGCCACAGCGGCTCGACTGATTTGTCGATCACCGCTTCTGCGCCCATGTTCAGACAGTGCTGGCGCTTGTGCGCGCAGCCGACCACCCCGACCACCTGGCACCCAGCAAGTGCGCCAAGTTGGCACAGCGCCGAGCCCACGCCGCCGGCCGCCGAGTGCACCAGCCAGCGCTCGGCGGGTCGCGGATGCAGCTGCCGATGGACCATGAACCAGGCAGTCAGGAACACGGTAGGCAGCGCCGCCGCCTGCTGCGCGTCGATACCCGGCGGTCGCTTGAACACGCTTGCTGCGGGCAGCGCAATGCGGTCGCAGTAGCCGCCGAACAGGGTGATCGCCAGCACCTGATCGCCGACCGCAAAGCTGTCGACACCGGCGCCCAAGGCGGCAACGGTACCCGCCAGCTCAAAGCCGGGCGTGATCGGGTAGCCGTGCAGCTGCTTGGCCGATGCGTAAAGACCCATCCGGATGATGCCGTCGGCATAGTTCACGCCGCAGGCGGCAACCTCGATCAGCACCTCGCCGGGCGCTGGCTGCGGGTCGGGCGACTCGATCAGCTCAAGCGCCGCATAGCCACCAGGTTTTTCAATGACTATCCGGCGCATCGGTAGATCCGTATCAGGCCCGATCAAAATCAAGCCTGCCCGAAATCAAGCCGGCTTGAAACCGAGCCTGTTTTAAGGCGGGCGAAGGTAGCGACTGTAACAACAGACTCGGCAGAAGCTGGCAGACTCAGCGGCAAATTGGGCAGCACTCCTGGCAATGACAGCAAAACCCAGCACCCCGGCAGAACGCCTGCGCGGTCTCGCCGAGGCCGAGTTCCGACTGATCAAGCGCGAGTTGGGCGCCGCGCGGCGCGGCAAGGACGGCGGCGTCCATCGCACTCGCAAGGCGCTGCAGCGACTGCGTGCGCTGGTGCGGCTGCTGGCGCCCGCCAACGTCGAGTGGGCGCGTCGGGAAGACGGTCTGCTGCGACGCCTGCGGCGTCGGTTTGGACGGCTGCGCGATGCCGCAGTGCGGCTGGAGCTGGTCCAGAAGCTGGCCAAGCGCGAGCTGCTGGAGAGTGATCGTGCCCACCTCGATCAATCCATCGAACACATCCGCCAGGCGCGAAAGGACATCTGGAGCGAGTACCCGGACGATTCCGCGTTCTGGGACGGCGTCGACAAGGAGGCAGCCCGGTTGCATGCCCGACTGGCGGGCTGGCCGCTGGAGCGCATCAGCGATAAACGTATTGATCGCGCGCTTGAGCGCGTCCGTCTGCGCCTGCGTGAGGCGCTGAAGGACGCGCTGGGGCGCGTTGAGCGAACCCACCGGCACGAGCTGCGACGGCGTCTGCGCCGATTCGGCGCCCTGCGTCGGGCGGCAGCGAGCGTGATGCGGCGTCGCGACGCTGGATCACTGGTACTGGTCGAGTTGGCCCGCGAGATGGGCAGCGAGGGCGATTTGTGGATGGCGGCGGCAGCGCTGCGCAAGTCCGGGCACGCCCATCAAACCAGGGTGCTGCGGCAGCTGCTGGACGCCGAGCGCCGAGCCGCGTGCAAGCGTCACGATGGCGAACTGGCGGCCGCGCGTCGGCGCCTCCTTGCGAAGCCGGTAAAGCCCACCCAGCGCGGCAAGGCGGGCGTCGTGGCGGCCGAACCAATCACCCCGCCCGCGGTCGACGTGACGCCTGCGGTCGAGACGCCCGCGGTGGGGCCGGAAGGCGCCTAGCCCGCCTATTTCATGAATCTCGCGCGCCCTCGCTTGTCTCTTGTCCGCACGCGGGTTTTTCCTCAGTCGGTCGTATGGCCCGATGCGCGGTTCCTTCGGAAAACCCCTTGTGCGAACAGTAGCCTGCGCGATCATCGTGCGATTTCATGAAACATGCGGGCTAGCCAGCGCGTCCGATGCGTTCGCGCGGCAAGGTTGAACCGCTGCTCGCCAGCCATCCTGCTGGTGTGCCGCCGGTGCGTCCGCGCGAGGTGCTGGCGTGGGCGATGTTCGATTTTGCCAACTCCGGCTACACCACGGTGGTCATCACCGCTGTGTTCAATGCCTTTTTCGTAAGCGTCATTGCCGGCGGCAAACCGTGGGCGACGTTCGCCTGGACCGCGGCACTGTCGGTGTCCTATGCCGTCAACGCGCTAGCCGGGCCGCTGATTGGCGCCTGGGCCGACCTGCGTGCGCGCAAGCGTGCGGCGTTGATTGCCAGCAGTCTGATCTGTGTTTCGGGTACCGCCGCGCTGTCGCTGTGCGGTCCCGGTGATGTGAAGCTGGCGCTGGCCATTCTGATTATCAGCAACATCGGCTTTGGCCTCGGCGAGAACCTGATCGCCGCCTTCCTGCCCGAACTGGCGAAACCGCAGGCGATGGGGCGAATCTCCGGCTGGGGCTGGAGTCTTGGCTACTTCGGTGGCGTGCTGGTGCTGGGTACCTGTCTATGGTGGATCACCAGCAGCCCGTTGCCGGCCGCCGGCAGCGTTCCGCCGACGCTGCTGATCACCGCCGTCGCCTTTGTCATCACGGCGCTGCCGACGTTTCTGCTGCTGCGCGAGCGCGCCCGGCCGCAGCCGGTCTCGGCCCGTGGACTGTGGCGCGATGTGATTGGCCGGGTGGTCGATGCACTCGCCGGCAGCGCCGCGCTGGTCGACCTGCGGCGTTTTCTGCTTTGCATCGTGTGCTTTCAGGCCGGCGTGCAGACGGTGATCGCGATTGCCGCAATCTACACCACGCAGGCGCTGGGGTTCAGCGCGCAGGAGAGCATCGTGCTGATCCTGCTGGTGAATCTCACCGCCGCCATCGGCGCGTTTGGCTTCGGCAGCCTGCAGGATCGGCTCGGTCACCGGCGCACGTTGGCACTGACCCTGATCGGCTGGCTGCTCGCCATCGGTGTGTTTTGGGCCGCCGACAGTCGGCCTTGGGTATGGGCAGGCGCCAACCTGGCCGGACTGTGCCTTGGCGCGTCGCAGTCCGCTGGACGCGCCCTGGTCGGCTATCTGTGCCCGCGCGACCGGGAGGCCGAGATTTTCGGCCTTTGGGGTCTGGCGGTGAAGGTCGCGTCGATTCTTGGCCCTCTGAGCTACGGTGCGGTCAGCTGGCTGTCCGGCGGCGACCATCGGCTGGCGCTGCTGACCACCGCCGGCGCCTTCGTCGCGGGCCTGCTGCTGCTGATGCGGGTTGACGTCGAGCGCGGCCGCGCCGCCGCAGCCGCGGGCTGATCAACGCCGGACAGGAGTGCCCGCGAGCCGGTCGGCCAGCGCTGACGTCATCGCAAAGCACCGCCAATCAACGGCGGCACTGAGCATCCAGTGGTCAGATCCTCAACTCGCGTCGAGCGCGTCCCAGCGAGCGTAGGCGGAGGCCAGCTCGGTCTGGATTTCGGCAATGCGGGCGCCAATCTGGCGGGCGCGGTTGCCGTCGCTGCTGAATAGCGCGGGGTCGCCGAGGGCGGTGGCCAGTTCGGTGGATTCGCGCTCCAACGTCTCGATGCGGGCGGGCAGGGCGTCCAGCTCGCGCTGCTCCTTGTGATTCAGCTTGCGGCCGCGGGGCGCGGGTGTCTTGACCGGCGCGGGGCTCGGCGCGGGCGGATCGGCAGCGCTGCTGGAGACCGCCGCTGCATCACTGGCGCTCGACCGCTGGGTGGTTTCACGGGCGCCAGCGACCTGCATCTGCGCGTAGTCGCTGTAGCCGCCGACGTACTCGACGGCGCCGCCGTCGCCGTCCAGCACCAGCACGCTGGTCGTCACCGCATCGAGGAAGGCGCGATCGTGCGAGACCAGCAGCAGGGTGCCGGGGTACGCGGCGAGCTGTTCCTCCAGCAGTTCCAGCGTTTCCACATCGAGGTCGTTGGTCGGTTCATCCATCACCAGCAGGTTGGATGGGCGGGCGAACAGGCGCGCCAGCAGCAGGCGGTTGCGCTCGCCGCCGGACAAGCGGGTAATCGGGGCGCGGGCGCGCTCGGGGGTGAACATGAAGTCCTGCAGATAGCCCAGCGCGTGCACGCGCCGGCTACCGATCTCGATGAACTCCTGGCCCTCGGCGACGTTGTCCAGCGCGTTCCAGTCCTCGCGCAGCACGTTGCGCAACTGGTCGAAGTAGGCGACCTCGAGCTGGGTGCCGGTCTTCACTTCGCCGCTGTCGGGCTGCAGTTCGCCAAGCATGATCTTGAGCAGGGTCGACTTGCCTGCGCCATTGGGGCCGATGATGCCGACGCGGTCGCCGCGCATGATCGTTGCGCCCACGTCGTCCAGCAGCACGCGGCCGTCGTATGCCTGGGTGACGTGCTCGAAATCGATGACCTTCTTGCCGGAGTTCTGCGCGGCGGCCACTTCCATGCGCACGTTGCCGCCAAGGTCGCGGCGCTGGGCGCGGTCGCGGCGCATCGCCGTGAGCGCGGTGACCCGGCCCTCGTTGCGCGTGCGCCTGGCCTTGATGCCCTGGCGGATCCAGATCTCTTCCTGCGCCAGCATCTTGTCGAAGCGCTGGTTCTCCTGCGATTCGGCGTGCAGGCGCTCCTCGCGGCGGCGCAGGTAGTTCTCGTAGTCGCCCGGCCAGCTGGTGACCTGGCCGCG
>JBBRBN010000055.1:0-25725 GCA_038205755.1 Lysobacterales bacterium | reverse complement strand
CTGCACGCGCCGCATGGCATACAGCAACACCACGGCATAGCCCCAGATCGGGATGAACGCGAAGCGCCGCAGGGGCAGCACGTCGTAACCAGGCGCGGCCTTGCCGCAACACGAGCAGTGGGCCTTGGAGCCACGGCGGGGCGCACGTCGACCTCGATGGTGCTGGTGGCCTCAACCAGCCGCACCGCGGCGTAGACGAAACCTGGAAAGTGGTGGCAGGCATTGAGCAAGCGGGCGAGCAACGTGGTCAACTCCGGTAGCAACGTAGAGGACGAGAACAGTCTCGAGCCGCAGCACGCGCAGCGCCTGCGCCAAGCCGCCCGTGACCTCGATGACTGGCCTCGATGACTGGCCTCGATCCTGGCACGTCGATCCCGCAGACATCCCCGTGGGCCAGCAGATCGTTCACGTGCTCACGCCGTTCCTGCTGCACCTGCTGGACCTGCTGGACCTGCTGGGCCAGGGCCAGGGCCTGGCCAAGGCAACCTTGCGCCGGCCTCGCGACACCCTCTGGACGCTCGGCGGTGAACTCATCCGGTGCCGCTACGACGACGACGAACTGGCCAGCAAGCACGTCAAGGATGCCCTGCGACCACTCATCGAAGGCGATGGTGGGCCGCTGATGTGGCCGCGCATCACCGAGCCGGAACAGGACTCGCTGGATACCACCTGTCGCAAGCTTGATCGCTTCTGGCGCGAATCGGCCGCAGGCAAAACATCCGGCTGACGAAACGCCCGATCGGCGCGGCAGGCAACTCGTCGCGCAGGCTCAGGACGGCCGAAAACCGCCCACAAATTGTCCGGAAGAACCGAATTTCCTATACTTCCCTGATCCTCAGCATCATCAGCGTCTACCGCCCGGATAAGGCGATGCGCAGCGCCGGATGAAGGTGCACGTTCGATTTGCCGATCTGCTGCCACGCCTGGCCGCCGCGATAATGGGCTGCAAGCCTTGTGCAGAGCAGATCGTTCGCTTGGCGACCAATTTGCTCTGCTGAGGATTGGGGCTAATCAGGTAAGGCGATGCGCAGCGCCGGATGAAGGTGCACGTTCGATTTGCCGATCTGCTGCCACGCCTGACCGCCGCGATAATGAGCTGCAAGCCTTGTGCAGAGCAGATCGTTCGCTTGGCGACCAATTTGCTCTGCTGAGGATTGGGGCTAATCAGGTACTTCTTTGTGAAGACCCCGTTTCGCCAGGAACTGCGCCGGGTGCTCAACCGGGGTGAGGCGGTCAATGCCTTGAAGCGCGCCATCTACACGGGGCGCATCAGTCCGGCGCAGGCCAAGCGGCCAGGCGAAATGCAGGCGGTGGTCGACGGTTTGAGCTGGTTGGCCAACACCGTGATGGCCTGGAACACCATGCAGATGCAGGCGGTTGTGAACCGGTGGGCCAACCGGCGCCAGGTGATTGAGGCCGACATCATGGCGAAGATCGCGCCGACGCGCCTGAGCGGCATCAGTTTTCGGGGGGGGTCCGGTTTCCGGTGGAGAGATATGCGGCAGATTTGATGCCGTCGCTGGCACGGTCGATAAATGCAGCCGTTGGCTGAAACCGATCACGGTTGGACGCCACCAAATCCAGATTTAAAAGTAGGCTGAAAACCCAATAAAATCAACGATCTCCTATGACGACCCCCACGCCAGTGCTGGAATCCAAACCGGGACTTTCGACATGGAAAATAAATCGACCCAGAGTCGGCGATGCCCGGAATGAGCGCGTTCTCTACCAGCGCAAAGCCCTGCTGGGTTCTGCCCGGGTCGCAAGGTCTGACCACGACGGCCGCGGCATCCGCGCGCCAGCCGCGACTCAGACTCGGAGCAAACGATCGGCAGCGCGCTCGCCGGACGCCAGCGCGGCCTCCATGCCGGGTTCATCGAACACGGTATGTTCGCCGGCGAACTCGATGCGATCAAAACTCAGCGCCTCGGCGCGCGTGGCGGCGATGACGCCGCCGGCGGCAATTTCGGCGAAGGCGCCATCGGCGTAGGGGTCGGCGCCCCAGCGGGCGACGGCGAGCAGCTCCAGTGCGCCGGCGCTGGCCGGTCGCAAACGCGACAGCTCCAGCAGGATCCAGCGCTTCAGCTCGGCCGGCGCCAAGTGATCGGTCAGCCGAGCCTGCCGGCCGTTGATCCAGACGATCAGTCGCTCAATGCCGCCGGCACTGTCGGCGACCGGAAAGACCCGCTCCACCGCCCCGTCAATCCACATCGGCAGCGGTAGCCCGTCGTCCTCCCAGAAGGCTCGCGTGGGCCGTAGATGGATGACGGTTACCGCCGTATGCGGCCGGACCGACCACGCCTGCAGATGCAGCGCGGAGGGTGCGGGATCAAAGCGGATACGCATCAGCGGACCGCAGGGAATGGCCACCACGGCATGCGCCGCGCGCAGCGTGCTGCCGTCGGCGCAGTGCACATCGACGCCGCGACGCTTCTGCTCAATCGCCAGTACTGCGGTGCCCAGCAGCGGCGGCGAATTCAGCGCTGCCGCCATCGCCTCCGGCAGCCGTTGACTGCCGCCCTCGATGCGCAGCGTGCCCTGCGGGCCGTTGCGGCGCAGGGCGGCGCGGCGCAGAGCGTCCAGCGTGCTGGCGCCGCGCAGCGATTCGTAGTTGCCACCGACCTCCATCCAGGCCAGTGCCTGCGGCGACCAGCCCTGCGCAGCGAGGTGCTGCCACAGCGGAATGTCGAGATGATTGAGACGTTCGGAACGCCACTGCGAGACCTCGGCAAGCAGCGGCTCTTCGGCTGCAAGAGCGGCACCAAGCAATGCCATCGGCGCTATCCGCTCGCGGCCGCTCATCGGGTTCAGCGGGCTGTCGGCCCAATCGGCGCTGGAAACGGTTTGACCGCCGATCACCATCGAGGTCGCCGAAGGTCTGCGCGGGCTGCCGTCTGGCGGCTGCAGGGCGACAGCGAGTCGTTCGGCGTGGGCGGCGACGCGCGCGTAGCCGAGACCCACTTCAACTCCGCCGAGATCAAATCCCAAGCCCTGCCGCTGCACCGTATGCAGTCGACCACCGACCCGCGTTCGCGCCTCGACGACCTGCACCCGGCGACCGTTGGCCTCCAGTCTATGCGCGGCGGCGAGGCCGGCGAGGCCGGCGCCGATGACGATCACGTCGCTATTGACGGCGGCTGAGGCGCCGCCGCCAAGCCAGCTTTGCGCCGCTAGTGCAACGCCGGCGGCGGCGCTTCCGAGTAGCAGTTGACGTCTTTTCATGCGTCGGCTCCAGCGACTGCTTTGAATGCAGCGATGGCGGCGACGCGCGATGCGCGCCGCCGCCGATCCGACTCAGTAGTCGTAGCGCAGCTGCAAACCCCACATCCGCGGTGACTGTGCGGTAATCGCGAAGTCGCGAACGTTGGTGACCTGGCGACCGGGGAAGCCAGGCACCTGCGGCACCGAGATGAACTGCGCCGGGTTGATATAGCGCAGCACGTCTTCCGGCGCGTCTTCGTCGAACGCGTTGCGAACGAAGGCCGTGACCGTGATGCGATCGGTCGGTCGCACGCCGATGCGGAAGTTCGCCACCGTCGAGTCGCCGGTCTCTGCAAGATTGTGGATCTGCGAGTAGCGTGAGCCCTCGTAGAAAGCGTCGGCGCCGGCAAACCAGCCCCAGCCGCCGTCGAACTCGCCATCCCAGGTCAGGCCGAGCGTGGCCGAGTTTTTCGGTACGCGCGGCAGCTCGTTGCCAGCGGCAGACGCGTTGCCGTCAAACAGATCGGCCTGGTCCTGGCTGAAATATTCCTTGATCTCGGTGTCGAGGTAGGTATACGAGAAGTTGACCAGCACGCTGTCGGACAGCTGCCAGAACGACTCGAGCTCAAGGCCGATGATCTCGGATTGACCCAGGTTGGTGGTGAACGAGGTGATGAACTGCAGTCCATCGACGCGGTTTACCGCGCGCGTTTCGGTCAGCTGCTGGTCGTCCCAGTCGATGAAGAACAGCGAGCCATTGAGGCGGAAGTTGCCGTCCATCCAGTCGCTCTTGAAACCCAGCTCGTAGTTGATCGCCTGCTCTTCGGTGAAGCGGTCAAAGCCCAGCGCCAACAGCTCCGAGCGCGCGGCATCGGTGAGCACCGGATTCTGCACGGCGGTGTTGAAACCGCCGGGCTTGGTGCCCTTTGACACCAGACCGAACACCATCAGATCGTCGCTGGCCTGATAGCTGAGGCTGACGCGCGGCGTGGTGCTGGTGAAGATCTCGTCGAACTGGAACTCGCGAACAAACGCGGTCTGCGTGCCGCCGATATTCAGCGTGGTGCGCTGCACGCCGCCGGCGCTGACCTCGTCCTCGGCGTAGCGGACTTCAAGCGCGGCGCGCCAGCGGTCGGTGATGCGCCAGTCGAGCATGCCGAACAGCGCGCGGTTGACGGTCTCGTCGGTTGGCGAGGTCAGATTGGCTATCGGTCGCGGACTGTTTGGCGCAAAACCGAAGCCGGCAAGCGAGCCACTGAAGCCGTCGCCGGCGGTCTCACGGTAGTAGTAGGCGCCGACCTGCCAGCTCACCGCGTTCTCGGTGTCGGAGGCCAGCCGCAGCTCCTGCGAGTAGTCGAAGCCGCGCGACTGGTCAAAGGTTTCGAAGGCGCCGCCAAAGCCGCGCAGGCTGCTGAAGTCCTGGTCAATGGCGCTGTACACCTCGGTGTCGTTGTAGGCCGACACCGAACGCAACGTCCAGGAGTTGGGCAGCGTCCACTCGACGTTCAGGCTGACCCGTACCGCCTCGCGCTCAAGACCGGCCGGATAGCCGGCCTGCTCGAACTGGGGGGTGTTGACGCCAAAGGTATCCGGCACTGACGTGGTGCCGCAGAAGTAGCCGCGGCGGCGCGAATTGGCGGCCGGGAACGGGCCGATGTTGCCTCCGGTCAGCGTCGGCAGAAAGCAGTTGTTGAGCGCCGAGCCCTGGCGAAAGATCGCCGGGTGATCATCGTCGTTCTTGACGAAGTTGGTGCGCAGCAGAACGTCAAGCGAGTCGGACGGCCGAAACGACACCACCAGCCCCGCGTACTGCGTGCTTTCGCCGCCGATGTCCTCCTTGCCAGACACCTGGTTGAAGAAACGACCGTCGATGTTGCTGTAGCCGGCGTTAGCCTCGAAAGCGAGCAGCCCTGGTACCACCGGGCCCGACCACATTGCTTTGGTTTCGGTATAGCCGTCCTGACCAAATCCGAGCACGCCGCTGGCGCGAATCTCGTCGCCCGGACGCCGGGTGACGTAGTTGACCGCGCCCGAAAAGGTGCGTCGACCAAACTGCGCCGACTGCGGGCCGCGAATCACCTCGACGCGCTCCAGATTGTCGAGGTTGTAGCCGCTGATCGAACCGGAGACGAAAACGCCGTCAATGAAGAACGAGGCGTTCGGCTGCCCCTGGATGTTCGACATGCCGCGAATAACCGGACGATCGCCGATGCGGCCAAACCCCGAGCGAAACGAAAAGCCCGGCGTGAAGTTCGCGATGTCGCGCACGTCCTGCAATCCGCGAGCCTTGATGGTTTCCTCGCTGACCGCGCTGATCGGCAGCGGGACTTCCTGCAGCGACTCGTCGAGACCACGAGCGGTGACGGTGACCGTGCCAAGCTCCGTCGCCCGGTTGGCCGAGTCGTCGTCGGTACTCTCCTGGGCATGGGCGCAATGCATCAACGCAGCGGCAATGGCGACACACAGCAGATGTTTGTGCAACTGTTTCATGGCGGAATTCCCCTTTTCGAATGTCGATGCAGCGGTCGATGCCCGGTCGGGCTCAGCGATCGTTTTTTTCGGTGCTCTGGTGGTCGCCGACTGGATTTTTCTTCCTGTAATAGGTCCAACTGGTTTCATTGGGCTTCGACCACGCTTCTGGCGCGCGCACATATTCCGGATAGTCGCGCTCGATGCGCGCCTGCATGTCGGTCGGCAGGTCTTTGATGCCGTCGAGCTTTGAACCCTGAGCGATATAGAGCAGGTGGCCCGGCGCTGTGCCCATCTTCATCCACGGCAGCCACGGCCCGATCCGGGTCCAGCCGTAGTGGGAGGGTGCCTGCATCAGGCTGTCGTCCTCCAGCGCCTTGCGCGAGGTGAAGAACATGAAGTGCTCCGAGCCGACATACATCTCGCCGCTCGACTCGGCCGGGAAATCGGTTGGGCTCAGCGGGTTTGGATAGGTCAGCGGTACGTTGAAGGTCATCATCAGCGTGTCGTCAGTGCTCGTTCCCGACTCCCACGGCAGCAGCATCGGCCGCCCTGGCGCGCCGAAGACGCTGTTGACTGGATCGTTGGCGACGTGCAGTACCTCGTTGGTCTTGCCGCTGAGCGGATTTTCCCAGGTATCGATCAGCTCGCCGGTCTTGAGGTCGCGGTAGAAGGAAAGCTCGCGCGAGATGAACTGCCAGCTGCCGTCGTCCTGCTTGGCCATGCGGCAGATGTTGAAGCCCTCGAAGCCCATGATCGACTGCGGTGCCTTGGATGGCAGGACCACAAAGATCGAACCTTTCCACCAGCTCACCACGTGTTCGCTGGCGTCGAGAGAACAGCGCATTTTCACCAGCGCATGCAGGTTGTCATCGGAGTCTTTCGGGTCGAAAGCCGCCTGTGCCGGCGCAGCAAGCACGACGGAAAGGGCAAACGAGAGCAGCAGTGTCGATCGAATCACGGGATATCCCCTATCCATGTGAGAAGCCAGCGCGTCGGCTGTGTTCTTCCCGTGACGCGCTCTTGGTGGGCCGGGAAGTTTGTCATATAGTTATATCAATAGAGCATGACTGTCCAGTCATTTGCGCTAACGCGAATTTAACGCGAGTCGTTTTCGCAGGCGCGAGCGGGCCGAGGGGGCAGAATGCTTTACATTTCGCAGCGAGGGTTAGCGCCATGAGTCAGCGTGAAAATCCACCGAGCTGGGCTCACGTCGGCCGCCACGCGGCGTTTCCGCAGGCCGCTCACGACGACACCGCGCGGTTTGATTTTCTGGCCAACTTGAACGGCTTCCTTGCCGGGTCGCTGTCGCCGCGCGTGCGCGAAGCCTACGAGCAGGAGGTTCGTCCGGCGTACGAGCGCGAGCACGGCCAGCCTCCGGAAAATCGCCATCAGGTGCGACGGGCAATGGCCGGCAACTCGACCTTCGCCCTATGGAGCGCGCTGCGCCGCGGCAGCATGGAAATGCGTCAGCAGGCCGGGCGCAGCCTGGTGCTGCATCAGCTCGACGCGCTGATTGAGGCCAGCGCCGAGCTCAATGCCGACTCGCCCCGGCTGCTGCTTGATCCATCGGTGGAAGTGCCGCGCTACGCCCGCGCGGTCGACATCCACTGCATGCCCGGCGGCTATCACACCGAGCTGGTTGATGATGACGTTTCGGCGGCCGCCAACTACGACTGCGGCATCTTTGCCACCACCGGCGGCATGCTCGGACGCCTCAACGACGGCGGCGGTCAGGCGCTGGTGCAGTGGCTGCGCCAGTCGCATCCCGAATTCGCGCCGCGCCGCGTGCTCGATATCGGCTGCACCATTGGCCACAACATTGTGCCAGTGGCGCTGGCTTTTCCCGCAGCCGACGTGATCGCCGTCGACGTCGCCGCTCCGATGTTGCGCTACGGCCACGCCAGGGCGCGCGCGCTGGGCGCCAACAACATCACCTTCCGCCAGGCCAACGCCGAGTCGCTCGACTATCCCGATGGCCACTTCGACCTGATCACCACGGCGATGTTCTGGCACGAGACATCGGCCACCGCGATGCCGCGGATGCTGCGCGAAATCCACCGTCTGCTTGCCGATGGTGGCCTCACCGTGCACCTGGAGCAGCCGCAGTACGCCGGCATGGACCCCTACGAACAGTTCATCCGCGACTGGGATGCCTACAACAACAACGAGCCATTCTGGAGCGTCATGCACGAGTACGACTTGCCGGCGATGATGGCCAGCGCTGGCTTCGACCCGGCGACCTACTTCGAAACCCGCATGGCGGGCGTGGTCGACAGGGATATCTTTCCGGTCGCCAGCAGCGGCGGCGAAGACTTTGGCCGCGCCGCGCTGTGGACCGCCTTCGGAGCGCGCAAGCCGTGACCCCATCACCTCCATCTCGATCATCACCAGCGCTCGATGTGCTCGGCCAGGCCAACCGCCGCGCCAAGGGCAAACGGCCGTGGTTTTTCAACGATCCCGACGTCGAGCGTGTGCTCAACATCACCATTGTGCTGGCGATGGAGCACGCGGTAACGCGGCAACGTCTGGATGCGCTGGAGCGGCTGATCGAAGCCAAGGGTCTGCTGACCCGCAGCGAACTGGACGCCTTCACTCCCGACGCTGACGCCGAAGCCGAGCGAACCCGCTGGATGAAAACCTATATCGCCCGCGTGCTGCGCATCGTTGCGCAGTCGAGCGAGGCGGCGAGCGACGCAGAGCGCGCCGCCGAGCCGGCCATGGACGATCTGATCAATCAGCTTCGCGGTGAGTCGCCGACCTGACTACGCCGAACTCATGCTGCCGACCCGACTCAGCCGAAACGAGGGACTACCGATGACCGACCTTAAAAAGCACCTGCCGCTGCTTGCCCGCCACGAGGGCGTCTGGGACGGCTGGTATCGCTGCTACGACCCAAGCGGCGAGAAGACCGACGAGCACCGCTCGCGGCTGGTTTGCCGCTTCCCGAGCGAGGGGCCGCATCCTTACCATCAGACCAACCACTACAGCTGGGCCGATGGCCGCAGTGAAGTGCGCGAGTTTCCCGCTGACTATCAGTACGGTCGGCTGATTTTCGACAACGAGCTGATCACCGGTTGGGCCGCTGAAGAGCCGCTCGACGACCACCACCGCAGCGTCATGCTTTACTGGCTGCGCAAGGGTGACCCCGACGTGTGTCTGTACGAAATGATCCAGCTGTCCGACTGCGGCCAATACCGCCATCGCGTCTGGCACTGGTATCGCGCCGGCCGCATTCTGCAGCGCACCCTGATCGACGAAGAGCGGGTCAGCCACCGCTGGGAAGGCATCAAAGGCCACAGCTTCGCTGGCGATCCGCTGCCGGAGTAGCGGCCTGCCGGTCGCGCCACGCGGCGGGTGACCCGCGTAGGCGGCGCCATGATGAAATCAAGCCCGCCGCCATCAAGCCCGCCGCCATCAAGCTCGCCGCAATCAGGCCCGCCGCAATCAGGCCCGCCGCAATCAAGCCCGCCGCAATCAAGAGAAGTGCAAACGCGAGATGCCGGCGCGCGCGATCGGGTGCCTACCAGCCGAAGCGCGGGTCGCCTTCGCGTTCGACGAAGCCGGTCTGAAACCAGCCGATGTTGATGCCTACGCGCGTGCCGCTGGTTTCGGTCCAGCTGTAGCTGGTCGATTTGCCGGTCGCGTTGTCGATCACCGCCAGCTTCAGGATCGGCGTGGTGGTGTTCTGGTAGGTGAGCTGGGCCAGTTCGACGCTGTAGCCGAGTTTGACTCCCTCGGAGGTGGCCAGGTCGACGCGGTCGCCTTCGCTGTGCAGGCGCAGGCCGCGCACGCCGATCCACTGGGCGTCCGGGCCGGCGTCGGAGCCGCCTTCCTTCATCGCCGCCCAGCCGTCAAAGTAGCGGACCTTGCGGTTCTTGTGGTGCGGGCGGTCGGGGTCGCCAAATACAATACCTCCGTCCTCGTCCATCGCAACGTCACGAATCCAAATCGCGTCGTCGCTCAGCCGCAGATCGTCGTTGATGGTAATCATCTTGCCGCTGCGCTTGGACTCAAAGCGGCAGGCGTCACGCACCATCGCGCCGTCGAAATGCTGGCCGCTCCAGGTCCAGTAAACCGCGCAGCCTGGAATGCTGCTGAAGTCGTCCTTGCCCAGCTCGCGCAGCCGCTCGGGCGCAAGATGGGCGTCGCGAGCAGCGGCCTCATCCTTGAAGGTCCAGATGGTCAGCGCGACGGCTTTGCGCTCGGCGTGCTGGCTCAGCGAGTAGGCGCGGATGCGGTAGATCTTGCTGGGATCATCGTCCAGCGTCTGTTGCACAAAGTAGACGTGTTCACCGAGCGCGGGAATCTCGACCGGCAGAAAAATGTGGTGGATGCGCTCGTGCGGATTGGCCGGCTGGTCGATGGCGTTCTGCCAGACCTGCTCGTTGTTGTCGTACTCGCCAGGGAACCATTCAAGAAAACGGGCGAACTGCGCGTCGGCGGCAAGCGTCTCGGCCTGCGCGGCGGCGCTCGCGGTCAGCAGCAGGGCAACCAGTGTGGCGATCAGCAGGCGCATGGCAAAGCCCTCATTGAGCGGAAGCAGGTTTGGCGTCAGCTTTGACGGCGGCGGCGTCGAGACCGATCTCGGCCAGCACCGAAGCAGTCGAGGCGGCAAACGGATCGAGTCGCGGATTGATGCGGCCCGGCTCGTCGGAGAAGCGGATCGGAATGCCCAGGTGCAGGCCGCCGTCGGGGGCCTCGAAGATCATCTCGCGAGCCCGGGTGTGAGGGTCGGAAAACGCCTCGGTCAGCGTCTTGACCGCCGACCAGCAAACGTCCAGTGGCGCCAGAAACCGCTCCCAGTCCGCCAGCGATCGGGTAGCGAAAGTGGCGGCGAGAAATTCGCGCGCCGGCACCTGTTGAGGCCCCGGCGGCTGCTGGCAGAGCGGCGCCAGATCAGCGCGTCCGAGCGCCGCGAACAGCGCATCGGAAAATTTGTGCTCGGCGCCGCCCAGAGCCAGCCAGCGGTGGTCGCTGCAGCGGTAAAGGCAGTACATCGCGTTGCCGCCCCAGCTGCGCTCGTCCTTGACCACCGGGTCGCGACCCTCGGCAAACGGCGGGCCGAGCACGTTCGGCAGCCAGGCCATCAGCGCGTCCTGCATCGAGAGGTCGATGTGATCGCCCAAGCCGGTCTTCTCGCGTCGATACAGCGCCATCAGAATGCCGCTGAGCGCCATCAGCGAGCCCGCCATGTCGGCCACCGGCATGTGCGGCGCGGCGGGCTGACCGTCCTGACCGAGGTTCAACGAGAGCACGCCGCTGTCGGCCTGTATCGCCAGGTCGTGCGCCGGCCGGCCGGCCTTCGGTCCGCTCTGGCCAAACGCGCTGATCGAGCAGTAAACCAACCGCGGATTGCGCGCGCGCAGGGTCGGCGCGTCGATGCCGAGGCGCTGCGCGACGCCGGGGCGAAAGGCTTCGACCAGCACGTCGGCGCGATCGGCAAGCTGCAGCAGCGCGTCGAGTTCGGCCGGCTTTTTCAGGTCCAGCGCAATGCAGCGCTTGTCGCGATGGGTGTTTCGGAACCAGGTGCTGATGCCGGCCTGGCGCAGGCCGATGTCGCGCACCGGCTCGCCGCCCGGCGGCTCGACCTTGATCACGTCGGCGCCGTGGTCGGCCATCATCATGGTCAGATGCGGTCCGGGCAGAAACAGCGAGAGATCAAGCACGCGAACGCCGGACAGCTTCATCGGCCGGCGCCCTTCATATCGTTTCCAGTGCGCGCAGCTGTTCGATATCGGCGCTGCTGTAGCCGGCCTCGCGCAGCACCGAATCGGTGCTGCTGCCCGCGGCCGGGCAGGCGCGACCGTCGAGCCGCAGGCCGTCGACCTTGATCGGCGAGCGCAGCATGCGCTGGGTGCCGGCCGGATGGTCGACCTGCTGCAGCAGTCCGCTGCGCTCGACAAAGCCAGCATCGAGCGCGCCGGCCAGATCATTGACCGGCGCAACGGGAATTCGTCCGGCGAACACGGCAAGCCAGTGTGCATTCGAGTGCTGCATCAGCGCGCTGTCGATCAGCGGCGTCAGCGCATCGCGGTGCTCGCGGCGCGCGGCGAAGTCGACAAAGCGCGGATCGGCGGCCAGCGCCGGGTCGTCGATGCCCTCGACGAAGGTCTGCCAGAATTTGTCGAGCATGCACATCACCATCAGCCAACCGTCGCGACTGCGGTAGAGCTGACACGGCACCGTTCCAGGATGCGCCGAACGCGGCAGCCGCGTCGTCGCGTGGCCGGCGTTCAAATACCAGGTGGCCGGGTAGCTGAGCTGATGCACAGCGACATCGAACAGGCAGACATCGACATCGCGCCCGCGGCCGCTGCGCTGCGCGCCGAACACCGCGGCCAGCAGCGCCAGCGCAACGACGCTGCCGCTCATGTAGTCCACCATCGACAGGCCAAAGCGCGCCGGCGGGCCGCCCGGCTCGCCGGTCAGACTCATGAAGCCGGCCTCGGCCTGCATCAGATAGTCGTAGCCGGGCCAGGCGGCGCGCTCGTTGTCGCGACCATAGGCCGACAGATGCGCGCAGACCACGCTGGGTTTGACCGCTCCGAGCGCCGCGTAGTCGAGCCCCAGCTTGGCCGGCAGATCGCCGCGCAGATTGTTCATCACCGCGTCGAACCGCGGCAGCAGCCGGTGCAGCACCTCGTGACCGCGCGGATGCTTGAGATCCAGCGTCAGCGAGCGCTTGTTGAGGTTGAAGGTCTGGAAAAACTGGCTGTCGTTGTCGCCGAGAAAAAACGGTCCGGTGGTGCGCGCCACGTCGCCGCCGCTGCGGCTCTCGACCTTGACTACGTCGGCGCCAAGGTCGGCCAGAAACATCGACCCGTAGGGCCCGGCGCCGTACTGCTCGAAGCTCAGAACGCGCAGGCCCTGCAGCGGCAGCGCTGCGTCTGGCGTTGGCGCTGCAGGCGCGGCCTCACTCACAGCTTGTGGCGCTCGACCAGCTGTTTGGCGATGATGATGCGCTGCATTTCGTTGGTGCCCTCGCCGATGCACATCAGCATCGCATCGCGGTAGAAGCGCTCGATCTCGTACTCGGTCGAATAGCTGTAGCCGCCGAAAATCCGCATCGCCTGCTGGGCGCAGTCGACGCCGGTTTCGGTGCAGAAGTACTTGGCGATGCCAGCTTCCATATCGCAGCGCTTGCCGGTGTCGTAGGCGCGCGCGGCGCTTTCCAGCAGCAGCTTGCTGGCCTCGACCTTGGCCGCCATTTCGCCGAGCTTGAGCTGGATCGCCTGGTGCTCGCAGATGGGCTTGCCGAAGGTCTTGCGAGTCTGCGCGTATTCGACCGCCATCCGCAGCGCGCCCTGCGCGATACCGGTGCCGCGCGCTGCGATATTGATGCGGCCAAGCTCAAGGCCGCCAACCGCGTGCTGAAAGCCGCGACCCTCTTCGCCGCCGAGCAGGCAGTCGGCCGACACCCGGTAGTTGTCGAACACCAGCTCGCAGGTATCGATTGCGCGGTAGCCGAGCTTCTTCATCTTCTTGGCGACGATGAAACCCTCGCCCTTTTCGGCGATAAACATGCTCATGCCCTTGTGCCGTGGCTGAGCGTCGGGATCGGTCTTTACCAGCAGCAGAATGCCGCCGCCGTGCATTGCATTGGTGATCCAGGTTTTGGCGCCGTTGATGATGTAGTGATCGCCGTCGCGCTGCGCGACGCAGCGGATCGCCTGTAGATCGGTGCCGGCGTTCGGCTCGGTAAGACCGAGGCCGCCGCGCAGCTCGCCGCTGGCCATGCGCGGCAGATAGTGATCTTTCTGCGCCTGCGTGCCGCAGCGCTCGATGGCCGACGCCATGATCAGATGCGAGTTGAAAATGCCCGATGGCGCCATCCACACCGCGGCTACGCGAACAACGATCTTGGCGTACAGGCTGGCCGATAGTCCAAGGCCGCCGTACTGCTGAGCAATGGTCGCGCCGAACAGGCCGAGCGATTTCATTTCCTCGACCAGCGCGTGCGGGTAGGTGTCTTCCTGGTCGTGTTCGCGGGCGATCGGTTTGACCGATTTTGCGATCCAGCTATCGATGCTGTCGAGTAGTGATTGCTCGTCTTCGAGAGACCAGGTGTTGTGGTGCGGGTCTGTCACGTTGGGGGTGTCCGTTTTTTGGGGCTGCGTGGGTGGCTTGGATTGGTTCGGATTCTGCCTCTACTGGTCCGACTGTTCCGGATGGGTGCTCGCTTTTCGGTTTGCCTTTCGAAGGGTTCCGTCTGCCTTGGCGGCAGCCGAGTCACTTCTCTTTGAGTGGCCAATGAGAAGTAACCAGGAGAAAGGCCACCCCGGGTGCAGCGTCCTGCGCTGTGCTTCGCGTTCGCGTCGGGCGGGAGGGGCTTTTGACAGCACGTCCTGCGCTGGCAAAAACGTGCATGCATCCATGCATGCACCCCTGGCGGGCCGGAGCTCCCGCCCGCCGCCGCTGCACACGGGGCCCGAAGGCAAGCGCAGAAGCAAAGACAGCAGCAGCAAAAGAAAAAGCGCCGTCGAAGGCAAAAACGGAGGCTTGCGCCTTTGCTGGTTCGGGAGGGCTTGCTGGCTGGATTCTTCTTGGCATCAGTAGCCGACTTTGTCTTCTATCGAGTGGCCTGTGCGGGCGATCAGCATGGTGCGTTTGAAGGTGCAGACCAGGGTTTTGTCCTGGTTGTAGCCGTCGGTCTGTACGCTGACGATGCCGGCGCCGGGGCGTGAGTTGGAGGCGCGCTTTTCCAACACCTTCGATTCGCAGGTGAGGGTGTCACCGGCGTACAGGGGGTGGGTCATCCGGATGCCGTCCCAGCCGAGGTTGGCGATCGCTTTCTGGCTGACGTCGGTGACGCTCATGCCGACCATCAGGGCGACGGTAAACGGCGAGCAGACGATGCAGCGACCGAACTCGGAGGCCTTGGCGTACTCCTTGTCGAAGTGCATCGGGTGGGTGTTCATGGTCAGCAGGGTGAACCAGGTGTTGTCGGTCTCGGTGATCGTGCGTCCCGGGCGGTGCTCGTAGATGTCGCCAACGGTGAATTCTTCGAAATAGCGGCCGAAGGTTTCGCGGTAGCGCTGCTCGCCGACCTGTTTGACGTTCTGGACCATGGTCGCTCTCGTGATGTCAGTGGGTGCGCGGTTCGACGTCAGTCGGCCGCCGCGCGGGTTCCGAAGCGGGCCAGCTGCAGGCAGCGCTGCGCGGCCAGCTCAATGGGCCGGTCGACCAGCTTGCCGTCGACCTGGATGGCCGCGCCGCCGGCATCTGCCATCGCCTGCTGTACTCGCTGCGCGGCGCTGGTTTCCGCTTTGCTGGGAAGAAAGCACTGCTGGATAACCTCGACCTGGGCCGGGTGAATCGCGGCGCGAGCGGTGGCGCCCATGGCAATCACGCGGTCGGTTTCTGCGGCTAGCGCAGTCGGGTCGTCGAGGGTGAGAAAGGGCACGTCGATGAAGCCGATCCCGGCGCGGGCTGCCGCCACCGCCAGCTGCGCTCGCGGCAGAAAGAAACTGTCCCAGCTGGGCCGTCCGCGCAGCGCAGAGACAAAATCGTAGCCGCCAAACATCAGCGCCTGCATGCGCTCACAGTCGGCGATGGCGTCTATCCGAGCCAATCCGGCGGGGCTTTCGATCAGCGCGATCAGCGGCGGACAGCGGTCGCCGAGCCGTGCGCGCAGCGCGATCAGCGCGGCCGGTGATTCGACCTTCGGCAGCATCAGGAAGTCCGGCAGTCGCGGCGCGGCAGCGAGCGCGGTGAGGTCGTCTACGCCAAGACCGGTATCACAGGAGTTGATGCGCAGGCCGAGCTCCGAGCGAAACGGCGGCTGCTCGTTGAAAAAGCGCAGCGCGGCTTGGCGCGCGTCGACTTTGTCAGCCGGACCGACCGCGTCCTCCAGATCGATGCAGACCTGATCGGCGTCGCAGGACAGCGCTTTGAGATAGCGATCAGGCCTGGAGCCGGGAACGAACAGCACGCAGCGCCGCGGGTTGTCCTGCGCTGCGTTCATGCCGGCTTGACCGCCGCCGAAAAATGCTCGGCGATGGCGCGACGGGTGGTTACCCATACGTCAGACTGCTGGCCGACGTAGGCAAGAAAGCGATCCAGCGCGGCGATTCGACCCGGCCGACCGATGATGCGCAGGTGCAGACCCAGCGACATCATGCGCGGCTGCCCGGCGCCCTCCTGATACAGCTGATCGAAACTGGCGATGGCGTAGTCGAGCCAGTGCTGCGGCAGGTAGGACGGCGCCAGCCACATCTTCATGTCGTTGGTGTCGAGCTGGTACGGCACGACGATCATCGGCGTGTCCGAGCCATCAACCGGCGCCCAGAACGGCGCATCGGCCGAGTAGTCGTCCATGTGATACAGAAACCCTTCCTCCTGCAGCAGGCGACGGGTGTCGGCGGTGTGCAGGTAGCGCGACAGCCAGCCGAGCGGGCGCTGGCCGGTGGTCTTCTCGATACTCAGGGCGGCGCGGCGAATGAAGTCGCGCTCGTCATCGGGCGTCAGCCGAAACTGATGGATCCAGCGCCAGCCGTGGGAGCAGGCTTCGTGACCGGCACGGCGTATGTAGGCGGCGATTTCCGGTGCCCGTTCCAGCGACAGCGCGGCGGCGGTATAAGTCGCCGTCATCTGATGACGGTCAAGCAGCGCGGCGATGCGCGCATGTCCCTCGTTGATGCCGTAGCGGTAGTTCGACTCGTTGCCGTAGTTGCGCACCGGCTTTTTCAGGCTGACCGCCAGCTCGTCAACCGGCTCGGTGATCGCATCGCCCTCGGCGAGACTGTACTCCGAGCCTTCCTCGACGTTGACCACCAGCGACAGCGCGAGGCGCGCATCGTTCGGCCAGCGGTAGCTTGTCGCGCCAGCCATCAGTGCGTCTCCTCGCCGCCGGAGACATTCATTGCTTCGCCGGTGATGTAGCTGCCGTCGTCCGAGCACAGAAACGCGCAGGCGCTGGCGGTGTCTGCAGGCAGACCAGGCCGACCGAGCGGGATACGGCCTTTCATCGCCTGCATATAGTCAACCAGCGTCATGCCCAGCGCCTTGGCGAAGTATTCGTTCTGCCAGGCGCCAAGACCGGTGGTGACATGGTTTGGACAGACCGCGTTGACGGTGATTCGATGTGCGCCGAGCTCCATCGCGGCGACCCGGGTCAGTCCTACCAGTCCGTGCTTGGATGCGCAGTAGGCGGCGGCGTTGGGAAACCCCGACTTGGCCGCCTGCGAGGCGATATTGACGATCCGGCCGCCGCGGCCCTGGGCAATCATGGCCTGCGCGGCGTAGCGCGTGCAGACGAAGGCACCGCGCAGATTGACGCCGATCACGGCGTCCCACTGCGCCAGGCTCAGCTCGACTATGGGCTTCATCAGATAGCCAATGCCGGCGTTGTTGACCAGGATATCGATGCCGCCGTGTTTGCCGGCCACCGTCTGCATCACCGAGCTCACCTGCGCCTCGTCCAGCACGTCCATCGCCAGCGCCGTACAGTCGCCGCCGGCTGCGCGAATGTCGGCCGCGACCTGCGCCATTTCTTCCTCACTGCCGACTGCGTCAGCCGGCATTTCGGCGCCGCGCGCCTGTCCGATGTCGGTGATCACCACGCGCGCTCCTTCGGCCGCCAGCCGCTGGGCGATCGCCTCGCCCAGACCCTTGCGGCGGCCTGCGCCGGTAATCAGCGCAACTTTGCCGGCGAGTTCGGGATAGCGGGAGGTCAGGGTCAAACTACAATCCATCGGCAAGGATGAAGATCGGCTGATCGGCGAATGCCTGGAACTGTTTGGCGCCTTCCTGCAGCGCCGGCGCGCCAAGATCGGCGGCAAACGCCTCCATGTCATTGACCCGTATCAGCTCGACGTACTCGTAGGGCGACGGGCCGTCACCGATCAGCAGACCGCTGGCCTTCAACACTTCGAACTGGCCGACCGACCCCAGCGCGTTGACCGTCGGCAGATCGCGCTCGCGCGCCCAGCGTTCGTAGTCATCCCGGCTGGCACCGGGCTTGAGGTTGAAAAGCACGACGACTGTTCTCACGGTTTCCTCTCGACCACGGCGTGTGGCAAACTTTGTCCGAACAAAGTGTAGTCGCCGGGTTTCCCGGCGGTCAAACGGTTTGGCCGCTGCGACAGGTGCAGCGGCCCGTTTCGCGATCACGTTTGGCCACGTATGCGTTGTCGTCGTATCCGCCTACCGGGAGTAATTCGCATCGATGACCGCTACCGCCGCCCCAGCCGCCACCCGAACGCGCGAGACGGTCTTTCTGCTGCTGTGCCGCGACGGCGCCCACTCGGCGCGACTGCGGGCTGAACATATGGGCGGTCATCTGCGGCATATCGAGCAGCATGTTGATCGCTACATCATCGCCGGCCCGGCGTTCGTCGATCCGCAGACGATCCACGCCAGCGTGCTGGTCGTGCGCGCCGACAACGAGCCGTCGGCGCGCGCCCTGCTTGAGGGCGATCCCTACTATCGCAGCGGCGTCTGGAGCTCGGTTGAGGTGATCGGCTTTCGCGCCGTCTGCGGCGACGCTGTCGGCGGAATCAGCTGGTCGCCGCTGCTCAACCCCACCTCTCAACGTCCGTCGGAGCCCAACGCATGAAGCGCTTTTACCCCTGGATTATCGCGTTTGCGGCAATGCTGATGCTGATGGTCTCCAACGGCCTGACCTTGACCGGCATCACCGCGTTCGACAAATCGCTGCTGGAAGAATTCGGCTGGTCGCGCGGCGCGCTGAAGTTTCGCGATCTTTTGACGCTGATGATCACCGGTCTCGCGGCGCCGTTTATTGGCGTGCTGATTGATCGGCTCGGCGTGCGGCCGCTGATCATCGTCGGCAGCCTGTTGCTGGCCGCCGCCTATTTCGCCTATGGCCAGATCCAGTCAATCGGCCACGTCTATCTGATCCACGTCGTGTTTGCCTTCGTACTGGT
This sequence comes from Lysobacterales bacterium, assembly GCA_038205755.1. Taxonomy (GTDB): domain Bacteria; phylum Pseudomonadota; class Gammaproteobacteria; order Xanthomonadales; family Xanthomonadaceae; genus JANNWF01. The sequence goes on along the minus strand of JBBRBN010000055.1, from coordinate 7,165 downwards.
CGCCTGCGGTCTCAACGTGGCGGTGATCCTGGTCAGCCAGTGGTTTGTCCGCCATCGCGGAACGGCGATTGGTATTGCCCTGGTCGGCACCAGCCTCGGCGGCATGATCTTTCCGCCGTGGATCGTCAGCCTGACCGCCGAGCACGGCTGGCGCAGCGCGTTCGTCACCCTCTCGATAGTGCCGCTGGTAATTCTGCTGATTGGTCTGTTCGTGGCCCGCCGTCCGGAGCAGATGGGCACCATCGCACTGGGCGCCGACAAGCCACCGAAGCAGGGTGGCAATGTGCCCAATCCACTGACCGACCTCAGCTACGCCGAGGCGATCCGAACGCCAACGTTCTGGGCGCTGGCGTTCACCGCAATGATGACCTTCTACGCGATGCTGTCGGCCAGTGCGCATCTATTCCTGCACATGAGTGACATGGGCTTCGAGCCGATGGTCGCCGGCCGCGCGCTCGGGGTGATGTTCGGCATGGCGTTGATCGGCAAATTTGCTTTCGGTGTGCTCGCCGACCATCTGCCGCAGAAGGCGGTGTTCCTCGCCAACATTGCCGTCATGTTTGTCGGCTCGCTGTTTCTCGCCTCGCTCAGCCCCGACGTCATATGGTTCGCCATCGGACTGTTTGGCTTGGGCTGGGGCGGCCTCTACACCTTGCTCCAACTGCAGGCCATCAACAGCTTTGGGCTGACCTCCGCCGGCACGATCCTCGGCACCATCACCGTCCTCGACGCCATCGGCGGCGGCCTCGGCATCTGGCTTACCGGGGTGATGTTCGACCGCTTCGGCAGTTACCAGATTGCCTTCGGGCTGATCGCCGGGCTGCTGGCCATAGCGTTTTTCGCTTCTACCAAGATTCGCAAGGAAACCAAGCCCATGGTGGGTGCCGCGTGAGACGCGGGAATTTGGCTTTCGTGGGGCTTTGCCAGCGCCCTTGCGATGTTCCGTTGTCTGTCCATGGGTCGGCCGTTTCGCGTTTCGCGTTTGGTCGTCCTCCATGGTTGATTTCCCACGGCATTTCATCTGTCCCGGCGGCCGTCGAATCAGACGAAAACCCGCGAAGCAGTGTTGAGAAAAATCGATCAAGTGCGAAGCGCGCAGAAGCTCGAGCGCAGCCCAAAATAGACCAGCCCAGCACGCGCTTGACCGTGCCAACCGGCCCGCGAGCAAGCTAAACAACACAACCAGGCAAAAGGCGCCCCCAATGCCAAAAATGCAAACCTCAGGTCTGACTGCCCGACAATACTGGGCCGAGGTAAAAGCCAACCCCAACCGGGCGAAGTTCGGTTTCGGTTCGCGGCCGGCAATCGTCAATATCGACGTGCAGAGGGCGTATACCGATCTCGACGCATTTCCGACCGCGTACGAAACCGATCCGCGGCAGATCGAGCACATCAATGCGCTGTCGGCGGCGGTGCGTGGGCTGGGGTTGCCGGTCGTCTGGACCTACGTGGCGTATCTCGATTCAGCGGAGGACGCGGGCGTTTGGGGTACGCGAACCGATACGCCAAATTCGCTGCAAAACATCAAGCATGGGTCAGAGCGCGCACAGCTTGATCCTCGGGCTGACGTGCAGGCCGGTGACGTGGTGATGCTCAAGCGGATGGCGAGTCCGTTTTTCGAAACCCATCTGTGGTCGCTGCTGTGCTTTCATCGCGTTGATACGCTGATCATCACCGGCGGATCGACGTCGGGCTGCGTGCGCGCCTGCGTGGTCGACAGCTTGTCGCGCAACTTCCGCACCATCGTGCCGGAGGCGGCGGTGGCCGACAAACACGAGATTCCGCACTTCGCCAATCTGGCCGACATCATGCTGAAGTACGCCGACGTGGAGTCGGTGAGCGATGTGCTCGATCAACTGGCGCGGCTGCGCTGAGGACGGCCGACCATGCGCAGCGACCCGCAGCTATACCGCTACCTGCCCTACCGCAACCGGCCGCAGATCCGCTGGCCCAATGGCGCACGGGTGGCGCTGTGGATTGCGCCCAACATCGAATTCTACGAGCTTGATGCGCCGCTCAATCCGCAGCGCAAGGCTTGGCCGCGACCGACGCCCGACGTGCTCGGCTACGCCACTCGCGACTACGGCAATCGCGTCGGTCAGCAGCGCATGATGCGCGTGCTCGACCGCTACGGTCTGCGCGGCTCGGTGTCGCTGTCGACCGCGATGTGCATTCACCATCCCGAAGTGATCGCGATGGCGGCCGAGCGCAACTGGGAGTTCTTCAGCCACGGCATCTACAACACGCGCTACACCTACGGCATGAGCGAGGCGCAGGAGCGCGCCATGATCGAAGAGTCGATGGCGCTGATCCGCGAGCACACCGGGCAACGCTGCGATGGCTATCTGGCGCCGGCGCTGTCGCACTCCGAGCTGACCATCGACCTGTTTGCCGAAGCCGGAGGCCGGTACACCTGCGATCTGTTTCACGACGACCAGCCAACGCCGGTGATCACCCGCAGCGGTCAACGCTTCGTGTCGGTACCGTATTCGCTCGAGCTCAACGACACCATTGTCTACGTGGTCAACAAGATCGAGCCGCGCCGCTATGGCCAGATGATTCGCGACGCTTTTGATCGGCTGTACGCCGAGGGCGAGCACAGCGGCACCGTCATGTGCGTGCCGCTGCACGCCTACCAGGTCAGTCACCCGCATCGGCTGCGCGCATTCGAGGAGGCAATCGATTACATCTGCGGCTTTGACCACGTCTGGAAGGCCACCGGCCGGGAGATTGCCGGGTACTTCGAACAGCATCACTACGACGACTTTGTCCGCGCGCAGAATGCGCTTGACGAAACGGTCGACGGAAGCGGCAGCCGGCAGGAAAACGGCAGCGCAAGCGGCCAACAGCCAGGGGCCAGCGCATGAGCATCGACGCCAGCTACCTGCAGTATCCCCGCCGTCGCCACGGCATGGACCACGATCGCTACGCGTGGTCGATGCTTGAACAACGGCCGCCGCTGCACTGGCCGGACGGTCGACCGCTGGCGCTGTGGATAAACGTCAGCCTGGAACATTTCCCGCTCAATCCTCGCGGCGAGGGCTTCAAGCCGCATGGCGCGATGACCATGCCTTACCCCGATTTGCGCCATTACACGCTGCGCGATTACGGCAATCGGGTCGGTATCTACCGGGTGCTTGACGCACTCGCTGCGCACTCGCTGCCCGCCAGCTTCGCTATCAACGGCGAGCTGGCGACGCGCTATCCGGCGCTGCTGCGCGAGCTGCAGCAGGCCGGCGGCGAATGGCTTGGACACGGCTGGAACATGGACCAGCTGCACCACGGCGGACTCGATGCCGAGCGCGAGACGACGCTGATCGCCGAGAGTCTCGCCGCGCTGCGTGCGGCGGCCCCGGCCCCGATTCGGGGCTGGCTGTCGCCGGCGCGATCACAGTCGGCGCTGACCCCCGACCTGCTGCGTGAGGCCGGCATCGACTGGTGCGCCGACTGGGTCAACGACGAACTGCCCTATCGATTTGCCACCCGCTCCGGTCCGCTTGCCGCGCTGCCGCTTTCGCTGGAGCTGGAAGACCGCTTCTGCATCGGTGAAAACCTGCACGCTGAAAGCCAGTGGGCGGACCAGCTCATCGACGCCTGCGAATTTCTGCTTGGCGAGGCGCAGACGCTCGGCAGCGGCCGTCTGCTGGCGATCAATCTGCACCCTTGGGTGATCGGTCAACCGCACCGCATCGCCCAGCTGGAAAGAGTGTTCGAACATCTCGCGGCGCACGGCGATGCACTGTGGCAAACAACGCCGTCCGCGATCGTCGATCACTGCGGCGTCATTTCCTGACCCGCTTGAAAACCACCTGCTCGAAAACGGAGACCGGCCCATGCGCCTGCTGCTGATACCGCTGCTCTTGACCCTGGCTGCGCTCGACGCATCCACACCCGCCGCCGCCGAGCCGGTCGCCGACAGCGAGCGCATCGCGGTCGACTTCCGTCGGACGACGCTGGTGGTGCGCGATATTGAAGCTTCGCTGCCGCTGTACCGCGACGGCCTTGGTCTGACCGTCATCTACGACCAGCTGATCGGCGCTGGAACCGACGCCGAAGGCAAGCCCACGCCCGCCACGATTCGACTGGTTCTGCTGCGCGCCAACGATACTTTCATCGGCAATCTCGGGCTGATGCAGCGCCTGCAGGGCGACCCGCCGCCGCGCCGCGCCAACGGCAAAGCACAGGTCGGGCAACCGATTCTCGTGTTCAACGCCAACGATCTCGACACTCGCTTCCCGATCATCGAAAAGCTCTCCGGAATCGAAATCCAAACCGCCCCGACCCGAGTCGAATATCCCGGTCCGAACGACACCGTCATCCCAGTCATGTTCAGCGCCGTCTACGACCCCGACGGCTTTTTCATTGAGATAAACCAGCTGCTAGGCGCCGCCGCCGGCACCGAACAGAAGCCGAAAGACGACTAATCCCGCAACAATCACCGTTGGCACCGCGCAGCAATTCGAAGCGCGCGGCGATGTCGTCAAATAAAAAAGCCAGCGTCCTGCCAACCGCAAACCCCACCACTATCCCGCCGGAAACCACCACGGATCATCAACCCCCGGATTGACCAGCAGCGCCTGCGGCCGCACGAAGCGGCGAATCGAGGCGGGCCCCATCCGTGAGCCGCCGAGGCCGCTGAGCTTGAAGCTCTGCTTTTCGCCGCTGTGAATCAGGCTGGTAAGCGCGGCGTCGTTGAGGCTGACGGCGCCGGCCTGCAGTCGCGCGGCGATGCGCTCGGCAGTAGCGAGCGAGTCGGCGAACACGGCGGCCGACAGACCAAACGCAGAATCGTTGGCGGCTCGGACGGCGTGATCGGCGTCGGCGACTTCGATCACCGGCAGAATCGCGGCGAAGCTCTCCTCACTGATGACCTTGGCGTCGATCGGCACGTCGACCAGCACGGTCGGCGGACACCAGCTGCCGCCATCGATGTCGATCACTTTGCCACCCGTCAGCGCGCGGCCGCCGCGTTCAATCGCCTCGCGCAGATGCTCGCGCACGATGTCGATCTGGCTGTGCGCGATGATCGGCCCGATCTGCCCTTCGCGCGGATCGGGATGGGCGAACTTCAGCGCCGCAGTGTGGCGCACCAGCGCAGCGATAAAGGGTTCTGCGATGCTTGACTCGACGTACACGCGTTCAATCGACATGCAGCTCTGGCCGGCGTTGACAAAGCCAGCCCAGCAGATGGCGCGGGCCGCGCGCTCGATGTCGGCGCCGGCCAGCACAATCGCGGGGTCTTTGCCGCCGAGTTCGAGAAACGCTGGAATAAAGCGCGCTGCGCAGGCTTCGCCGACCCGTCGGCCGGTGCGCACGCTGCCGGTGAAGCAGAGCAGGTCGACCTGGCCTACCAATGCCGCGCCCAGCGCGCCGTCACCAATGACCACCGCAAACGCATCGGACAACGCCGGCACCTCGGCCAGTGCTGCGCGCAGCGGCGCGACAAAGCGCGAGGTCACTTCGCTGGGTTTGACGATCACCGCAGTGCCGGCAGCGAGTGCCGGCACTGCGTCAATCAGGCTCAGCAACAGCGGGAAATTCCACGGGCTGATGACGCCAACCAGCGCGTACGGCACGAAGCGCTGACGCACCTCGATAAAAGGGATGTTGCCGGGCCGCGGCGACGGTTCGGCCAGACAGCTCGGCGCCTCCAGCGCCCAGCGCCGCAGAGTGGCGATAGCGGCATCGACTTCGAGCACCGACTCGTGCCAGCGGCCGGTGTCGCGAAGCAGCGCTTCGGTCAGCGCGTCGCGATGGCGATCAAGCGCATCGGCCAGCTGATCGAGCGCGCTGCAGCGTTGCAATATCGGCCGCGCTGCCCAGCGCTCAGCGCCGATTCGCAGTCGGCTGGCGGCAGCGCTGAGCGTGTCTGGACTGTCGCCGGCCAAGGTGCCGTCGCTGGCGCCGGTGCGCGGATTGCGAAGTGTGATTTCAGCCATTGCCGAGCACTCCGGCTTCGCGCAGCGCGGCGATCACCGAACCCTGTCGGCGAGCGAAGTCGGCTCGTTCGGGGATTTGCAGCTGGCCGCCGTCAAGCAGCGCGTTGGGCGCCATCGGCGCTGGCTCAAGCCCGGCGGCAATCGCCGCCTGCGGCAGCCTGGAAAGTGTGTGGCCCATGCCGGGGCGCTCGCGGCGTCGGCGCAGGCCGGCGATGTCGAGCTCGGCGTGCGCGACCATGCTCTCGCCGAAGCCGGCGACGGCCAGCACCCGGCCCTGGTCGTCGACGATTTTCGACATGCCGTCGGTGCTGGCGGATGGAAAATCGCCGTCGATGATACCTGCGCTGTTCGCCGACACCACGAAGGCCATGTTCTCGAACGCACGGGCGCGCTTGGCGACATCTTTGGGCGTCAGCTCGACGCTACCGACTTCGCTGGTGGAATGCAGCAGCACTTCGGCGCCGCGCAGCGCCAGCGCGCGGCTGATTTCCGGATAGAGAATTTCCTCGGAGGCGACGCAGGCGAGTCGTCCCAGCGGGGTGCGCGCCACCGGAAATACGCCGTCGATTCCGTAGTGATCAAGATAGGCATCCCAGACGTCGTAGGGCGTCGGCGCGTACAGCGAAATCATCCGTCGATAGCGCAGCAGCGTATCGCCGCTGTCGCCGATCAGCACGCTGGACTGGAAGTACAGGCCGGGAAAGTGCGGGTCCTGCTCATAGGCGTTGCTGACGATTGCCACGCCGTTGGCCTGGGCGATCCCCGCCAGCGCTGCATACTCGGGCCCGTCGATCGCGAAGGCGGCCTTGTCGGCCCAGCCGGGAATACTTTCGCCCAGCGGATAGCCGGTGGCGAAATACTCCGGCAGCACCACCAGCTTGAGATCACTGCCGATGAACTGTTTGCTGGCGCGAATCTGGCGGCCGACCCTGGCGATGCTGTCGGCGATTTTTTCACGCGCGGCCACCGTGCCGGCGCAGCCGTTGATCGTGCGACAGGTGGTCTGCAGCGCCAGCGCGCGGTAGGGCTCCGGAAAGCTCATAGCGCGCCGCCGGAGGTCGGTGACGCGTCGAGTGACTCGAGCAGCAGCACGCGAAAGATGCCGGTGCCTTCACGCAGCTTGCGCACTTCGGCGTAGGCATCGGAATGCCAGAAGCTGCGCGCCGCCTGCATGCTTGGCCATTCGGAAACGACCACGCGGGTGTCGCCGAACTCGCCCTCCAGCG
>JBBRBN010000054.1:0-27467 GCA_038205755.1 Lysobacterales bacterium | reverse complement strand
GCACCGCGTGACGGTCGGCACGGTTCGGATTGAGCTGCTGCTCGACGCCGGCCCCGACGGCGTCCTGGCGACGCTGGCGGCCCGCGGCTACCGCGTGCTCGGACCGGACGACTTCGATGACGGCAACGTCGACGAGGGCGTTGTCGAGCGCGTCGGCGACGATGCCGACCCGGCGCAGGCATCCGCCCGGATCGATACCGCGCGCTGACTTGGCGGGTTGAAACCTGCCCCTACGGGCAGGGGTCAGGAGCGAGCGGCGTCAGGATCTTGCGTTGACGCGTCACTGTCCTCGGCTCGCTGGGTCGTTTGGCTGCGTCGGTGGCAGCTGCGTGTGCTTAAATCCACCGGACAACTTCGGGGGGAGCTACACCCATGCGCGAGTCCCAACTGGCCCGCCGTCTGACCCTGCTGGTCGCGGTGTTCGCCGGCCTGTTCCTGATCTTCGGGTTCACCACTTGGCGCACGCTCGAACAGGTGCGGGTGAAGGGTCCGATCTACGCCGAGATTGTCCTCGGCAAGGATCTGATCGCCGACGTCCTGCCGCCACCGGCCTACATCATCGAGTCCTTTCTGCTCACCCTGCAGATGGTCGAAGAGACCGACCCGACCCGGATCTCGCAGCTGATCGACCGGGGCGATCAGCTGCGGCTGGACTTTGAGTCGCGTCAGGAGTTCTGGAAGCGGATGCTGCAGAAGGACACCCTCGGCGACCTGATGACGGTGCAGGCCAACCGCGCTGCGCTGGATTTCTTCCGCATTCGGGATGAGCAGTACGTGCCGGCAATCCGCGCCGGCGACCGCGACCGCGCCCGCGCCGTGCTGGCCGGCATGGGGCGCAACTACGACATCCACCGCCGCGCCATCGACAAGGTGGTGGAGATCGCCACCACCAACAATTTCGAGTTCGAGCGCAGCGCCGATGCAGTCATCGCCAGCCGCTCGCAGACGCTGTTCATGCTCGGCGTGGCCATCCTGCTGCTGGTCGGCTTCATGGCCATCTACGCGCAGCGAACCGCGCGCGGACTGTCCGAGCGTATCCAATTGGCGGCCGACATCGCCGATCGGGTGGCCTCCGGTGACCTCGCCACCGAAGTGCCGGTCAGTGACGGTCGTGACGAAGCCAGCCGCTTGCTGAAGGCCATCGCCAGCATGACGCAGAGCCTGCGCGGCCTGGTAACACGGGCCAAACAGGCGTCGATCGAGTTGATGAGCACGGCCACCGAGTTTGCTGCCACCAGCCGCCAGCAGGAAGCGACGGTGCAGAGCTTTGGCGCCTCGACCAATGAAATCGCCGCGGCGGTGAAGCAGATCAACGCCACCAGTTCGGAGCTGCTGTCGACCATGGAAGGCGTCAATGCGGTCGCCAGCCAGACCGCCGACCTCGCCGAGGACGGCCAGGCCGGCCTGCGCAATCTCGACACCACCATGGAGCGGCTGGCGCAGGCGGCCAACACGATGGCCGCGCGACTGGCGGCGATCCGCGAGGAGGCCGCCGAGATCACCGGCGTGGTCACCACCATCTCCAAGGTCGCTGACCAGACCAACCTGCTGTCAATCAACGCCGCCATCGAAGCCGAAAAGGCCGGCGAACAGGGCCTGGGCTTCCTGGTGCTGGCGCGCGAGATCCGCCGCCTGGCCGACCAGACCGCGGTCGCCACGCTCGACATCGAGCAGATGGTCAAGCAGATGCAGACCGCGGTGTCGGCTGGCGTAATGGAGATCGACCGCTTTGCTGAAGAAGTGCGCAGCGGCGTCGGCAACGTGGTGCGTGTCGGCGGCCAGTTTGGCCAGATCATCAGTCAGGTGAAGACGCTGTCGGAACGCTTCGACGCGGTTAACCACGGCATGCGCAGTCAAGGCCAGGGCGCGCGCCAGATCGGCGATGCCATGGGCCAGCTCATTGATGGCGCCCGCCAGACCTCGGTCTCGCTGCGCGAATTCAACAGTGCCACCGAAAGCCTGCGCGACGCGGTGTCGGTGCTGAAGCAGGAAATCGCCCAGTTCAACGTCGGCAACTGAGGCACGGCACCCGCCATGCTCGCGCTCGGATTCCACGTCGGCGACCTGCGCCTGGCCCTGCCGGTGAGCTTCGTGGTCGAGGTGCTGGCGCGGCGAGCGCTGCGGCCACTGGCGATGGCGCCCGTCGGGGTGGTCGGCCTGCTGCCGTTCCGCGGCACCCTGACGCCGGTGGTGGACCTGTGTCAGCTGATGCTGGGTCGGCCGTGTCGACCGCTGCGCTCGAGTCGACTGATCATCGTCGCGCTCGCCGCCGATGCTGGGCTCGGCGCCGACGCCGGCGCACGCCTGCTCGGCCTGCTGGCTGAGAACGTGCTCGATCTGCTGCCGACCGGTGACACCCTGGCCGGGCTGCGGCTGCCCGCGGCGCCGTGGCTTGGCGATCACCTGGCGGATCAGGACGCGCTGCCGCAGCTGGTCGATCCGGCGCAATTGCTGCCAGCCGAACTGGCCGCCCTGTTCGAGACCCAGGCACCGGCATGAGCCGCGCCGCTCTGCTTGAACTCATCCATGCGCGCATCGGACTGGATCCGGCGACGCTTGGCGAACGGGTGATCGATGATGCCTGCAGCGACGCCCGGCGCGCGCTGGCGGTAACCGATGACGCCAGTCTGTACCGGCGCGTCCTGCACGACAGCGACGCCTTCGCCAGCGTCACTGAAAGCTTTGTGGTGCCGGAGTCCTGGTTTTTCCGCGCAGCGGAGCAGTTCGAGGATCTGCTGCGCTTCGCCCGCCAGCATTCGACCGCGCGGCCGCTGCGCGTCCTCAGCCTGCCCAGTGCCTCCGGCGAGGAGGCCTATTCCGCAGTGATCACCCTGCTCGACGCCGGTCTGAGTGCCGCCGAGATCGACGTGGTCGGCATCGACGTCTCGCGGCAGGCAGTGGCGCGTGCGCAGGCTGGCGTCTATCGGCGCAACGCGCTGCGCGGCCAGTCACTGCCGGGAGGCTGGATCCGGGAGCGCGCCGATGGCTTGTTCGAGGTCGACCCTGGCGTGCGCCGCTGTGCCAGCTTCCGGGTTGGCAACGCGCTGGACCCGCAGCTGCTGCGCGCCGAGGACCGCTTCGACGTGATGTTTTGCCGCAATCTGCTGATCTACCTGCACCCGCAAGCGCGCCTGCAGTTGGTCAAGACGCTGCTCGATAGCCTCGCTGTGCCCGGCCTTGTCCTGGCCGGCCAGGCCGAAGTGTTGAGTGCACTCAACCCCGCCTTCGGGCCCTATGAAGGAGGCTGTCCGCTGAGCTTCGTGCGTCGTGCGCCAGCGCTGGCAGCGCCGGCGCGGGTCGCCGCAGCGCCGGCGGCAGCGCGACGACGCAGCAACGACTCCGCCGCACCCTCGGTGGCGGTAGCCGCAGCGGCAGCGCCGCTGGCGCCGCCGGCCGTCGCCAAAGCGGTGGAGGAGCCGCTGGCGATGGCCCAGCGGCTGGCCGACTCCGGCCAGCTGGCTGACGCGCGCAGCACCCTGTTGACCCACCTGGCGGCGCAACCGGCCGACGTTGCCGGGCTGTACCTGTTCGGACTGCTGGAGTCCGCCGCCGGCGATACTGAGGCCGCCGAGCGCGCCTTCACCAAGGTGCTGTACCTGGACCGCAACCACATCGCGGCGATCGAGCAGCGCATCGGCCTGGCCGAACGTCGCGGCCAGAGTAGTCAGGCGCGCGAGCTGCGTGCCCGCGCCGCACGTCTGCGGCAGAAACAGCCGGTGCAGCCGTGAGCGGCCTGCCCGAGCATTGCTGGCGCAAGATCGGCGTCCAGGGCGGCGACCACAGCTGCGAGCGGCTGATCGAGGTTCTGCACTGCCGCAACTGTCCGGTCTACGCCGCCGCCGCGCGCCGCCTGCTGGACCGCGAATCGCCGCTCGAAGTCGACGACGGCCTGCAGGACCTGCGCCGCGGCGCCAGCGCCAGCACGGCGCTGGTGTTCCGGCTCGGCCAGCAGTGGCTGGGCCTGCCGCCGGCGCTGGTCGCCGAAGTGGCGGCGAATCCGCCGGTGCGCCGGCTGGCGCACCGCACCGATGGCCGCATTGAAGGCGTGGTCAACGTGCGCGGCGAACTGCGCCTGTGCGTGTCGCTGGTCGAGCTGCTTGGCCTGGGGCGACGCGGCAACGCACCGCCCAGCGCCCGGCTGGTGCTGGTGGAGGACGACAGCGGTCCGCTGGCCTTCCGCTGCGACGAAATGCGTGGCCTGCTGCCCTACACGGAGGACGGCATCGAAGCGCCACCGGACACCTTGCCGGCGCCTCTGGACGCCTGCGTGAAGGCCCTGCTGCCTTTTGGTGCCGGCCACATCGCCCTGCTCGATGGCGATGCCGTCAGCCGGCTGCTGCGCAAGGCGGTGTTCGGGTGAAGGCGCTGTGGCCGCTGATGCAGGAGGAGCTGGGCCGCCTGTTACCGCAGCTGACCGGCTTCGCCGAGGCTCTGACCCAGAGTGAGGACGGCGTCGCCAGCGCGCAGTGGCAGCGCAGGCTGTCGGCATTCCAGGGTGCCACCCAGGTGCTCGGCGACAGCCCCCTGCCGACCCTGGTGCAGCGCATGCAGGGCCTGTGGAGCGAGCCCGGCGAGCACGGCGCCAAGGTGGCGCGCGCCCGCCACTGGCTGCAGGCGATGAGCATGATCGCCAGCAACGAGTTCGAGGCCGCGCTGGCGGCGATGCGCGCGCTGGCGGCCGAAACCCCGGCGCCGGTTGTCACCCGGGCGGCCGAGAGCGCACCGCAGGAGGCGGTCGACGCCCGTCTGCGCGGCCTGTTCGCGACCGAAGTGGACGACAAGTGCCAGGCGATGGAGCGCGTGTTGCTGCAGCTGGAGCAGGCGCCCGAGCGGCTCGAGCTGATCGCCCATCTGATGCGCGCCGCGCATTCGATCAAGGGCGCGGCGCGCGCCGTGCGCAATGAGTCCGCGGTGAGCGTGGCGCATGCGCTGGAAGACTGCCTGAGCGCGGCGCAGAAGCGTGCCATCGGGCTCGATGAGGCGCTGATAGAGCTCGCCTTGCGCGCCGTCGACGTCCTGCGCCGACTTGGTCGCGACGATTCCGAGGACGCCCGCAGCTCTGCCGCGGAGCTGTGCAACGTCCTGCTCGCTGCCGGCCGCGGCGCCCTGCCATCCACCGTCCCGGCAGCTGCGGCGGCCCAGTCAATGGCGTCGGCGCCGGCACCAACCTATATCGCGGTTGAAGACACCGACCCGGTGCTGCGGGTGCGCGCCAGCCACGTCGGCCGGCTGATCGCGCTGGCCGGCACCGGCATGGTCGAGAACCGCAGGCTGCGCGCCTTTGGCGAGCGTCAGCAACGGCTGCGCCGCGACCTTGGCGAGGCCTCGCGGCAGCTCGATGAGCTGCATCATCATCTGGGCGCGCCCGGCCCGCAAACCGTGATCGGCGCCAACCTGGCCGTGGTGCGGCAGCAGCTCTCCCACTCGCGGCTGTCGATCAACCAGTGGCTGGACGAATTTGGCGCTTACCAGCGCGAGTCCGGCGACCTCACCGAGCGGCTCTACCACCACGCCTCGCAGACCCGACTGCGGCCGTTTGCCGACATTGCCGACAGCTACCCGCGGATGGTCCGCGAGCTGGCCCGGCAGCTTGGCAAGCGCGTTCACGCCACGCTGTCCGGCGAGCAGCTGGCGGTTGACCGTGACGTTCTGGAGCGTCTCGATGCGCCACTCACCCATCTGCTGCGCAACGCCATCGACCACGGCATCGAGTCGCCAGCGGCGCGGGTGCAGGCCGGCAAACCGGAGGATGGCAGCATCCACCTGGCGGCCAGCTACCGCACCGGCATGTTGGCGATCGAGGTCAGCGATGACGGCGCCGGCATCGACTATGAGCGTGTCCGCCAAAAGCTGCGCAGCGAGCGCGGGCGCGACGCTGCCAGCGTCGCCATCATGGACGAGGAGGCGCTGGCCGATACGCTTTTCGCCGCCGGCTTCAGCACCCGCGACGCCGTCAGTGAGATCAGCGGCCGCGGCGTCGGACTTGATGTCGTCCGGCAGATGATCAAACAGCTCGACGGTAGCGTGAGGCTGCAGTCGACCGCTGGCGTCGGCACCCGGTTCAGCCTGCTGGTGCCGATTTCACGCGCCGTCACCCGCGCCGTTGCTGTGGTCGTCGCGGGCGAGACCTACGCCTTCCCACTGCTGCGCATTGAGCGCCTGGTGCGCGCAAACGGCGACCAGATCCACCGTCGCGAGGGCATGCAATACCTCGCCCACGATGGCGGCAACGTCGGCCTGGTGCCGCTGGCTGAGCAGCTTTCCCTCGGCGAAACCCATGCCCGCGCCGAGGGCATTGATATCGTGGTCATCGTGCAGGATGGGCGTCGCGCTGGATTTGTTGTCGATGCCGTGCTCGGCGAGTTCGACCTCGCCACGCGGCCGCTGGATGCACGCCTGGGCCGGGTCGCCGACCTGGCCGCGATGGCCCTGATGCCCGACGGCGCGCCGGTGGTGTTGCTCGACACCGAGGATCTGATGCGCGGCGCGCTCGAGCGCGAGCGTCAACACGGCCGTCTGGCCGGCAATGATGACCAGGACCCGCAGCGGCGGCGGCGCGTGCTGGTGGTGGACGACTCCATCTCGGTGCGCGAACTGGTCCGGCAGCTGCTGGCGGCGCGTGGCTACGAGGTGCAGGTGGCGGTGGACGGTAGCGATGCCTGGACGCGGCTGCGCGAGTGGACCTGCGATCTGGTGGTGACCGATGTCGACATGCCGCGAATGGATGGCATCGAGCTGACCCGCTCGATCAAGCAGGATCCGCGCCTGCGTCATCTGCCCGTGGTCATCGTGTCCTACCGCGACCGGCCCGAGGATCGCGCCCGCGGTCTTGACGTTCACGCCGATGCTTACCTGACCAAAAGCGACTTCCAGGAACATGGATTTCTCGACGTGGTGCACTCCCTGATTGGCGATGCCAAGGTCTCTGAATGAAACTGGCGGATGCCGAGGTCTCCGAATGAAACTGGCGATTGCCCACCGCGACCGGCTGGTGCGCGAAGCGCTGCGCCGCACGCTGGCGCGCAGCGATCACGAGCTGCTTTGGCAGGCGGGCGACCAGGCCAGCCTGGAGCGTGACTGCCGGCGCCAGCCACCGGATCTGCTGCTGGCTGAACTGAGCCTGCTCGGGCGCAAGGCCGAAGGACTGCCGCGCCTGCTCGAGACCGGCGTTGCGGTGATCGCGCTGGCCTCCAGTGCCGCCGCCGGCGACGGCTACGAGGCACTGGGGCTGGGCGCGCTGGCGCTGATCGAGCCGCCGCGACTGGATGACAGTGGTGAACTGGTCGGTGCGCAGCGCACCTTGGCGCGCATCGACCGTCTGGCCAGCCTGGTCGGCGGCGAGCGCCACGGCGTCGCCACGGCGACCGACGCCAACAGCCTCAAGCAGGCGCCGCTGCTCGCGCTGGGCGCCTCTACCGGCGGTCCGCTCGCGCTGGCGCGGGTGCTCAGCGCGCTGCCGGCAAACCTGCCGGCAGCGGTTCTGATCGTGCAGCACATCGAAAGCGAGTTCACCTCTGGCCTGGCCGAATGGCTGAGCAGCCAGTGCACGCTGCCGGTCAGCGTCGCCGAGCGCGGCGACACGCCGCGCTGCGGTCGTGTCTACGTCGCCGGCAGCGGCGGCCATCTGGTCCTGTTGCCGTCGTTCCAGTTTGGTCGCCAGCCGGCGCGGGCCAGCGAGCTGCACGTGCCCAGCATTGACACCCTGTTCCACAGTCTGGCCCTGCATGCCGCAGCGGGTGCTGCCGCCCTGCTCACCGGCATGGGTAGCGACGGCGTCATCGGCCTTTCCGAGCTGCGCCGCCGCGGCTGGTTCACGGTGGCGCAGGACGAGCGCAGCAGCGTGGTCTACGGCATGCCGCGGGCCGCCATCGAAAGCGGCGCGGCGATACAGGCGCTCGACCTGGCGCAGATCGGACCCACCATGGCCAAGCAGCTTGCGAAGACGCGCAACCGATGAGCGAGATCCTGCGCGTACTCATCGTCGACGATCAGGCCATCATCCTGGAGGCCGTTCGCCGCATGCTGGCCGATGCCAGCGAGCTTGAGGTGCACCTGCTCAGCGATCCGCTGCAGTCCATCCAGCAGGCGCTGGCGGTGCGACCGCACGTGATCCTGCTCGACCTCAACATGGAGCCGCTGGACGGCCTCGACGTGCTGGCGCAACTGCGCGCCCACCCCGAACTCACCGACATCTCGGTGGTGATGCTGTCGGCCGCGGAGGAGCCGGAAACCAAGGTCGAGGCGTTCCGTCGCGGCGCCAACGACTACGTCGTCAAGCTGCCCAGTGCGCTGGAGCTGATCGCCCGCGTGCGTTACCACGCCCGCGCCTGCGCTGCCGCCGGAGCGCGCGAGTCGGCATTTCGCGCCCTGCTCGAAAGCCGCGCCGCGCTGGAGTTGCGCAACCGCCAGATCGAGGACCAGAAAGCACAGCTCGAGCTGATGAACCGCGAGCTGACCGAGGCCAGCCTGACCGATGCCCTGACCGGCCTGCGCAACCGCCGCTACCTCAAGTTCCATCTCGAGCAGGCCCAGCCGGTCTTGGACGGCCCAGCCGAGCGCCGCCAGCCGGCGGCCGGCCATTTCACGCTGTGCCTGTTCGATCTGGACCACTTCAAGCAGATCAACGACCGCTACGGCCATGAGATCGGCGACGCCGTGCTGATCGAAGTGGCCCGCCGGCTGCGCGCCACCTTGCGCAGCAGCGACGGTCTGCTGCGCTGGGGCGGCGAGGAGTTCCTGGTGGTCGGTCGGGGCTGCGACTTGGTCGGCGCCACCGAGTTTGCCCATCGCGTACAGGCCTGCATCAGCACCGAACCGATGCGCTTGTCGAATGGCCAGAGCCTGCGCGTCACCTGCTCACTGGGCTTTGTGCCACTGCCTTGGGTCGCCGCCAACGGCGAGCGGCTCAGCCGCGACCAGTTGCTCAACTTGGCCGATATCGCGCTGTACCTGAGCAAGCTGGAAGGCCGCAATCGCGGCTATGGCGTGTTTCCGGGTCCCGACGCCACGCTCGCAACGCACGTCGGCGACCTCGCCATGGATCCGCACGCACTGCGCCGCGAGGACGGCAAGGGCGTCCGGCTACGCGCCATCAGCGGGCCACCGGCACCGGCCTGACCGCGAGCGCCGCCGCGGCATCCATGCTGTCGCACCTGCGAACGCTGGCGCGCCCGCGCTGGCCGACCACATCGAAGCGCGCGGCCATGAGCCAGTGATCCTGGGTCGCGACCTGCGCACCCTGCGAACCGTCCCGTGGCAGTCGAAGGCTTGCTTCATCAAGGCGTGCCTCATCGCCAGCCCGACCATCCGTACTCTTGACGACGCCACAACGCAGTTTTGCGACAGTTTGAAGGCCAGCCGTTCCTCTATCGGCCAAGAATCGGCGGCACAACTTTGATGGCCACGCGACCGCGCAGACGGATTTGCAGACCGGCCATTCAGCGTCCGGCAGGCTGCTAGACTCCGCCTCCCTTTCAGACCGGCCGTCGCTCCCCGTGCAATCCCCGCTTCCGGTCGTGCCGGTACGCCGCGCCGCGCTGGTTTTCATCTTCATCACGGTGCTGCTCGACATCCTGGCGATCGGCATCGTGATTCCGGTGCTGCCGCATCTGGTCGAGCGCTTTCTTGGCGGCGACACGGCGCGGGCGGCGCTGTGGATTGGCGCGTTTGGCACGGTGTTCGCGCTGGCCCAGTTTTTCTTTTCGCCGATCCAGGGGGCGCTCAGCGACCGCTTCGGCCGGCGCCCGGTGATCCTGCTGTCCAATCTCGGTCTGGGCCTCGACTTCGTGCTGATGGCGGTGGTGGAGACCCTGCCGCTGCTGTTTCTGGGCCGCGTGCTGGCGGGCGTGTTTTCGGCCAGCATCAGCACCGCCAACGCCTACATCGCCGATGTCGTTCCGCCGGAGCGGCGCGCGGCCAGCTTTGGGATGCTGGGTGCGGCGTTTGGTATCGGCTTCATCATCGGGCCGGCGCTCGGCGGGCTGCTTGGCGGGATCGACCTGCGGCTGCCGTTCTGGGTGGCGGCCGGCTTGTCGGGCGCCAATTTTCTCTACGGCCTGCTGATCCTGCCGGAGTCGCTGCCGGCGGAACGCCGCCGTCCGTTCGAACTGCGTCGCGCCAGCCCGCTGGGGTCGCTGCGTCTGCTGCGCGGCTATCCGCAGGTCACCGGGCTGGTGGCGGCGAATGTGGTGTCGCAGCTGGCGCACTACGTGTTGCCCAGCGTGTTCGTGCTGTACGCCGGCCATCGCTATGGCTGGGGACAGGATCGGGTCGGCTACGTGCTGGCGCTGGTCGGTGTCTGCAACGTGATAGTGCAGGCCGGACTGGTGCGGCGGATCGTGGCCCGCTTTGGCGAGCGCCGCAGTCTGGTCGCCGGCCTGCTGTTCGGCAGCGCCGGTTTCGTGGTGCAGGGCCTGGCGACCACGGGTGCGATGTTCCTGCTGGCGGTGCCGCTGCTGGCGCTGTGGGGACTGGCCGGGCCCTCCAGCCAGGCGCTGATGACCCGCCAGGTGGCGGCGGATGAGCAGGGCCGGCTGCAGGGCGCGGTGACCAGCGCGGTCAGTCTCACCGGCGTGTTTGGCCCAGCGATGTTCGCCGCCGTATTTGCCTATTCCATCGCCGCCGGTGCTTGGTTGGAACTGCCCGGCGCACCGTTTCTGCTGGCCGCGGCGCTGCTGCTGCTGGCGGCACTAATCGCCTGGCGGGCGACCCGCAGCGTGTGGCAGCTGGCCGCGGCCTGAGCGCAGGCTTTCGCGGCATCATTGACGCCCCACCATCGATGAGCGTCCAGCGCCCATGACCGCCTGCATCAGCCTCCGGCACAGCGAGCCGGCCGACATCGAGCCGATCCGCGCGCTGTACGCCGAGCCCGGCAACTACAGCAACACCCTGCAGCTGCCGTGGCCCAGCCTGGCGCTGTGGCAGCGCCGGCTGGGCGGCGACACGCCGGGCTTTCACAGCCTGGTTGCGTGTCGCGACGGCGCCATCGTCGGGCAGATCGGGATCGAGCAGTTCAGCAATCCGCGCCGTCGCCACGTCGCCAATATCGGCATGGGAGTGGCGCAACAGGCGCGCCGCAGCGGCGTCGGCAGCGCGCTGCTGGAGGCCGCCATCGAGCTGTGTGAAGGCTGGCTGGGAGTGACCCGGATCGAGCTTGAGGTGTACGTCGACAACGCCGCGGCGCTTGCGCTGTACCGCAAGTTCGCCTTCGAGCTGGAGGGCACGGCGCGCGGCTATGCCCTGCGCGCCGGGCAGTTCGCCGATGTCCATCTGATGGCGCGGCGGCTCGGCCGCAGCAGCTGATCAACGCCGTCGCGGCGCGTTGGGCGGCTGATAGACGCTGAGCAGATTGCGGTCCGGGTCAACAAAGTCGACCGACAGGCCACCGTCCGGGCATTCGCTTACCGGGACAACGATCTCGACGCCGCGCGCGGCCAGCGTCTCGGCATAGTCGTCGATACCCCCGTCGATGTTGAACACCACCACGGGACTGTCGCCAGGTTCTAACCCGCATGTTTCGTGAATCTCACACGCCCTCGCTTGTCTCTTGTTCGCACACGGAGATTTTCCTCAGTCGG
This sequence comes from Lysobacterales bacterium, assembly GCA_038205755.1. Taxonomy (GTDB): domain Bacteria; phylum Pseudomonadota; class Gammaproteobacteria; order Xanthomonadales; family Xanthomonadaceae; genus JANNWF01. The sequence goes on along the minus strand of JBBRBN010000054.1, from coordinate 15,891 downwards.
TCGTATGGCCCGCTACGCCGCTCCTGCGGTAGTCCCGTCTGCGGACACTACCTGCGCGATCATCGCGCCAATTCATGAAACATGCGGGCTGACTTTCAGGCTGCGGGGAAGCAGCATCCCGCAGCAGGAAAGTTCGGCCAAAGCGTTTCCCAGCCCCTCCCGACCGCTCTGGCGCATTGCGCGCTCAACCCTGCGCAGGCCTGTGGCCTGCACGCCGCAGGGCATCGCTCCCGAACATCGCGGAGAGCGCATCGCGGAGAGCGCATCGCTCCCGAACATCGGGGCGGGAGCAAGGCACAAGTCGAACCCGAACGACTTCCGCGTGCAGCCTGCGCCCGCTGCCGCGCGGCCTGAACAGCAGGCGACTGCTGACACGGCGGCCATGAGCGATGGCGGCGAGCGGAGTGGCCCGCCACTGCGACAGCAGCTCAGCTTGCTGTTTGGGAGTCGTCGCGCGCCGATAGGCCCCCCGCCGTGCCTCCTGAGGTTTGCTGTGATGTCGGAATACACGAGCAACATCGCAGCCAACAATCCGGCGCGGCCGTCGCAGGCACTGAAGCTCCTTCTTACTCGGTGCCTTCGAACTCGGACGGGTCGATGGCTTCCACGCGATCCAGTTCCAAGCGATAGGCAGCGTCAGCCATGTCGTTGCTGGTGCGCGCGACGTTGAGGGTTCCGACCGCCCATAGCGGGTCCCAGAAGTCGCCCGGCGACAGCGGTTGGGCCGGCTTCGCATAGATGATCTGATTCGGTGGCGGGGGCGGAACGTGGTAACAGGCGCCGAAGTAAGGGACCAGGAAAAGTTCGGTGATGCGCCCTTTCGAGTCGTGCGCGATGGGGACGACGAAGCCGGCGATGCGGCCGGTCGCACCGTCCATCTCCGGCACTGTGTTGGCGCTGTTGAAGTCGAACGCGGGTTCCGCGCCATCGTGATCGATGCTGCTCGCCAACGCCTCCAGGGCGATGCGCTCCTTCTCCGGCATCAGCTCGAGCCAATCGATGGTGCGCATGACTTCCTTGGCAGCGCCGACCAGCGGCAACAGCAGCAGGCAGATCGCGAGCAGCCGGCTTGCGCGCGATGCGGCTCGTGATCGCGCGCGTCGAACGCCGGCTGGCCGCTTTGCAGCCGCCTGCGAGGCTGCAGCCGAAACAACCAACAAGCACCCCGCTGGGCCTGCAGCCCGCGCGGTGAAATCCTCTACGCAACGCTCCATCGAAATGCTCCTTGGTCAGCGGTCCACGGCCAGGCCGTCATGCAGGCTGCGGCGGTAGGCGCCGAGCGCCGGGATGAGCCCGACCACGGCGCCACTGCCGAGCAACGTAGCCAGGGTCCGCCATTCGCCGGGCCCGGGCCAAATATCCTGCACCTGGATGCCGAACTGGGCCTGCAGCCACGGCGTGGCCGCGTGTAAACCCAGTACGGCCAGCAGCAAGCCAAGCAGCAGCGAGGCCAGAACCAGCAGCACCGCTTCCAGCAGCAGCAGGACGAAGATGTGCCACGCTCCGGCTCCGACAGCGCGCAACAGCGCCATCTCGCGGCGGCGCTCGTGGAGCGTGCTCAGCAAGCCGGATAGCAGCACCATCAGCGCGCACCCAACCAGCGCGTAACCGGCAAAGCGCAGAGCGGTTTCCGCACCGCCGGTGAGCTGCCAGAGCTGCTGCATGGCCACGCCGGGCAACAGGGCGGTCAGCGGCTCACCGCGAAAACCGTTCACGCTTCGCTGCAGCGCGAACACGGCAGCGCGCCTTTCCACGCCGATGAACGCGGCGGTCACGCTCTTGGGCTGAAGCGCGGCCAGCTGCTCGGCGGAGATCTCCGGAGCACGTCCCGCGCGCGTCCCGCCGCGCCAATTGATATGGATTGCCTCGATTGCCGTCAGCGAGACGTACACCGCCTGGTCCAGCGGCGTGCCCGTGGTTGCCAGCACACCGGAAACGGTGAACGGTCGGTCGTCGTGCTGCTGCAGGGTGATTCGGCTGGTGCCGTGAGCCAGCACGATCGGGGCGCCGACCGTGTAGCCCAGCTTGCGTGCGACCTCCGCGCCGATCACCGCGTCGAACACGCCGGAGAATGCCGCGCCCGCCGCAAAGCTCAGCGGCTGTCCCTGGGCGCCGAGACGCTTGAAGTAGGCAGGCGTGGTGCCGATTACCCGGTAGCCCCGATGCGAATCGCCCAGCGCAATCGGCACCGTCCAGGCGACCTGCGGATGCTCGGCCAGCATGCGATAGCTGTCCCATGACAGATTGTTGGTGGCCTCCCCCACGCGGAACACGGAGTACAGCAGCAGCTGCACTGGATGGGCCCGCGCGCCGACGATCAGATCAACCCCGGACACCGAGCGCAGGAAGCCCTCGCGGGTCTCCTGGCGGAGCCGCTCCACCATCAGCAACAGGGCGACCGCGACGGTCAGGGTCAGCACCGTCAGCAGCACGCTGGCGCGCCGATTCCACAGCGAGCGAAGCGCGAGGCCGGTCAGTCCGCCGCTCATGTTGAGGTCCCTGGCTGATCCCGAAGCCGCATGCTCATGACCCAGTCAGTTCCACTGCGCGGTCGAACAGCGGACGGAGCGCATGGTCGTGGCTGACCAGTAGCAGCCCGCTGCCGTGCTGACGGCAGGCGCCCAGGATCAGTTCGAGAAAGACCTCGCGCGCGTCGGGGTCCAGGGCTGAGGTCGGCTCGTCGGCGACGATCAGCGGCGGCGCGCCGATCAGCGCCCGCGCCGCCGCCACTCGTTGCTGCTGACCCACGGACAGCGCGCAGACCGCACGACCGGCATAGCGGTTGGGGTCCAGATCCAGCTGCGCCAGCAAGGCCCGAGCGGCGGCCACAACGCTGCCGTGATGGGTGGCAGCACGTCGCGCGCGCACCGCGGAGAACCGGCAGGGCAAGGTGACGTTGTCGATCAGGGACAGGAAGGGCAGCAGATTGAACTGCTGGAAGATCACTCCCAGCGCATCGGCGCGCAGTCGATCCCGGCGACCGCTACGCGTCGCGGACATCAGCTGGCCGTTGACCCGGATGCTGCCGCGCTCGGCCGGCAGCGTGCCTGCAATCAGCCCAAGCAGTGAGCTCTTGCCGCTGCCCGAGCGGCCGTGGAGGAACACGCTCTCACCGGCTCCCACACGAAGTGCCGGCAGCCGCAGCGACCAGCCGTCGGGACGACGGAAGACGAGGTCAGCGATCTCCAACGCAGCCGGCGAGTTGGGGTGGGGCTGTGCCGTCATGGGGCGGGCGCGTTGAAACTGCTCTGGGCCGGCGTGAGGACAACGCCAGCCTGTCCGCGCGGGTCCACATACTGCAGGCGAAGCGTTTTCAAGCGCGGAAAAGCTTCAAACAGCGGGCCGAGCTGGTATCGGCCCAGTGCCTCGACCCGGCTGCAAGCCGCCTCGAAGGTGACCTGCCAGTCCGCGCGGTGGTCATCGTGCCCAGCCTGTTCCACAGCGTGACCATGCGCATGATGCGCGGCGTGGAGATCGGGGTCGTCGTCGTTCCGGTCGGCATCCTTCGCGGTCTGCAAGGTGGCCGGCGGGACCACATCGACCTCCCCCATTGAGCAGCCGGCCTCGTCAGGCAAGGGGATCCACTCGTTCGGTGCTGCAAACTTGCGCACGGCAGCGTCGACCAGGTTGCGCTGGGCGGCGTCTTGGGGAGCGGATTCAAAGCCGACGGCAGTATCGCCGGGCAGGCTGAGTTGGATGGAAAGTTGGGCGGCTTCAACGGCGATATCCAGGCTGCCTTCGCCATGCACGTGGGTCCCAGCTGACACTCCCATGGCCAAGGCCAGAGGCATTCCCATGGCCAGGGCCAAGGGCAGGGTCAGGCAGGCGGCGACGCGCAGGCTCACTCGGTTACCGACAGTCATTCAGTGTGTTCCCTGCGATCTTTACGCTATAACGTAACCAAATTGGACCGGAGTCGCGAATGCCTCTGCCCGCCGCAGTGCTCAGCAGCGTCTTGCCCCACCACCAGACCACAGGCAAGCAGCAGGCCGAGCACCCCACCGTGCTAGCGCCCGACTCAGCCAATATCGAGGCTCAGGAACAGGCGTGGATGGGCCGGGCAGGCGTGCGGCGACCGATGCAACAGCCCTGACCTGGCAATGGATCCGGCCATGCCCGCGATGACGCCGGTCGGCACGCGCAGAACGTGGTTCTCGCCGCGATCGTCCGGGTGTTCGCCTCGCGTCAGATACTCGGTGCCGGCGCCCGCAAGCGTGCAGCAGATGCGCCAGCGCATCTGGTCGAGGTGGAATTTCGGGCAGGTTCGCTCATGCACGACCTCAAGCCGCAGTGTGCCTCCAGCCACCCCCAAGGTCAGCAGCGCCTTGGCGAGCGGGTCGACGAGGGCGTCGATCAACGCCCCGAAATGGGTCGTGTCGCCGCCCAGACTGGCTATCCCGTTGCCCAGCGCGAGGTCAAGCGCGTTGGTGGAGAACGGCTGGCGACAACCGCTGGCTATGCCGTGCGCCAGGCGCGCCGCCTGACTCAGGGCGGTCTCGTTGAGCACGTCGGGGGAGCAGGCCAGCTCCGCGCCGTCCCTCAACGCCTTCACCCAATCGCCTGCGGCATCGATTCCAGATCGGGTGGGCGCGCTTGGGTTAGCGCTGAACGCCAGCATCGAGTTCCTCTGCCGCGCGTTGGAACCAATGGCGCAACCGCGCCACATGGTCATCGCCATAGCGACGAAGAAGCTGCTCGGTGGAGAACACGTTGCGGTCATCGAGCTCACGCTGGCGCTGCGCGACGAAAGCCTGGGTGAGCGGGATGCCGCAGTGCACTTCGATGCAGTGCCGCCAGTTTTCGTAAGTTGTCGGGATCAAGGTGACTTCCAAGGATGAGGCGGGTCGTTCGCCAATATGAGAGATGTTATAACATCTGCATTCCAGCAAGGAACAGTGCGCCCCGTCATGCCCCGAATCCTGCCCGTCACCGTCTTGTCAGGCTTTCTTGGCGCCGGCAAGACAACCTTGCTGAATCACCTACTGCGCAACCGCGAAGGCAAGCGCGTCGCGGTCATCGTCAATGACATGAGCGAGGTCAACATCGACGCCCAGCTCGTACGCGACGGCGGCGCCGGGCTGTCGCGTACCGAGGAAACACTTGTCGAGTTCAGCAACGGCTGCATCTGCTGCACGCTGCGCGACGACCTGCGCAAAGAGGTCCGCCGACTGGCGGCGGAGGAGCGCTTTGACTATCTGCTGATCGAGTCCACCGGCATCTCCGAGCCGATGCCCGTCGCGGCCACGTTTGCGGTGCGCGACGAGGACGGTTTCTCGCTGTCGGATGTCGCCCGCCTCGACACCATGGTGACCGTGGTCGACTGCGAGACCTTCGTCCGCGACTTCTGCTCCAGTGATCGGCTGCGTGAACGCGGCGGGGCGGCCGGGCCGGAAGACGAGCGGGGCCTGGTCAACCTGCTGGCCGAGCAGGTCGAGTTCGCCAACGTCATCGTGCTCAACAAGACCGACCGCGTCGATGCCAACGGCCTGCACCAGGTGAAACAGGTGGTGAAGGCGCTCAATCGTGATGCCCAGCTGCTGGAGGCCGAGCGCAGCCAGATAAGTCTCGACCGCGTGCTTGGCACCGGACACTTCGACTTCGTCCGTGCCCAGCTGGCGCCGGGCTGGATGAAGGAACTGCGCGGCGAGCACACGCCCGAGACCGACGCCTACGGAATCACCAGCTTCGTCTATCGCGCGCGGCGGCCGTTTCACCCGCAGCGCTTCTTCCGGCTGGTCACCCAGGGGCTCGGCGGCGTGATTCGCAGCAAGGGTTTCTTCTGGCTGGCCTCGCGCATGGACTGGGTCGGTGAACTGTCCACGGTAGGCGCAGCAACCCAGCACCAGGCTGCCGGCTTCTGGTTCGCGGCACGCGAGCGGGTCGACCGCCGCGAGGTAGACCGCCCGATCAGCCAGGGTGAGCAGATCACGGCGCTCCTGCCGGCACCCAGCCAAGTTGCTGATCCCAACGAGTACGCCGCCATGCAGCGCCTGTGGGATCCGGTCTGGGGTGATCGGCGGCAGGAACTGGCGCTGATCGGTATCGGCCTTGACGAGGTCGGCCTGCGCGCCGACATCGACGCCTGCCTGCTCACTGAACGAGAGATGCGCGAAGCCCCGGAGCGTTGGCAGCGCTTCGCCGATCCCTTCCCGCGCTGGCGATTGGGCTGACCCATGCGCGCCGGAGGCAAGGCAGAGGATGCGCTGGTCGTGCTGGCGATGGCCTTCGGGCTTGGGCTGGCGGCGGCCGTTCTCTCGGCCGTCTGGTGAGCCCCGAAACGGGATCAGGCAAGTAGCCCTGAACCCCACCGGCGACTCCGCCCTTTCACATGATCCGATCAAGGACTATCGATGAAGCACATCCGCCGCCGACTTCCAATGGGGTTTTTCGCCCTTGTCATGGCCCTGTACGCGACCGGCTGCTCGCCGCCTGATGGTGCCAAGGGGACGGCAGCGAGCGCCTCACCCACCCTCCCTCAGCAGAGTGAACCGGTGACGACGAGCAACCCGTTTTTCGCCTCCAGCGCGCTGCCGCTACAGGCACCGGATTTCCGCCTGATCCGCGAAGAGCATTACCTGCCTGCCTTCTCCGAGGGCATGGCCATGCAGCTCAAGGAAATCGCGGCAATCGTCAGCAGCCCGGCGCCGCCGACCATCGAGAACACGCTGGAGGCCATGGAGCGCTCCGGTGATGTCCTGCAGCGCACCCAGGCCGTGTTCTTCAACCTCGCCGGTACCGATAGCACCGAGGGGCTGCGCAAGATCCAGTCGGAGATAGCACCGACGCTCGCCGCCCACGCCGACGCCGTCCTGCTCAACCGCCAGCTGTTCGAGCGGATCAAGGCGCTGTATGACGCCCGCGACACCCTGCAGGCCGATGCCGAGGCGCTGCGCCTGGTTGACCAAAGCTACAAGCGCTTCGTGCGCGCCGGCGCGCAGTTGACGGAAGATGGCAAGGCTACGCTGCGCGCGCTCAATGAAGAGCAGGCCAGCCTGATGACCGCCTTCGAGCAAGCCCTGCTGAAGCAGACTGAGCTGGCGTCAGTGATCGTCGACAGCGAGGCCGAACTGGACGGTCTCGATGCCAACAGCATCGCCGCTGCCGCCAAGGCCGGCAGCGAGGCCGGGCACGAGGGCAAGTGGCTGCTGGAGATCACCAACACCACACGCCAGCCGATACTCGCCTCGCTGAAGAACCGCGCCCTGCGCCAGCGGGTGTGGGAGGCCTCGGCCACGCGCGGTCTCAAGGACGGTGACGGCGACACCCGCGCCATGGTGCTGCGCCTGGCACAGCTGCGCGCCGAGCGCGCCCAGTTGCTCGGCTATCCGAACCACGCCGCCTTCACGCTGGAAAGCGAGATGGCTGGCACGCCAGAGGCCGTGCTCGGCATGCTCACCGACCTTGCGCCCACCGTCGTCGAGAACGCCAAGCGCGAAGCCGCCGACATCGAGGCGCTGATCCGCGCGCAAGGCGGCGACTTCGTACTCGCGCCCTGGGACTGGGAGTTCTACTCCGAGCAGGTGCGCGCAGCGAAGTACGCCTTCGACAACACCCAGGTCAAGGACTACTTCGAGCTCGACCGAGTGCTCAGGGACGGCGTGTTCTACACACTCAACCGCTTCTACGGTGTGCGCTTCGTCGAGCGTAGCGATTTGCCGGGGTACCACCCGGACGTGCGTGTGTTCGACGTGATCGACGGCGATGACAGCCAGATCGGCCTGTTTTACGCCGACTACTTTGCCCGCCCAGGCAAGCGCGGCGGGGCCTGGATGTCGACCTTTGTCGAGCAGAGCAGCTTGCTTGATCGCAAGCCGGTAGTAATCAACGTGATGAACATCGCCAAACCGATTGCGGGCGCGCCTGCGCTGATGAGCTTCGACCAGGTGGTGACCATGTTCCATGAGGTTGGCCACGGCGTGCACGGGCTGTTCTCCAAGGTCCGCTATCCGTCGCTGGCCGGCACCGCAGTGCCGAGCGACTTCGTCGAGTTCCCGTCACAGTTCGAGGAGGACTGGTCCAAAACCCCCGCAGTAATCGCCAATTACGCCAAGCACTACAAGACCGGCGAACCGATCCCGCCCGAGCTGCTGCAGAAGGTGCTTGATGCCAGTGGCTTCAATCAGGGCTTCGATTCGCTCGAATACATTGCCGCCGCCCTCCTCGATATGGAATGGCACACCCTTCCGGCCGGTGCCAGCGTTGTCGATGTCGAGAGCTTCGAGAAAGCGGCGCTGGCCAAGTACGGCGTCGGCCTCGCTTCGGTCCCGCCGCGCTACCGCAGCACCTACTTCGCCCACGTTTTTCCGGGTGGCTATTCCTCCGGCTACTACGCATATATGTGGAGCGAAGTGCTGGCCGCCGATGCCTTCGCCCACGTCACGGAACTGGGCGGACTCAACAGCGAGATCGGCAGCAGCTACCGCCGGCAGATCCTTTCCCGCGGCAACAGCGAGAACCCGATGGAGCTCTATGTGAAGTGGCGCGGCCAGCAGCCGGAAGTCCGGCACTTCCTCGCGCGCCGTGGTTTGACGCGCGCGGACGACTGAGGCGTGAGCGCACGTGCGGGTGTCACGGCCGAGCGGGAGATGCGCAGAGGGCCAGCGGTTCAGATGACGGACGTCGGAGCAAACCGGCGCGGGCCAACCCATCGCATTCATGACGCCGACCGATCGCTGCGGGCGCAGGCAACCCACGGCAGGCATGCCGGTCATGTGGCCGGATCGTTGCCGAACGTACTACGGCTGATTCGACAGCCGCAGGTCAGCTTGGCGATCTGGCAGCGCAGGCTGCCGATGGCGATCCAGCAGCGCATGGCGGCACTGTGCGTGCTGATGCCGCGCCAGCAGATGTTTACGCTCGCTCCAGCAGCAGCCGTCGATTCGTTGCTGGACCAAGCCTTGCGCGGCTTCCTCAGATCGCCCGCGATAGCGGGCGATCCCTGGCGCACCGACCTGCAGCTGCTCCTGGCGCTGGCCCGCGACATTGCACCGCAGGCCGCGCTGCGAATGTGCATTGAAACCCGGGCCTGCGGCGTCGATGAGCGTCTCCATGTCGACCATGTCGCGCTGCGTCTGATTTGCACCTACCGCGGCCAAGGCACGCAGTGGCTGCCGGAAAGCGCGTTTGACCGACGCGCGCTGGCAGGCAGCGACTGCGCGCCCGACGGGTCTGCGTTGCAGGAGATTCCCAGCGGCGCAGTGGCGGTGATGAAAGGCAACCGTTTTCCCGATCAGCCCGGTCAAGGGCTGCTGCATCGCTCTCCGTCGGCCAGCGTGGCTGCACCGCGCGTACTGGCGATGGTCGATATCGATCTTGTTTGACCTGCAGCGAGGTGTTTCCCATGCCCATTCAATCGACTACGCCCATTGACTCCAGGGTGCCCGTCACTGTCCTGACTGGGTTTCTTGGCTCCGGCAAGACCACGTTGCTCAACCGCATCCTCAGCGAGAACCACGGCAAGCGCATCGCGGTGATCGAGAACGAGTTCGGCGAAGTCGGCGTCGACCACGAACTGGTGATCGGCGCCGAAGAAGAAATCTTCGAGATGAACAACGGTTGCATCTGCTGCACCGTGCGCGGCGACCTGATCCGCATCCTCGGTAATTTGATGAAGCGTCGAGAGCGTTTCGACTACATCGTGGTTGAGTCCACCGGACTAGCTGATCCTGGCCCGGTCGCGCAAACCTTCTTCATGGACGACGAGGTACGCGAGCGCCTGAAGCTGGACGCAATCGTGACCTTGGTAGACGCCCACCACATCGAAAGCCAGCTGGAACACGCGATGGAGGCGCGCGAGCAGATCGCTTTCGCCGACGTGATCCTGCTCAACAAGACCGACCTCGCCGACGAGGCTCAGCTCACGCGGCTGGAGCGGCGCCTGCGCGGCATGAACGGGCAGGCGAAGATCGTGCGCACGCAACAGGCCTCGCTCCCGCTGGAGCACGTGCTGGATGTGGGCGGGTTCGACCTGCAGCGCGCGCTGCAGGTGGACCCGCAATTTCTGCAGGCGGAGTATCCGTTCGAGTGGGGCGGCACGTTTGACCTGAAATCGGGCGCGCATGTGGTGCGCACCGCTGCCGGGCCCGACCCAACGATGAAACTGCATGTGCGCCGTCTGGACGACGCGTCACCCGCCGCATTCGAGTCCTCGGTCGAACAGGCTTTACGTCGATTCTCCGATCAGGTGCCGGTCTCCGAATGCGGTGAGGCAATTCTCGAAGGTCGTTTGCATCGCCTTGCTGTAGGCGCTGATGCGCACTTCTCTCTGCAGATCGCCGATGCTGGCCGCTACGCGCTGTTTACCGAGCATCTGCCGGACGAATTCGACCTGGCGTTGTGGCGTGGCGACGTGGCGCTGGCTCCCGCCAGCCAGCGCGAGTTCAAGCCCGACCACGAGCACGACGACAGCGTGACCTCGGTGGGCATCTCGCAGCCCGGCGATCTCGACCCGACGCGCCTGAATGCCTGGCTCAGCAAGCTGCTGCGCGATCAGGGGCAGGATCTGTTCCGCTGCAAGGGCGTGCTGAGCGTGCAGGGCGACCCGCGCCGGCACGTGTTCCAAGCCGTTCACATGCTGATGGACACCAGCGCCGAGCGCTTGTGGGGCGACACGCCGCGTCACAACACGCTGATCTTCATTGGCCGGAATCTTGACCGCGGCGCGCTGCTGAGCGGATTCGAGGCCTGCCTGGCATGAGCGAGCGCAGACCTGCCGCGATCAGCGGACCCGCACCGGGTCGGGCCGGTGTATTGCATCCCGATGACGCGACTACGGCACGCATGCCGCCGCAAGCGCGCCTCGATGTGGGCGAGCATGTGGTGGCACTGGCGTGGTCGCCGGACGGCCGCGCCGTCGCGGTGGCCGGCGCTGATGGCGGCGTTTACCTGCTGGAGCCCGCGGCCGATGCACACGTCCGGCAGCTTGGCCAACACGTCGGCGGCGCGCTGACGGTGGCGTTCGCGACGGACGGTGAGCACATCGCCAGCGGCGGCCAGGACGGCACGCTGCGGGTCTTCGCGCGCGGTCCTGCGCGGGACGAACGGACGGTCGAATTGCCGGAAACTTGGACCGGGCAGGTCACCTTCAGTCCGGACGGGCGACAACTTGCGGTCGCGGCCGGGCGCCGGATCGTCCTGTATGACGCCCGAACCCTGTCCGTGCTGCACCAGTCCGCGCCGCTGCCAGCCACGATCGAGGCATTGTCCTTTACGCCCGATGGACGACAGCTGGCGGCTGCCTTCTACGGCGGGGTCATGCTGCAGACGCCCTTTGCGCCGTTCGACAAGCGTGTGCTGCCCTGGACCGGCGCCTGTCTGGCACTGGCCTGGCGACCCGACGCCAGCGTGATTGTGGCCGGTGGCCAGGATGCCAGCGTGCAGTTCTGGCGCCTGCCCAAAGACAGGCACGCCGCGATGGGCGGCTTTGCAACCAAGGTGCGCGAACTGGCGTGGAACCGCAGCGGACGCTGGCTGGCCACAGGAGGAGGCTGCGACGTCACGTTGTGGGACTTCAAGACCGGTCCGGAAGGCTGCACGCCACGCAACCTGCGCTATCACGATGAACCGGTTGTCGCCTTGGGCTGGCAGCGCCGCGGCGGCTGGTTGGCGTCGGTTGCGCGCGACCGCTTGCTACTGATCTGGGATCCGATCCGCGGCGACTCGCCGCAGGCCGCCTACCGACTGCTGTCGTCGCCGACCACGCTGGCATGGTCGCCTGACGATCGGCTGCTGGCGATCGGCGGCGATAGCGGCGAAATCACCTTCATCCAACCTGAGGCAACAGCACCATGACGCAGTCCAATAGCATGCGCGCCCGCGCGGCCCGCAGCCGCTGCGCAGCTCAGCAGAGCGGCTCCGATGCTGGCCACTGACTCTTTGCTGGTCTGGGGTGGCGCCCTCGCTGGCGCCGCGACCATTGCGCTGGTGTCGCTCAGTGGCGCAGCCGTGCTGTTCGTGCGCGAGTCACGGCTGCAGGTGATCGTGCCGCTGCTGGTGGCGCTGGCAGTCGGGGTGCTGCTGGGCAGTGCTTTCCTGCACCTGATCCCGGAAGCAGTGGAGCGACTGGGTTCCGTCACCACGGTGGGCGTGTATACGCTGTGCGGTTTCGTGCTGTTCTTCGCGATCGAAAAAGGCGTGCGCTGGCAGCACCACCATGAGGTGTTCACGCCTGACAGCCAGCAGCGAATCCAGCCGATGGCACGCATGAACCTGATCGGCGATGGCGTTCACAACTTTATTGATGGCGTGCTGATCGCCGGCAGCTTTGCCGCCGACCCGGTGCTGGGTTGGGCCACCACCGCGGCCATCGTGCTGCATGAGGTTCCGCAGGAACTGGGTGACGTGGGCGCGCTGCTATGTGGTGGCTACCGGCCCCGGCGCGCGGTCTGGGTGAACTTCGTGTGCGCCCTGATGGTGATCCCCGGCGTCATTGTCACGCTGCTGATCGGCACGTTTGCCGAGCAGGCGCTGGTCTACCTGCTGCCGGTCGCAGCCGGCGGCTTCATTTACATCGCCGCGTCCGACTTTCTTCCGGCGCTGCATCGTAACGAGGCGCCAAGGGCCAGCGTGGCGCAGGTGGTGGTCGTGACATCCGGGGTGATGGCGATGTACGGCGTGATCCTGGTCGAAGGTGTGCTGGGGCTGGTCTGATGCACATCCTCCAGCGATGGGAGGTCGGCACCGCCAACCCAGCCCAAAAGTTAGGTTATAACCTTGCGTAATTGAATTGAACATCGTTGTCGTACTCACCAGGAAATCCATGATGATCCAGATGAAGCAGGCTGCAATTCGGTTTGGCGCCACCGTGGCCCTGGACTCGTTGGACCTCGACGTCGGCCCGCGTCAGGTCTACGCGCTGCTAGGCGCCAATGGCGCCGGCAAGTCGACCACCCTCAACCTGCTGCTTGGCTTCCTGCGCGCGGACAGTGGCACGGTGCGGGTGGACGGCATCGATCCTGGGAGTGCGCCGGCCGAAGCACGCGCGCGCATCGCCTATCTTCCCGAGCAGGTGGCCCTGTACCCGACCCTGAGTGGCGCCGAGAACCTTGGCTACTTCGCCGCGCTGGCGGGGCATCGGCTGGCGTCCGGAGAAGTTGCGGATCTGCTCACCCGTGCCGGGTTGCCGACCGAGGCCCACCAGCGTCGGCTTGGCGGGTACTCGAAGGGCATGCGGCAGAAGGTCGGCATCGCAATCGCGCTGGCCAAGCGGGCCAAGGTGCTGCTGCTCGACGAGCCGCTTTCCGGACTTGATCCTGCCGCCGCCAACGAGGTCACGCGCCTGCTGCGCGAGGTGGCCGACAGTGGCGTGGCTGTGCTGCTGGCGACCCATGACCTGTTCCGCGCGCGTCAGGTCGCTGACCGGGTCGGCATCCTGCGCGGTGGCGCGAAGCGCACCGAGCTGGATGCGCGTGCCCTCACCGGGGCTCAGTTGGAATCGCTCTACCTGCAGCACATGGAGGCCTGAGATGAGCACATCCTTCGCCATGCAAGTGGGTCAGGAGGCGGCGCACACGCTGCGCCTGTGGCGCCGCGACGGCAGGCTGCTTGCGCTGCTGGTACTGGTCTGCGGAGCGTTCGCGGCGGCCGCGCTGATTGGTGCCGGCGGAGCGCGTGCCTGGCAGATCGAGGCAGAGCAGGCCGACCAACTCGATCACGCGACCTGGATCGGCCAAGCGGCCGGCAATCCGCACAGCGTTGCGCACTTTGGTCAGTACGCCTTCAAGCCCGCGGCCGCGCTGCAGTGGTTCGACCCTGGCGTCACCGGAGCGCTCGGGATCGGCGTGTGGATGGAGGCGCACTACCAGAACCCCGCCACTTTGCGCCCGATCGAGTCGCAGGAGGGCGAGGTGTTGCCGCGCTCGGCAGCGGCCCTGCTGCAGTGGGGGTTGCCCTTGCTGCTGGTCGTTGCCGGTGCGTCCTTGTGGGCCGGGGAGCGCGAGAGCGGGCGCTTGCGCCTGCACTGGGTTCAGGGCGCGCGACCGGCCGCGCTGCTGCTGGGCAAGGCGACGATGCTGCTCGGTCTCGCTGCGCTGCTGTGGTTGCCGCTGACGCTCGCCGCATGGAACTTCGATGCCAGTCGGGGCGCCTGGCTGGCGCTCGGCTACGGACTGTACGCATCAATCTGGGTGCTGACGACGCTGGCGGTTTCGCTGTTCTCGCGAAGCGCTCGCGGCGCGCTAGCCGGCCTTCTCGGCCTGTGGCTGCTGACGACAGTCATTGCGCCGCGGCTGTTGGTCAACGCCGCTGATCAGGTCGCTCCACTGTCGACTCCGGAAGCGTTCTGGGCGTCCGTGCGCGAAGGCCATGCGGCCGGCATCGACGGTCATTCCAGCGCCGATGCGCGACGCACCGAACTGCTGCAGATCACGTTGGCCGAGTACGGCGTCGAGCGCGAAGAAGACCTGCCGGTCAGCTTCGCCGGGATCGCCATGCAGGCCGGCGAGGAGCATGCCAATACGGTTTACGACCATCACTACGGCCAGCTGTGGCAGCAGCTGGCTGCGCAGGATAGCTGGCGCCTCCGGTTGGCAGTGTTCTCGCCGCTGCCGGCGCTGGATCAGCTTTCGCAGTGGGCTGCGGGAAGCGACTGGCGACATCATCGCCACTTCGCCGACGCGGCCGAGTTGCATCGGCGCGAGCTGCAACGCTTTCTCAATGGCGACCTCACCCGGCACGGCAAGGCGCAGGGTTCCGCCTACCGGGCCGGCCCGGAACTCTGGGCCGCCGCGCCGCGCTGGTCGTATCGGCTGCCCGATGTCAGCGAGGTGGTGTTTCCCTCCGCAGCACTTGGTGTGTTGACGGCGTGGCTCGCCCTCATCGGGGCGCTGCTGTTCGTCGGGTTGCGCCGCGCGCAGCAGGAGGCCTCGCCATGAGTCGCTGGGCGTTTGAGCTGCGTCTGCTGGCGCGCGATCGCGGCGCTCGCGTCGTGTTGATCGGCTGGATTGCGCTGCTCGCTTACGCCGGCTACGGCGGGTGGAGCGCGGTGCAGGCGCTGCGCGCCGATCAGGCGCGCTTTGTCGAAGCGGCTGCGCAGGAGCGCGCGGCGGAGCGTGAGCGGATGGCTGCGGTCGAGGCCGGTTCCGCACCGGCCGATGCCTATGTCGGCGTTCCGTCGATCCTGCGCAGCCCGGTGGTGATGCCGCTGCCGGCACTGGCCGCGCTCGACCTTGGCCTGCTTGATCGTGCCAACCTGACGCTCCGCGTCTCGCTGTTCAGCGGGCCGCAGCAATCCGCCAAGGGGCGGGAACTGCAAAGCCCGCTGTTGTTGACCGCCGGCCGCTTCGATCTGGGCTTTGTCGCGATCGTTCTGCTGCCGCTGGCGCTGCTGGCGCTGCTGTTCGCCTTGCCAGGCGACGACCGCGGCAACGGGCGGTTGCCCTTGCTTGCCGCGCAGACACCGCTGTCCTCGCTCTACCTGCGTCAACACATCCTGCGCACACTGGCACTTCTACTGCCCTTGGCCGCGATCAGCGCTGCCACGGCAATTGCCGCCGGCGGGATGTCGGCGCTGACAGGCTGGCTGTTCTGGCTCGTCCCCTTGCTGGGATGGGCCCTGCTGTGGAGCGGGGCCTGCGCCTTGCTTGGCAGTCGCACGGCCAGCGCGGCGACAGCGCTTGCCTGGCTCGTCACGCTGTGGGTTACGCTGCTCTGGCTGCTGCCCGCCGCCGTCGACACGCTCGCCTCGCGACTTGCCCCGACGCCCTCGGCGCTGTCGCTACTGGGCGCGGAGCGCGCCGCAGCACAGGAAGGGCAGCGCCGGCGCGATGAGCTGTTTGGCGCCTACGTCAGCGACCATCCGGAGCTGAGCGTCGAGACTGCGCAGGACGCCCTCGCCTGGACGCGTCGCTACTATGTGCAGCAGCGCTTCATCGCCGAGGCGATGGCCGAGCCGCG
>JBBRBN010000053.1:0-27503 GCA_038205755.1 Lysobacterales bacterium | reverse complement strand
GTAGAGCGGAGCTTGCTCCGCTGAAGCCTGGCTCAGTGCGCATCCCCCAAGGGAGCAGCCGAGCAAGCTCGGCTCTACGAGAGCGTCGCGAGGTACGAGAGCGTCACGAGGTGCGAGAGCGTCACGAGGTACGAGAGCGTCACGAGGTGCAATGCTTTTGTAGAGCGGAGCTTGCTCCGCTGAAGCCTGGCTCAGTGCGCATCCCCCAAGGGAGCAGCCGAGCAAGCTCGGCTCTACGAGAGCGTCACGAGGTACGAGAGCGTCACGAGGTGCGAGAGCGTGACGATTCGCAAGGCTTCGGTAGAGCGGAGCTTGCTCCGCCAACGTTCATGCAGCGGGGCAGCAGCACTCCGCAACATGAAAGTTGGGCCAAAGTGCTTCCCAGTCCATCCCCGCCCTTCCTCGAACATCGGGGAGGGGCCAATGCAGAAGCCAAACCCGAACGACTTTCACGTTAACCGTCTGATTGACGCGAAAAGCAAATGGGCCCGCGATGCGGGCCCATTTCTTTGTCGGCTGAAGCGCAACCCCAGCCAGTAGCTATTCGCCAGGGTCGCCTGGCAGCCCGGCCGACCTGAGTCCGACAGGCTGCTAGATTCAGCGCTCAGTCGTCGCTGCTCAGGAAACCGAACAGGCTGAGCAGGTGAATGAAAAGGACGGCGATGTTCGCAAACAGCGAGACGACCACCATCACCGGATTGGTCTCGCCGCCGTTCACCAGCCGGCTGGTGTCGAACAGGATCATGCCGCACATCAGCAGCACCGCGACCGCCGAGATGGTCAGCGACAGCGCCGGAATCTGCAGGAAGATGTTGGCCACGATGGCCAGCAGCACCACGATCAGACCGACGAACAGGAAGCCAGCCATGAAGCTGAAGTCCTTCTTGGTCGTCAACGCGTAGGCTGACAGCGCGAAGAACAGGACGGCGGTGGTCGCCAACGCGTTCAGCACGATGCTCGACCCGCCGGGGAACGCCAGATAGGAGCCGACCATCGGGCTGAGCAGAAAGCCCACCAGACCCGCCCAGACCATGGTCAAGCCGATACTGGCCTGACTGTCCCGCTTGGAACTGATCAGCATGGGCCCACCGATGAAGACCACCATCAGCGCCACCCACATGCCGATGCTCCATGGCATACCCACCGCCAGTCCGATGCCTGCCCCAGCCGCGGCGATGGCCATAACGATTCCGAGCAGGGTATAGGCCTGCCGGACGGTCCGATTGACTTGTTCAGCGCCGGCCAGGCCGACGGTTGATGCGTGTGCCTCAGACATTGCTGCCCTCCCAAGTTTTGATGACTAGCTGAGTGTACCGATGAACCGAAGGATTTGGGTAGTGTGTCGCCAGATCAATAACGCAACCGTGAATGCAGGTCCGGGTTAGCATTCCGACCCCGATCAACGCTTGAGCCCAGATGCCCCGGCACGCCGCAGCAGCACGTCGACTCCACTGGCGCGAGCTGGGCAGCGGTCAGCCAGTCATGTTCATCCACGGCCTCGGGTCCAGCGGCGCCGACTGGGCTTTCCAAGTGCCGCCGCTGATCGACGGCTACCGCTTGATACTCCCGGACCTTCCGGGCTCCGGCCAGAGCGAGGCGCCGGCGACTGGGCTGAGCATTCAGACAATGGCTGCCGCGCTGTGGGGTCTTTTCGACACGATCGAGGCTGTCCGTCCGCACATTGTCGGATTTTCTCTCGGAGGCGCCGTCGCGCTGGAGATGGCCCTGCAGCGTCCCGCTCAAATGGGCCGTCTCCTGCTTATCAACAGCTTGCCCAGCTATCGTGTGGACCATTGGAAGAAGTGGCTGGAGCTGAACCTTCAGATTGGCATGGTCAGGGCGTTAGGACTGCGGCGCGCTGCCGACATGGTGGCCAAGCGCCTGTTTCCATTGCCCCATCAGGCGCCGATGCGGGCGCGGGTTTCGGCTGTGGTTGGAGCAAGCCCGGTCGCACCCTACCTGGCCAGCGCGCGCGCGCTGGCCGATTGGTGCGCGGCCGACCGGCTGGACCTGCTTTCTGCGCCAACGCTTATGCTTGCCGGTGAGCACGACTACACCGGGCTTGCGGAGAAGCGACGCTGGGCGCAGCGACTGGGTTCAGAGCTTGTGGTGGTGAAGGGTTCCAGGCACGGCACACCATTCGATGCGATCACTGCGACCAACGCCTGCATCAGCGCCTTTCTTGCCGGACGGCCGCTGCCGGACGCCAGCCTCATGGTTGCCGACAGCGCCCAAAGTGCGCCAACCGAGGCGCCGGTTTCCCTCGACTGAGGCGCGCGGTGAGTGGCACCTAGCCCGCATACCCCATGAATCTCACGCGCACTCGCTTGTCTCTTGTCCGCACAGGAGACTACCTCAGTCGGTCGTATCACCCGCTACGCCGCTCCTTCGGTAGTCTCCTGTGCGAACAACATCCTGCGCGACCATCGCGCGAATTCATGAAACATGCGGGCCAGCAGCCTGTCGGACGTAGGCCGGCCGGGCTGCAAATCCGTCTGCGCGGCCCGAGTGTTCAAAAAAAAAGCGCACGCCGCCAATTCTTGGCCCACAGCGCTGCTATGGGCCTGCGAATCGTCGTTGTCTGTCCTCAGACAGCCAGCAATAGCCTCGACCACCTACGTCCGACAGGCTGCTAAGCAAAATGAACATGGCGCGCGAGGACCATTGGCGATTGCGTTGCGCTTGGTGTACTCTTTGCGGGCTGTGTTTGCCAGGGTCACTGTCAATCGTGTCCCGGTGGGGTTGATCCAACGATCTGCTGCATCGTCGCTTCTCGCTTTCTCCCTGCAACCTCAGACTCGGCCCGGAAGTCTCCGCGGCCGCGATACTTTTAAACCGTTTCAGGAGTAGTTAGATGTCGGATCGTCAGACCGGAACCGTCAAGTGGTTCAATGATGCCAAGGGCTTTGGTTTTATCACCCCGGCCACAGGTGAAGACCTGTTTGTCCACTTCCGTTCCATCCAGGGTAGCGGCTTCAAGTCGCTGCAGGAAGGTCAGAAAGTGAGCTTCGTGGTTACCCGCGGCCAGAAGGGCCTGCAGGCAGACCAGGTGCAGCCGCTGTAATCAGCGCTGCACTGGTGCTATGACGCCGGGCGGGCCAGTTCCGCCCGGCGTTTTTGTTTTCAAGGAGGTGAAACATGCTGAGCTTGAGCGTGCGCGGCTTGCCGCGTGGAATGACGGAAAAGGCCCTCACCGAACTGTTCGAGACGCACGGTCGCGTGCGCGGCCTGAAGATGTCGAAAGATCTGTTCTCTGGTGAATGCAAGGGCTTTGCGGAGCTGGAGATGGAAGGACACGAGGCGCGTGCTGCCATCGCCGCTCTCGATGGTAGTGCGCAGGGCGGTGACTTGATTCGCGTTGGTTTGAAGTCGGAGACCCGCATCCGCGGCCGTCGCCGCTGATCGCAGAACGCTGCCGCGCGGCCGAGGGTATTGCCGTGCGGCGCGTGCTTTCCCTTCGGTTGCATCGCTGATCAAGCCCGGCGTCCTGGAGCGTGTCGACCTTCAGACTTTGCAGCCGCGATGACGCCGCCGCAGTCTACTTCCACCACTACGACTGCGAGCGTCCTGCCCAGTCGAACACTCAGTGGTTAAGCTTCCGGTTCGTCTCGAACGGGCTCTTCACCCACTCGCCGTTCTCCCACCTCGCGGTCGTCCTGCGCGCCCGTCTGGGCCTCGACCAAGCGGGCCGTCCTTGCAGCATCTCCGGACGCGGCATGACGCTGGGGGACACATCGTCCGCGGTCACGCCTGAAACGATTTCCGGGGACCAGCGAAAGGCGTTTGGCGGCGCACGCGGGATGCAAATCGAAAGCTTCTGGCCGGGCGGCAACTTTCTGTGGCGGTCGACCGGGCGGTTCCCCGACGGACTCTGTGACGGGATTCAGTACCGAGTCCAGCTGCACGCGAACGATCAGCGCTGGATCGCCTATGCAGTCGAAACGATTCGCGATGGTCGAGTGATCGAGCTTGGCCGCGCCGAGGTGCAGGATTCCGCTGTCCACCCTGTAGTACCTGAGGCCACAGGTCTGTTGATCGCGCTGGGTCGCGACCTCCGGGAGACTGGCCCCTGGCAGGTGGAGTTCGAGGATATTGCCTGGGGCTGGTTCTAGCCCGCATATTTCATGAATCTCACGCGCCCTCGCTTGTCTCTTGTCCGCACAGGAGATTTTCCTCAGTGGGTCGTATGGCCGGCTACGCCGCTCCTTCGGTAGTCCCTTGTGCGAACAATATCCTGCGCGACCATCACGCGAATTCGCGAGCCATTCGGGCGATCGCTGGCGCCTTCCGACAAACCGCCAGTGCCGGGTTGCCGCGATTCCGGCCGGCGTTCAGCGAATCGGCCGGCGGCCACCGAGCAGCCTGCGCTTCCAGTGCTCGGAGTCCAGCGAGTCAAGTCGAACGGTTCCCCCCGCTGACGGCGCGTGCACAAAGCGCCGCTCACCGACATAGATTCCTGCGTGTTCAACCTGGTGCTTGCTGCCAAACAGGATGAGATCGCCAACCCTCAGCTCCTCGGCTGCCACGTTAGGAGCTGCCATGGCGGCAATATCGCGGGTGCTGCGCGGCAGGCTGATCCCGGCTGCTTCGCGATAGACATAGCCGATCAAGCCACTGCAGTCGAACCCAGATGCGGGTGAGTTGCCGCCGTATCGGTAGGGTGTGCCCACCAGTCCGATCGCGTGCATCGATACACCATTGGCAGCCGCCAGATCCGAGGCACTTGAGCTGCGGCGGCTATTGCCGCCGCCGCAGCCCAGCAGGGCCATCAGGATCGCCACAAGCGCGAGGCGAATGGCAACGGCACCCACGTCAGCGAGGATCTGGAACGCGCTGGCATTCGCGGCTGGCCATCGGTTCATCGATCCGTTTCCTCTTCGTGCCGGCAGCTGGTGAGCGTCGGGATCAGGTCGGAATCTCATCCAGCGATCAGAAAGTCGTCTCATTGAAGCCGCCATCCCGGTTGCTGGCGCGCCCGTTCTGGCGCTCTGTGAAGCGTTGAGTGATTCCGTCCGCGGTGCCAAGCGTTCCGCCTTTCGCTCAAGTATGTACGTCGACGGGTCGCTGGCGCATTCGAGGCCGGGTTGGAGCCCATGCGCAAGCAGTCGGCTGCCGCTGGCGGAGAGGCCAGAATGGGCATAGCATCCGCGTCCCCGATCTACCCCGAAGTGAATCATGCAGATTGCCAAGGACAGCGTTGTCCAGTTCCACTACACCGTTTCCGAACCGGGTCAGCCGGCTATCGAATCATCCACGGGTGGCGATGCGCTGGCGATACTGGTCGGTCATGGCGGCATCATCCCCGGGCTGGAGGCGGCCTTGCTGGGTCATTGCGCCGGCGACCAGTTCGAGGTGACGGTTGCGCCCGAGGATGCGTACGGCCAGCATCAGCCGGGCCTGCTGCAGCGGGCCCCCAAGAAGCAGCTGCGCGATGCGGGTCGGCTGCGTCCGGGCATGCACACGCGGGTGCAGACCAGCCAGGGTCAGCGGCTGGCGACGGTCATCAAGGTCGGTATGAGTGTGGTCGACCTCGACATGAACCACCCGATGGCTGGCAAGACGCTGAGTTTCCAGGTCGAGGTCATCGACGTTCGTGACGCCAGCGAGGAAGAGCTGGCCCACGGTCACGCCCATGCGCCGGGCGGTCATCACCACTGATCTGTGCTCGACCGGCAGTCCAGCGACCGACGGGCGCGATCACTGCCGCCGCCGGCGGACCGCCGGCCGGCGGCGCTGCACCAGCAGCGACTCAACATCATCCAGCGCCCGGCGCAGCTGCGCGGTGGTATTGCTGTGCCGGCGCCGCTCGGGTGCGAGACCGTCGAGCATCGTACGCTCCAGATCGCCGAGCACTTCGTCGCGCAGTCGTAGTCCGTGGCGCGCAAGCAGGGGGCGGAGCACATCGGCCTGCTTGCGCAAGTCGTTCAGCGTTGCCCGATAGGCGTGGTCGCACACATTGCGCCGGGAGCGGTAGCTGAACGCGCTGGTGAAGAACATCTCCGCGTCGTTTGAATCCGGCTCCAGGTAGAGCTTGTCGACGTCGTCGTACTGCTGTGCATACTTGGCAATGCCCACCTGCATGCGCGACTGCAGCAGTGTCCTGAACGTTTGCGACAGCACGGCCGGCAGCCCGCCCTCGATCAGGCTGGCCGGGGGCCGACCCGACTGGCGCGCCTGGGTGGCGTCAAATGGAACCAGCGGATTGATTCCCAGCAGCAGGTCGATACCCTGCTCCAGCGCCACTGATGCGTGCATGGTCCGGCGCAGCGCGCCGTCCACGAATTGCCGATTGCGGATGGTCACAGGCGGGTAGAGACCGGGCAGCGCAGAACTGGCCTGAATCGAGCGCGAAATCGGTACGTCGTCCCAGCCGGCGGACCCGAAGCGCACCGCTTCACCGCTGTCGAGGTCAACTGCGACCACGAAGAGCTTGCGCCGAAGCTCGCGAAAGTCGTTGGTGCGCCCATGCAGGCTGAACGCGCGCGCGAGGAAGCGGCCAATCTCTTCGTTGTCGAACAGCCCGGTGGGTATCAGAGACCCCAGCCGATTGAACGCATCGTTCGCGCTGGCGGCCGCGGGGTCCAACAGCACATCGCGCCACCACCGGAACAGGACGCGGGGAACGCTGGATAGCCGCTGCGCATATTCGTAGAACGCTGGCCGCAGGAACAGTTCGGGACGGAACTTCACGTCATGAGCATTTTCGGTAACGAAGATGCGCGTGATATCGGCCGTATTCATGCGGTTGGCCAACGCCGCGGCGATGAACGCGCCTGAGCTCACGCCAACGTAGACAGTGAGATTGGTGAGATCAAGGCCCTCAACGGCCTCATCAAGCGCGCGCAGCACGCCGAGTTCGTACATGCCACCCACCGGGCCTCCCCCGGCAATCGCTACGCCGATGCGTGCCGAGCTCGGCGCGTGCCGGGTCGCTGGTTGTAGAGACAGCATTGTGGCGGTCCGCTGGGGGGAAGTCCCCAATTGTAGCTGTGAAGGCCTCCCGGGCAATCCGACCTTGGTCGCAGTCCGGCCGTCGGTTGGATTGGGATGCCGCAGCATTTTGGGGACGTGGCACTATGCACGCCGTTTCGCCCTGAGTCTGGAAAAAATGAGCCACCCGGCCCTGGATCGACGTCTGCTGCGACTCCTTGCGATCAACAAGCGCTACCGTGACCCCGATCTTTTCCCGGTCAACCGGAAACCGATCCTGATTGAGCTGCAGCGATTCCAAGCCGCACGGCTGCGCGAAAGCTTCGCTGACTTTCTTGCGTCACCACGCGAACGACCGGCCGCGGAGTTCTTCCTGTCCGACCTTTACGGTGACTTCGACGTGAGTGCACGCGACAACAACATCGAGCGGGTGCTGCCGATAATGCGACGCGTGCTGCCGGTCAAGCTGCTGGCTGCGGCGGCCGACGCGATCGAACTCTCGGCGCTCAGTCATGCCTTCGACGTGCGGGTGGCCGGCGTGCTCTCGAACGACGGAGTCCAAGGCCCGGTCGAGCTGCAGCGCTACGCTCGGGCATACAGGAAGGCCGGCCTGCCGCGCCTCCGGGCCCATCAGGTCGGGTTGATACAGCACGTGGGCGAGAGTCTCGACCGCACGGTTTCCAAGCCCCTGATCGGGCAACTTCTGCGCATCTCGAGAATGCCGGCGCGCGCCGCAGGATTGGGCGAGCTGCAAAGTTTTCTGGAGCGTGGTTTTGACGCCTTTCGTGCGCTCGGCGGATCGGGGCCTTTCGTCAATGAGATTGCTGCCCGCGAGCTGCATGTTTCCGAGCGACTTTTCGCCTCCGACCCGAACCCGTTTCGCGCTCGGTGACGGGCTCAGGCGAACTGCTTGTCGATCTGGCTGTGTATCTCGCGCTCGATCGGCCCGCGCAGCGCGAGCAGAAAGAAGCTCAAGTTGGCGCTGACGCAGACTTCGCCGCGAGTGAGAGCAATATGACCATCAACGCCACTGCGCTCGAAATGCAGCGTATTGCCTTCCCACTTGTACGTGACGTCGAAGCGCTCAGCGATTTTCTCCGCCACGTGCTCCACCGCTTTGCGCGCCTCCTTGATAGGCTTGGAGTGTTGCCGTCGAACTTCAATGCTGGGCATGGCACCGGATTCCTTAGTCTGATCTGCCGCAGCATTGTGAACCGGCCGCACACTCCATCGAAAGGCTTTTTTTGCCTACTACTTCACGTTTTGTCCTGCCCGGTGCTAGAGTCAGCGAAGGAGCGGGAGGGGGTGTGGAAATGCGCTTGAGTTTTCCCAACGGCGAGCACCCGGATGTGCTGCTGGAAGATGGTGAAGCGACCGTCGGTAGCGCGCCTGGCAATCGGGTACTGATTCCCGACGCCGGGCTTGCTGCGCGACACGCGGGATTTCGCGTTGATGAGCAGCGCGGGATCCTGCTGAGTGTGCTTGATGCTGCGGCTGGCGTGCATGTGAATGCTCGGCCCGTTCGGGAGTTTGCATTCCTGAGACTGGGAGACGTCGTCAGCCTCGAACGCCTGCAGGTTCTGGTGAAGCCTGACCGTGACGCGCTGATCGAGGACTCGGTGCCGGCGGACAGTAGGCCGCTGGTCGACTCGGCCCAGCGCACCGCAGCGGCTCGCGTGGTGCTGCGCGGCGTCAGCGGCAGCTATTCCGGACGCAGCTTGAGCCTGCGCGATCCAGTGCGCATCGGCCGGGGCGCAACCATGGAGGTGCATCTGGACGATCCAGATCTGCCTGAACACCACGCCACGCTTGAGATACATGGTGAGTGCGTGCTGTTGCGCGGCGTTGGCTCGTCCGAAGGCAGCGTGGTCAACGGTGTGCCCGTGCGCAATGCGGTGCTGCACCCCGGCGACCAGATCGCCGTCGACGGCCATCGGTTTGTGCTGGAAGCGCCCGGTTTGCCGCCGCGCGGCAGCGCAGCGCCGGCGACGCTGCCAGGCATGGCAGCGGGCACTACCCAGACGCTGCAGGCGGTGCGAGCCCAGGGCGCGTCGTCCGACGGCGGCGGGCGCCCTTCATTGGCGCCTCGGTCGACCCCGCGTCCGATGGTCGCGGCGAATGTGGCTGGCGACGAGGCCGGCGACCCAGGGTCCAGGTTTTCATACGGGTGGCTGATTCTGGTGGCGGCCGCCATCGGTGCGGGCTTGGCAGCGCTGCTGGTCTACGCGCCGCGCTAGCTGGATTACCGCCTCGCGGGTCGCGCGGCGGGTGCGGTACCTCACAACAACATTGGTCGCAATTGGTTCCGGTGCTCCTCAGGTAGCGACCGGTCGCGCCAAAAAACTTCCCAGCAGGCGCATGCGACTCGCTTCTTCCTTCAGGTATTCCTCGGCGATGGTTGCCGTCGTCAAAGCGGCCAATGGCGCCTTCATCGACGTCAACAGTACGTTTGAGCGGCGCATGGGTTATCGCCGCGAGGAAGTGCTGGGACGACGCCCGGTTGATATCGGAATGTGGCCGGACCTGACCACCCGTTCACTGGTCTGGTCGCGCTTACGCAGCAGCCTGCCTATCAACGGAATGCGGCTGCAGTTTGCCGGTCGTGACGGCCGCGCCGCCAGCGGCCGGCTGACCTGCGAGCTGTTCGAGGACGCGGGTGAGGCGTACCTGCTTTGTCTGTTGGCCGAGGATTCAGCCGCGGATCAAGTCGCCCTCGGCGCGCAAAGCGGGAGCTACCAGGCACTGTTTCTTGCTGCGGCAGAGGGGCTGTACCGGAGCCTGCCCGGAGGCGGTTTCATTGACGTCAATCCTGCAATGGCCTCGTTGCTGGGTTTCGCCAACCCGGAGGCCCTGATGCAGCTCGGCGCCGATGCAGCGGCGGCGCTCTATGTCGACCCCAGCCGGCGCAGCGAGCTGCGCCGGCTGATCGAGGCTGATGGCAGCTTCAGCAATCAGCGTAGCCGCGTTCGTCGGGTTGATGGACAGTTCATCTGGGTGAGTGAGAACTCGCGTGCGATCCGGGACTCCCAGGGGCGCGTGTCGGCCTACGAGGGGTCTGCCGTCGAGATCACTCAAGCGCTGGCGGCGGAGGCGGCGCTCCGGGAGTCCGAAGCCCTCTACAAAGTTCTGGTTGACAGCTGTCGCGATGGCGTGTTTCTGATCCAGCGCGGGGTCATCCTTTTCTGCAACCAGGCCATGGCGGACATCCTCGGTCTGACCCGAGCGCAGCTGGCCGGTCGCCAGTACATGGAGCTGGTGCACCCGGAGGACGCTGCGGCGCAATCGGCCAGGCGTCTGCAGCGCGAAGGCGGCTCGTCGGATGTGCAGCGCTACACGATTCGCGTCCGGCATGTACTGGGCCATTTCGTGACGGTGGCGGTGCACGCTGATGCCGTGCAGTACGGCGGTGATATCGCTTCGTCGGGTCTGATGCGCGATATCACCATCGAGAATGATCGCCGACAGGCGCTCGAGGATGCCGAGCGTCGCTACCGCGAGTTGTTTGAAGGTTCGCCCATCGGACTCTTCAAGACGCACGTCGATGGCCGGATTCTGGAGGTGAATAACGGCCTGCTGGCCATGCTTGGCTACCCGAATGTGGAGGATATGCGCGCGGTTACTCCGAGCATGGCGGAGGTCTACCTCGACCCGAATGAGCGGCGCCAGGTGCTCGAAGACCTGGCGCGCGACGGCATCATCCGAGACCGCGAGGTGTACCTGAGAACCCGCAGCGGTGGTCGGCTATTGGGCAGTGTCAGCGCCGGCGTCATGAGATCCAGCAACGGAGCGCCGACCGAGTTCGCCGGGTCGGTGATCGATGTGACTCGCCAGCGCCAGATGGCGGAGGCGTTGGCTCGTT
The DNA here is from genome assembly GCA_038205755.1 of Lysobacterales bacterium. Lineage (GTDB taxonomy): Bacteria > Pseudomonadota > Gammaproteobacteria > Xanthomonadales > Xanthomonadaceae > JANNWF01. Next base: position 16,714 of record JBBRBN010000053.1, on the reverse strand, counting down.
CGGAGGCCCGCTATCGCACGTTGGTCGAACACAGCCAGGTAGGTGTTTTCATCTCTAACGGGCGCCGCTATGTGTATGCCAACCGCGCGCTGACGGCGATGTTCGGCTACGACGAGGCGACCCTGTTCGGTCTGGATTTCAGTCAGCTGGTGGCGCCGGAGCAGCACATTGCCTCGGCCGAGAGGCTGGCCGACCTCGAGTCCGGGCAGCAGCTGCCGTCTGAGTTCGAGAGCTGCTATCTGCGCAGCGACGGCACGCGCTTCTGGGTGCGGGTGAGCTGTTCGGCGATCCGGATTGACGATGCGCCGCACATTACCGGCATGGTGCTGGATATCACCCGCCATCGGGAGGCCGAGCGTCGGCTGCGCTTCCATGCCACCCACGATGCGCTGACCGGCTTGCCCAACCGACTGATGTTCCAGGAGGCGCTGGAGCAGCGTTTGGCGCAGGCGCGGGCGACCGATGTGTACGACTTTGCCGTGCTGTTTCTTGATCTGGACGGGTTCAAGCTGGTCAATGACAGCCTTGGCCACGCCGCGGGCGACCTGCTGCTGGTGACGCTTGCCGACCAGATGAGCACGGCGCTGGCTGGGGATGCGATGGTCGCCCGCTACGGCGGCGACGAGTTCACGATTCTGCCGCTCGGCCCGTGCGATCGCGAGCGGGTGGTCGCACTCGCGCGCAGGGTCATCCAGCTGTTTGAAGCGCCGTTCGAGATTGGTGAGCAGCTTGCCTATTCGAGCGCCAGCATCGGCATCGTCGAGGGGCGGTCGGAATACCGCAACCCGGTGCAGATTCTGCGTGACGCCGATACCGCCATGTACCGGGCGAAGGCCGCCGGCAAGGCCGGATTTGTGCTGTTTGACGACAGCATGCACGGTGATGCGCGACTTCGCTTCGAACTTGAACGCGATCTGCGCTCTGCCCTGCGCAACGGGCAGTTCGAGGTTTACTTCCAGCCGTTGGTGCAGCTGGCCGACGCCCGCATCGTGGGCTGTGAGGCGTTGGTGCGCTGGCGGCATCCCGCGCGTGGGCTGCTGCTGCCGGCTGAGTTCCTGCAGGTGGCGGAGGAGATGGGCCTGATTGCCCAGCTTGATGGCTGGGTCCTGCAGGTGGCCTGCGACCAGCTGGTCGGCTGGCAGATGACCTATCCGGACTATGCCGATCTTCGTCTGAACGTCAATCTTGATGATCGCCAGATGGGCAGTGCGACCCTCGTTGACGAAGTGGCGATGGTGCTTGAGTCCAGTGGCGTGGCGCCGACGTGCCTGAGCCTGGAGGTGACCGAGACCGTTTTCCGCGCCAACCGGGCGCGCACCCACGCCACCCTTGCGGCGCTCAAGGACCTGGGTGTCGGGCTGGTGGTGGACGATTTTGGAACCGGGTATTCCTCGCTCGATTCGTTCGCGTCGGCGCCGTTCGATGCGCTCAAGATTGATCGCAGCTTTATTCTCGACATGTCCACCAACCACCGGCATCGCGCCATCGTGCGGACCATCGTGGCGTTTGCCAGCGACCTCGGGTTGACGCTGACCGCCGAAGGGGTGGAAAGCGCAGAGCAATCGGAGCTTTTGCAGGCGCTGGGCTGTCGGCTGGGGCAGGGCTACATGTTTGCTCCGCCGCTGCCAGCGGCCGAGTTTGAGCGGCTGCTGGCGTCCGACCGGCGCGACCATCTCTGAACGGCCCTGAGGTAGGCAAACGTCTGCATTCCGCTGTTCGTGCTGCGCTGCGGCATGCTAGTGTCTTCGGCTATTTTCAGGGAGTTCGCCATGTCGCGTGCCTTCAACTTCAGCGCCGGTCCTGCGGCGCTGCCTGAATCGGTCCTCCAGCGGGCTCGGGACGAATTGCTCGAGTGGCAGGGCGAGCAGGCCTCGGTGATGGAGATCAGTCACCGCAGCAAAGCGTTCATTGCGCTGGCGGACGAGGCCGAAGCGGACGTGCGCGAGCTGCTGGCCATTCCAGCGGACTACGCGGTGCTATTCCTGCAAGGTGGCGCAACCCAGCATTTCGCACAGATTCCCCTCAACCTGGCGTCGCCAGGTCAGGCTGCGGATTACTTGGTGACGGGAGCCTGGGGACAGAAGGCGGTAGCCGAGGCCAAGCCCTATGTCACCGCTCGCGTGGTGGCGACCACCGAGGCCGGCAATTTCACCGACGTGCCCCCGGAAGGCAGCTGGACAGTCGATCCCGCAGCGGCCTACCTGCACTACACCCCCAACGAGACCATCCAGGGCGTGGAGTTCCACCGGGTGCCGGATGCGGGCGACGTGCCGCTGGTCGGAGACTTCAGCTCGACCATCCTGTCGAGGCCGCTTGACGTGTCGCGCTTCGGGCTGATCTACGCAGGCGCGCAGAAGAACATCGGCCCGTCCGGACTGGTGCTGGTGATCGTTCGTCGCGACCTGCTGGAGCGCAGCGGCCAGCCCAGGGCGAAGGTGCTGAGCTATGCAGCCCAAGCCAAGGAGGGGTCGATGCTCAATACGCCGCCCACGCTGTCGTGGTATCTGGCTGGCCTGGTGTTCAAATGGCTCAAGGCGGAGGGTGGTCTGCAGGCGGTTGGCGTGCGCAATCGGATCAAGGCAGAAACGCTGTACCAGGCCATTGACGGGTCTGGCGGGTTCTATCGCAGCCCGGTGGCGGTCCCCGCGCGGTCATGGATGAACGCGCCGTTCACGCTGCACGATTCCGCGCTGGATGCGGCGTTTCTCAAGGCATCGGAAAATGCAGGCCTGTTGGCCCTGAAGGGGCATCGCGCGGTGGGCGGCATGCGCGCCTCGCTGTACAACGCAATGCCCCTCGCTGGCGTCAAAGCGCTGGTCGACTTCATGGCCGACTTCGCCAGACAAAAAGGGTGAGCGGCTGGCAGCACCGCACCTTCACCAGAACAAAAAGTGTGACTCCAGCGGCAGGCGGCGAAGTCCGTCGCCGCATTTCCGGGGGAGGCCCCAACCGCAGGACCCATCGATGTTCAAGATCCAGACGCTGAACAATATCTCCCGCACCGGTCTCGACCGGTTGCCTGCCGATCGCTACCAGATCGGCAACGACGTCGCGCAGCCAGATGCCGTGCTGCTGCGTTCGGCCGACATGCACAAAGTGACCACGCCGGACTCGGTCAAGGCGATTGGCCGCGCCGGCGCTGGCACCAACAATATTCCCGTTGAGGCGTTCAGCGCCCGCGGCGTCCCGGTATTCAATGCGCCGGGCGCGAATGCCAATGCGGTCAAGGAGCTGGTGCTCGCCGGCATGCTGCTGTCCTCACGCAATATCGCCGAGGCGCTGGGGTTTTCCTCCGGCTTGCGTGAGGTTGTTGACCCGCACCACGCGATGGAGGCAGAGAAGAAGCGTTTTGTGGGCACCGAACTGGCTGGCAAGACCCTTGGCGTGGTTGGACTCGGAGCGATCGGCGTCCGCGTTGCCAACGCAGCGCGCTCCCTTGGGATGCAGGTGTTTGGCTTTGATCCACACATGACGGTGGACGGCGCGTGGCAGCTTTCCTCCGATGTGGTCAAGGCGGGCAGCCTCAATGAACTGATTGCTGCTGCCGACTTCATCACGTTCCACGTGCCATTGAACGATGCGACGCGCGGGATTTTTGGCGATGCCGCGTTGGCGGTCGCGCGGCGCGGCGTGGTCCTGCTCAACTTCGCGCGCGACGGCATTGTCGATGGCATTGCGCTGCGTAAAGGCCTGGAGGACGGCACCATTGGCCGCTACGTCACTGACTTCCCCAGTGTGGATCTGATCGGGCACCCACGGGTCATCAATCTGCCGCACCTGGGTGCCTCTACCCTTGAGGCGGAGGAAAACTGCGCGCTGATGGTGGTTGATCAGGTCCGCGAGTTCCTGGAGAACGGCAACGTTTCCAACTCGGTCAATTTCCCGACCACTCGCATGGCTCGTGAGGGCGCCGCGCGGCTGTGCATCGCCAATCAGAATCGCCCCGGCATGATCGGTCAGCTGTCGCTGGTGCTTGGCGAGGCGGGTCTGAATATCGCCCAGATGCACAACGCATCGCGCGGCTCATTGGCGTACACGCTGGTGGACATTGATGCCCAGGCTGACGCGGCAGCACTTGCTCGCATCGCGGCGCTCGAGGGCATTCTCTCGCTGCGGGTGGTGTGATGGCCAGCGCGTCCAAAGGCGGCAAATCCGGCAAGCTCAGCAAGCCCGGCAAGCCCGGCAAGCCCGGCACGCCCGGCACGCCCGGTAAGGCGTCCAAGGATGCGGGCAAAGGCAAGCCGGCCGCGACGGATGCTGCCTCGGGTCCGGCCGCGTTGGGGGAGGCGCGGCAGCGCATCGACGGAATTGATCGCGAGATCCAGACGCTGATTGGCGAACGCGCCCGGTGGGCGCACCAGGTCGGACGCGCCAAAGGCCCGCTCAAGGCAGCGATCGACTACTACCGGCCAGAGCGGGAAGCCCAGGTGCTGCGCCAGGTCGTTGATCGCAATGACGGGCCGCTCAGCGACGAGGTTCTGGTCCGTCTGTTCCGCGAGATCATGTCCGCCTGTCTGGCGCAGCAGGAGCCTCTGAAGATCGGCTTTCTAGGGCCGGAAGGCACCTTTTCCCAGCAAGCGGTGATCAAGCACTTCGGCCACTCTGCCCATGGGCTGCCGCTGGCCAGCATCGAGGAAGTATTTCAGGAAGTGCACGCCGGCAACGCCGATTTTGGCGTGGTGCCGGTGGAAAACTCCGGACAGGGCACGATCCAGTCCACGCTCGACATGTTTCTGGTCTCGCCGCTCAAGATCTGCGGCGAAGTGGAGCTGCGCGTGCATCAGTATCTGCTTTCGCGCAGCGGCCGGCTGGAGGACGTCGAGCGGGTCTACTCGCACCCGCAATCGCTCGCGCAGTGCCAGTCCTGGCTGCGTCAGAACGCACCGAAAACCGAGCGGATGGCGGTAAGCAGCAATGCCGAGGCGGCGCGCCGGGCGCGCAACGCCGACGATGCGGCGGCCATCGCCGGGTCGTCGGCGGCACACGTCTACGGCCTCAAGGTGATTGCGGGTCCGATCGAGGACCGGCCGGACAACACCACTCGTTTCCTGGTGGTGGGTCGCGAGCTGTTTCCGCCCTGTGGCCACGACCGCACGTCCATTCTGGTTTACGTCAAGGATCAGCCGGGCGCGCTCTTCAACATCCTGCGACCGCTGGCCGACCGCGGCCTCAGCATGAACCGCATCGAGTCACGTCCGGCCCACCAGGGGCTGTGGCGATATGCGTTCTTCATCGACTTCGAGGGACACATCGACGATGCCCCGGTGCGGGCGGCGTTGGCCGACCTTGAGGCGTTCGCGTCGGAAGTGAAGGTGCTCGGATCTTATCCCTGTGCCGTGCTGTGACCGTCACGGTTCCTGATTTTGCGGGACTGGTGCGGCCCGGTATCCGCGGGCTGCGCGCGTATGATCCGGGCCATGACCTGGTGGCGCTGCGGCGCGGGCGGGAGGATCTGGTCGAGCTTGGGGCCAACGAAAACAGCTGGGGCTGCAGCGAGCGCGTGGCGGATGCCATTTTCTCCGCCATGTCGAGCCTCTACCGCTATCCCGACCCGTTGGGCAGCGGCCTGAAGCGGGCCTTGGCGCGCAAGCACGCGGTTGAACCCGGTGCGGTGCTGCTGGGCAACGGCTCGCATGAACTGCTGATGCAGTTTGCCCAGGTGTTCGCCGGAGTCGGTGCCGATGTGGCGGTGTCGCGCTATGCCTTTGCCGTCTATGCGCTGGCAGCGCAGGCGGCGGGAGCGCGTCTGATCGTTACGCCGGCCCGTCCGCCCGACGACATCATGCCGCGCGGTCATGACCTTGATGCGCTGGCGGTTGCGGCCGCCAACGGCGCGCGTCTGGTATATCTGGCCAATCCCAATAACCCGACGGGAACCTGGTTCGACGCTGAAGCGCTGGAGCAGTTTCTGAGCCGATTGCCGCCCCGCGTGCTGGTGGTCGTCGACGAGGCCTATGCCGAGTACGTCGATGATCCGTCGATTGGAAGCGCACTAGACCTGCTTGCCGACTACCCGAATCTGATTGTGACCCGTACCTTCTCCAAGGCCCACGGGCTGGCAGGCCTGCGCGTCGGCTACGCGCTCGGACATCCGTCGATGGTGGCGGTGATGGAGCGCATCCGCGAATCGTTCAACGTGAATCTGCTTGGCCTGGCGGCCGCTGAGGCAGCGCTGGCCGACAGCTATCACCTGGCGTCGGTTCGGGTCCGGAATGCCGCCGAAAGGCGCCGCTTGACCGAGGCCCTGCGCAAGCGCGGTCTCGGGGTCAGTCCATCCCAGACCAACTTCCTGCTGGTCGATTTTGGTCCGCGCTGCTCACGGATCGAAGCGGCGTTGCTGGCTGAGGGCGTGGTGCTGCGGCCAATGGCGGGCTATGACCTCGGCAGCTGCCTGCGCATTACCGTGGGTCGACCGGAGGAGAACGAGCGTCTGCTGCAGGCATTGGATGTGGTCCTGTGACCGCGCTGGCATTCTTCGCGTCGCCAGGTTCAGCGCTGTCGGGCGAGCTGCGGGTGCCGGGCGACAAGTCGGTGTCGCATCGGGCCATCATGTTGGCGGCATTGGCCGAAGGCCGCAGCCGCATCAGCGGGTTTCTGGAAGGCGAGGACACGCTCGCCACTGCGGCGGCGTTTGCCGCCATGGGCGTTCGAATCGAGGCATCCGGCGCCCGCGTCCGCCACGTTGACGGCGTGGGTCTGCATGGCCTGCATGCGCCGAAGGGCGATCTCGACTGCGGCAATGCCGGCACCGGCATGCGGCTGATGGCCGGCGTATTGGCGGGTCAGCGCTTCAGCACCCGGCTGGTGGGGGACGCATCGCTATCGCGGCGCCCCATGCGCCGGGTCACCGATCCCTTGGAGCAGATGGGTGCGCGCATTGACACGCTGGAAGGCGGGCTGCCGCCACTCGTAATCCATGGCGGTCAGCGTCTGCGCGGCATCGACTACACGACGCCTGTGGCCAGCGCGCAGATCAAGTCGGCGCTGCTCCTGGCGGGCCTGTATGCCGAGGGCAGCACGTCGGTCGCGGAATCGCATCCAACCCGCAACTACACCGAGCGGATGCTGCAGGCGTTTGGCTGGGAGGTTGAGCATCGCGACGGATTCGCGCGGTTGTCGGGCGGCGAACGGCTGCGAGGCTGCGAAATCGACGTACCCGCAGATTTTTCCTCGGCCGGGTTCTTCCTGGTGGCGGCCAGCGTCATTCCGGGTTCCGACCTGCTGTTGCGCGACGTCGGCGTGCATCCGCGTCGGACCGGACTGCTGCGCGCACTTGCTCTGATGGGCGCAGACATCACGCTGGAACAGCCTCGTGAGCGGCAGGGCGAGCCGATCGCGGATCTGCGCGTGCGCGCGGCGCGGCTGCGCGGAGTCACCATTCCGGAACACTTGGTGCCCGACATGATCGACGAGTTTCCGGCGCTATTTGTCGCTGCGGCGTTGGCGCAGGGCGAGACCCGGATCTCCGGTGCGGCCGAGCTGCGGGTCAAGGAATCCGATCGGATCGCGAGCATGGCCAGCGCTCTGCGGACGCTCGGCGCGGCGATTGTCGAGACGCCCGATGGCGCGCTCATCCGCGGCGGAACGCTTGGTGGCGGCGTGGTCGAGAGCCACGGTGACCACCGCATTGCAATGAGCCTTGCGATGGCCGGCCAGCTGGCGTCAGCGACGGTTGAAATCCGCGATTGCGAAAACGTGGCCACTTCTTTTCCCGGCTTTGTGCAGATTGCCCGCGATGCCGGATGCGGACTTGCGCAGTCGAGCAGGCACGATTCTTGACGCGATCCCGGGACGCGTGCGGGGGTCGGTGACCTGAGGATGTTGCGCAGATCGCTACAATGCCGCCCCATGAATGCACTCGCAGTCCCGGTACTGACCATCGACGGCCCTTCGGGCTCAGGCAAAGGCACGATCAGTCGGCACGTTGCCGCGCGCCTTGGATGGCACTTTCTTGATTCAGGCGCTCTATACCGGGGAGTTGGCGTTGCCGCGGGCTGGGAGGACGTCGACCTCAGCGACCCGGACGCATTGATCCGGCTGGCCGAACGCACTCGGGTGGAGTTCCAGGACAACGGCGCCGGCGAGCCACTGGTGATGGTCGACGGTATCGACGCAACCGACGAGCTGCGCACCGAGACCGCCGGCGCGGCTGCCTCGGCCATTGCCGCCATACCGGGCGTGCGGGCCGTGCTGGTTCAGCGCCAGCGCGATTTTCGACGTTCGCCTGGCCTGGTGGCGGACGGCCGCGACATGGGCACAGTGATTTTTGCCGACGCCCGGTTCAAGGTGTTTCTTACCGCCAGCGCCAATGAACGTGCTGAGCGTCGCCATAAGCAGTTGAAGGCAAAGGGGCTTGACGTTACACTTGATGGTCTGCTGCGCGAGATTCTCGCGCGCGATGCCCGAGATGCCCAGCGCACGGTGGCGCCGCTCAAGCCTGCTGATGATGCAGTGCTGGTCGACACCACCGGCGTTCCGATCAACACCGTCGTTGATCGGGTGCTTGCCCTGCTGCCGGACTCCGTCCGCGCCAGCTGAGGCGAATCACGCCGCCGCCTCCCGCGCACTGCGCTCGCCGTTTGGCGTGGCGGACAGCCCCGGCGTCCTGCCGGTTTTCCCCATCAGGTGCATCCGCACCGCTAACGTGGTGGGCCACGTGCTGCAAGCGCAGCCGGTGCCCGTTCGTTCAACCGGAAATCAACCCATGACCGAGAGTTTTGCCGAACTGTTCGAGCAGAGCGAAGCCAAACTGGCCAAGCTCAAGCCCGGCTCCATTGTCACCGGCATCGTTGTAGAAGTCCGTTCGGACGTCGTCGTGATCAACGCCGGCCTCAAGTCCGAAGGCATCGTCCCCATCGAGCAGTTCCGCAACGATGATGGCGAGATCGATGTCGGCGTCGGCGATGAAGTCAAGGTCGCGCTCGATTCTCTCGAGAACGGCTTCGGCGAGACCGTGCTGTCGCGCGAGAAGGCCAAGCGCTCGATGGTGTGGGACGAGCTGGAAGAAGCGATGGAGGCTGCCGCCACGGTGGTCGGTCGCATCAGCGGCAAGGTCAAGGGCGGCTTCACCGTCGACATCAAGGAAGTCCGCGCGTTCCTGCCGGGTTCGCTGGTCGATGTACGTCCGGTGCGCGACCCGGTTTACCTCGAGGGCAAGGAACTCGAGTTCAAGATCATCAAGCTCGATCGCAAGCGCAACAACGTGGTGGTTTCGCGTCGCGCAGTGGTCGAGAGCGAGCACTCGGAAGAGCGCGAGCAGCTGATGGAGCGGCTGGTGGAAGGCGCTATCCTGCCGGGCGTGGTCAAGAACCTCACCGACTACGGCGCATTCGTCGACCTCGGCGGCATCGATGGCCTGCTGCACATCACCGACATGGCGTGGAAGCGCGTGCGTCATCCGTCCGAAGTGGTCAACGTCGGCGACGAGCTGCAGGTCCGCGTGCTCAAGTTTGATCGCGAGCGCAACCGCGTCAGCCTCGGCCTGAAGCAGATGGGCGAGGATCCGTGGGACAACATCGCCCGCCGTTACCCGAACAACACCCGCATCTTTGGCAAGGTGTCCAACGTCACCGACTACGGCTGCTTCGTCGAGATCGAGCCGGGCGTCGAAGGCCTGGTGCACGTGTCCGAGATGGACTGGACCAACAAGAACGTCAATCCGTCCAAGGTGGTGCAGGTCGGCGACGAGACCGAGGTCATGGTGCTGGACGTGGATGAAGAGCGTCGACGCATCTCGCTGGGCATCAAGCAGTGCGCGCAGAACCCGTGGGAGGCGTTTGCCTCCAACTTCAAGAAGGGCGACCGCGTCTCCGGCCAGATCAAGTCGATCACCGACTTCGGCGTGTTCGTGGGTCTGGATGGCGGCATCGATGGCCTGGTGCACCTGTCCGACGTGTCGTGGAACGCCACTGGCGACGACATCGTGCGCAACTTCAAGAAGGGCGACACGGTCGAGGCCGTGGTGCTGGCGGTTGATCCGGAGCGCGAGCGCATCTCGCTGGGCGTCAAGCAGCTTGAGCAGGATCCGTTCGGCCAGTACATGGCGGCCAACACCAAGGGCAGCATCGTCACCGGCACGGTGAAGGAAGTTGACTCGAAGGGCGCCACCATTGATCTGGGCGACGGTATCGAGGGCTACGTCCGGGCCGCGGATATCGCCAAGGAGCGGGTCGAAGACGCGACGCAGTACCTCAAAGTCGGCGAGGCAGTCGAAGCGAAGTTCATCGGCATGGATCGCAAGGGTCGCACCCTGCAGCTGTCGATCCGGGCCAAGGACGAAGCGGACCTGCGCGAGACGATGGACGAGTACTCCAGCGCCTCCAGCGCCGCCAGCGGCACCACCAAGCTGGGCGCGCTGCTGCGCGAGCAGCTTGGTCGGTCCGAAGAGGCGAAGTCCGAGTAATGTAGGGAGACCTGCGGCCCGCCAATGGCGGGCTGCGGGTGTACTCTCCATCCACGTCCCGTGAACTGCTCTCGACCCGCATGACCAAGTCTGAACTCATCGAGGCGTTGACCTTGCGTCAGGCGCACCTGAAGGCCGACGATGTCGACCTCGCGGTCAAGACGCTGCTCGACCAGATGGGTGATGCATTGGCCGGCGGCGAACGTATCGAAATCCGCGGCTTTGGCAGCTTTTCGCTGCACTTCCGGCCGCCGCGCATTGGTCGCAACCCCAAAACCGGTGATTCAGTTGCGCTGCCGGGCAAGCACGTTCCGCATTTCAAGCCGGGCAAGGAACTCCGCGAGCGCGTCAACGGCCCAGGCGCGGCCTGACGGCCTGCCTGAAGCAGCGTGCTGTGGCGACATCCGGGAGCGCCCCGCAATCGGGGCAACGCATGCGACCTGCGGTCCGTTAAGCTGACGACTGATATCCAACGGGGGCTTGCCCGTGCGCATTGCATACCTGATCTTCTGTTTGACTGTCGTCGCGGCAGGGGCGCTGTTTGGCGCGCTGAATCCGCAGATGGTGCTGCTCGACTTCTATTTTGACGCGGTCGAGCTCAGGCTCGGCGTCGGTCTGCTGCTTGCGGGTCTGTGCGGCGCCTTGCTTGGGGGGCTTTGCGTTTGGGCGGGCGTCGTGGTGCCGTTGCGTCGGAGGCTTGGTCGGCAGCAGCACGCAGTCGTCACCAGAGAGAACGCGGGCGTTCCGGCGCGGATCGGTGAGCAGCGCCTATGAGCGAGCTGCAGCTGATCTTCCTGCTGCTGCCAGTGGCGGCGTTGTCGGGCTGGTGGGCCGGTCGACGCGGCAGCGCGCGGCACACCGGACGAAAGGTCAGCCGGCTTTCCACCACGTACTTCCGCGGCTTGAACTACCTGCTCAATGAGCAGCCGGACAAGGCAATCGAAGTGTTTCTCAAGATCGCCGAGGTCGATAAACAGACGGTCGAGACCCACTTCGCGCTTGGCAACCTGTTCCGCCGCCGCGGCGAGGTTGATCGGGCCATTCGGGTGCACCAGAACCTGATCGCACGCACCGGTCTGACCGAGGAGCAGAAGACCCAGGCGGTGCTTGAGCTTGGCGAAGACTACATGCGCGCCGGCCTGTTGGACCGGGCCGAAACGCTGTTTACCGACCTCGTCAAGCTGGAGGCATCGGCACCCCAGGCGCTCCGCCACCTGATCTCGATCTATCAGCAGGAGCGCGATTGGCCCAAGGCAATTGAGCACGCGATCCGGTTCGAGGCGGCCACCGGCGAACGCACTGGACCGATGGTGGCGCAGTTCCACTGTGAATGTGCCGAGCAGTCGCGGCAGCGCGGGGAGCTTGCCTGCGCCCGAGTCAGCCTGACCCAGGCGTTCGAAGCGGAGCCGAACTGCGTTCGCGCCGGAATACTGGACGGCGAGATCGAAGCCGCCAGTGGCAATGATCTGGCGGCGATTCGGGCCTTCGAACGGGTTGCACGGCACGAGCCGGAGATGTTGCCGGAGGTCCTCGCGCAGCTGATGGCGGCGTGCGAGCGGCGCGACGAGGCGCATCGGGCGCGTGCTTTCCTGACCGAAATGATGGAGCGCCATCCAGGGGTCTCGCCCCTTCTCGCCCTGACCCGGTTGATCGAGCGCGAGCAGGGCCGCGACCACGCGGTGGAGTTTCTGGTCAGGCACCTCAGGCAGCGGCCGTCAGTGCGCGGGCAGGGGGCGCTGATCGATCTGAGCATGGCCGACAGCGGTCCGCAGGAGCGCGATGTGCTGCAGGTGCTCAAGCAGCTGACCGATCAGCTGGTCGCGGGTTCGTCCGCCTATCGATGCGGACGCTGCGGATTCGGTGCGCGCGCTCACCACTGGCAGTGTCCCAGCTGCAAAAGCTGGGATTCCATCAAGCCCATCCACGGTCCGATCGGCGAATGAGCGAAGCGGCGCCCTCGCTCCTGGTGTGGCTGGTCCTGCTGCTGGGCGGCTTCGGGTTCTCGGCGCTGCTGGTGCTGGCAGCGATCCGCTACAGCACAGGTCGGGGACTGCTGGATGAGCCAGGTCGACGCCGCAGCCATACGACGCCGACTGCGCGCGGCGGCGGTGTGGGTATCGTGGTCGCCTATCTGGCTGCGCTCAAGCTGCTGGCGCTGCTCGGTTTCGTGCCTGTTCTGCTGGCCGCGACGGTTGCGCTGGCGCTGCTGGCAGTAGCCGCAATCGGTTGGCTCGATGACCATCGGCCGCAGCCGGCGCTGCGCCGGCTGGCGGTCCATGCGGCCTCAGCCTGTTTGCTTGTAGCTACCATCTTGCCTTTGCCGCGTGATCCAGCCGACGGGCTGGTTGCCGCTGTTGCCGTCCTGCTGTTGATGACCGCGATCAACTTCAGCAATTTCATGGACGGATCGAACGGCCTGCTGGCGCTGCAGGCCATGGGAGTGGCTAGCGTACTTATGCTGCTGGCAGCATTCGCTGCGAGCTGGCCCGCCGCTCTGCTGGCCGGGCTGCTGGTCGCGAGCACGGCGGGATTTCTGCCATTCAATTTTCCGCAGGCGCGGATCTTCCTGGGCGATGTCGGGAGCGGGGCGCTCGGTCTGCTGATCGGCGTACTGGGATTGACCTTGGTTCGAAGCGGTGATGTCAGCGTATGGCTGCTACTCACGCTCACCTCGGCGCTGTGGGTGGACGCGGGACTGACGCTCGTTTGGCGCATGCTGGCCGGGCGGCGCTGGTATCAGGCGCATCGGGAGCATCTTTACCAGTGGTTGATTCGCAGCGGCTGGTCCCACGCTGCGGTTGCCTGGCTGTACCTTGCCTGGACCTTGATGGTGGCGACGCCTTTCGTGCTGCTGGCAACCGCGGGCTGGCTGCCAGAACTCGCCGCGCTGGTTGCGGTCGCAGCGCTTGGCTCGCTGGTCTGGCTTGTGAGCCGGCAGGCGCTGCTGCGTCAGGCAGCCACACCCTGATGACCCGCCAGAGCGATCCGGGAAGGAGCCCCCGCTGATGCCGTTTGGTCGCCTGATCGCCCGAGTCCATCCGCGCATCGCGGTGGTTCTGCATGACCTTGCGATGGTCTGGCTCGCCTGGTATGTCATGAATCTGGTGCGCTACAGCTTGCAGCAGGACGCGCCGCAGATTCCGCTGTTTGCGCCCGAGCTGCCGCTGGTACTGGCCGCTCAGGGGCTGGTCCTGTGGTGGACGGGCCTGTATCGCGGCCTGTGGCGTTTCGCCAGCTTGCCCGACCTGTGGAACATTGCCCGGGCCGGCGTTTTTGGCGCGCTTGCAATCAGCCTGGCCCTGTTTCTGTTCAGCCGGCTGGAGGGCGTGCCGCGATCGGTGCTGGTGCTCTACCCGCTGGCGCTGTTGGTTTTTCTCGGCGCCCCGCGCCTGATGTACCGCTTCTGGAAGGACAGCCGCTACGGCGCACCGTCGCAGATTCCGGCGCGGCGAGTACTGATCCTGGGTGCCGGTCGCGCGGGCGAGGCGCTGGTACGCGATCTGAAGCGCGAGGAGCGCTATCGCCCGGTCGGGTTTCTTGACGACAACCGCGCCCTGCGCGGGGCCAAGGTGCACGGCGTGCCGGTGCTGGGTAGCCTGGAGAAGCTGCCTGAGTTGGCGCGCGAGTCCGCTGCGCAAATGCTCTTGATCGCCATGCCGACGGCGAGCAACCAACAGATGCAGCGGGTGGTTGAGCTGTGCGAGGCCGCCGGGCTGCCGTTTCGCACGGTGCCGCACCTGCGTGACGTGGTCGAAGGGAGGTCGAGCTTCAATGAGCTGAAAGAAGTCGCGATCGAGGATCTGCTTGGTCGCGATCCGGTTTCGCTGGACTGGTCGGCAATTCGGATTGCACTGGCCGAACGTCGGGCGTTGGTGACCGGCGGCGGCGGTTCGATTGGCTCCGAGCTGTGCCGGCAGGTGGCGCGGCTCGGGGTCGAGTCGCTGACCATCGTCGATCTTTCCGAATTCAATCTGTATCGCATCGAGCAGGAGCTGCGCGCCGAGTTTCCGCAGCTGCTTCTGCACTGCGTGCTGGGTGACGTTGGGGACTCAGCGGTTTGCGAGCGCGTACTGGCGCGCGTGCGGCCGCAGCTGGTGTTTCATGCCGCAGCGTTCAAACATGTACCGCTGCTTGAGGTTCAACTTCGCGAGGCAATCCGCAACAACGTGTTGGCGACCCAGACGCTGGCTTGCGCCTGTGCGCGGCATGCCGTGGAATGCTTCCTGCTGGTCTCCAGCGACAAGGCGGTCAATCCCGCCAACGTGATGGGTGCGAGCAAGCGGCTCGCGGAAATCGTCTGCCAGGCGCAAGGCGAGGCCGGCGCGACGCGCTTTGTCACTGTGCGGTTCGGCAATGTGCTGGAGTCAGCCGGCAGCGTGGTGCCTCTATTCCGTGAGCAGATCCGCCGCGGTGGACCGGTCACCGTCACCCACCCGGAAATCACCCGCTACTTCATGACCATTCCGGAGGCCTGCCAGCTCATTCTGCAGGCGATGACGTTGGGCAATGGCGGTGAGGTGTTCGCGCTCGACATGGGGGAGCCGGTGCGCATCCGCTACCTTGCCGAGCAGATGATCTACCTGGCCGGAAAGCATCCTGATCGTGATGTGCGCATCGTCTACACTGGGTTACGGCCGGGCGAGAAGCTGTTCGAAGAGCTGTTTCACGCGCAGGAGGACTATGCGCTCACCAGCCATCCAAAGATCTGGCTGGCGCGCTCGCGGCCGCTGCAGCGCGCCAGCCTCGACAGCGCGTTGAATCAGATGCGCCAGGCCAGCATGCGCTTCGACGAGCCAGCGCTTGAGCAACTGCTGCGCAACTGGGTGCCGGAGTATCGGGCAGAGTCGGCAACACAACCGGACGTGGTTTACATCACGCGGATCGGCAACACTCCACGGAATGGTTAGCAGTTCGTTTCATCAAAACAATGCCATGAAACGGCGTCTTTTTCCGCATGGCTGCGTTGCTCGTCGTTGCCATAGAGCCCACTATGACGCCTCCTCGCGCCTTGCCCTGCGAAAAAATCCGTCCGTTTCATTTGGCAAGGTTTTGATGAAACGGACTACTAGGGAACACCACGGATGACGAGGATTCGAAAAGCGGTTTTCCCGGTTGCCGGGCTCGGTACACGCTTTCTGCCGGCAACCAAGACCGTGCCGAAGGAAATGCTGCCGATCATTGACCGGCCGCTGATCCACTACGCGGTGGACGAGGCGATCGAGGCCGGCTGCGACACGCTGATCTTCGTCACCAACCGCTACAAGCATGCGGTGGCGGACTACTTCGACAAGGCCTACGAGCTGGAACAGAAGCTGGAGAAGGCAGGCAAGACCGAACTGCTCGCCTTGATCCGGGATGTTCTGCCCGCGCACGTACGGGCGGTCTTCGTCACTCAGGCCGAGGCGCTCGGATTGGGGCACGCGGTGCTGTGCGCGAAGCCGGTGGTGGGCAACGAGCCGTTTGCGGTAATGCTGGCCGACGACCTGATCTGGAATCGCGGCCCCGGCGCGCTCCGGCAGATGGCAGATGTCGCACAGGCGCACGGAGCGAGCGTGATTGCCGTGCAGGATGTGCCCCGTGATCAAACCGCCAGCTACGGCATCGTCGATACCGCCGGCGTAACCACCAACCCGGCCCCGATACTGGGAATGGTCGAGAAGCCCCATCCGGATGTAGCGCCCAGTACGCTGGCCGTGGTTGGCCGCTATGTGCTGAGCCCGGAGATTTTTCCGCTGCTGGAGAACACCCGGCCTGGGAAGGGCGGCGAGATCCAGCTTACCGACGCCATCGCCGAACTCCGTGATCTCAGCCCGCTGCTTGCCTACCGGTTTGCGGGGCGGCGGTTTGACTGCGGCAGCCGGATCGGACTGGTGGAAGCGACGATCCGGTTCGCGCTGGATCACGATGACCTGGCCGACGATGCGCGAGCCTACATGCGTGCCGCGCTGGCTGAGACCTGACGTCAGCAGAGCCTCAGTTGGCCCGCATGTTTCATGCGTTCGCGCGATGATCGCGGGATGTGGATGGCTGCGAAAACCCGCGTCTATTCGGCGCTTACACCTGATCGACCGAGGTCGACAGCGACGTCTGGTCACTTGGCATACGGACGCACTCGGTCCTGGCGTGAGCCGGGCGGGGGTTGTTTCGGGGTTGGGATTTCGGCGTAGATAAGCCGCCGAGCGAGAGGACGCGCGGTATCGGGTTCAACCGCCAAGTCTCGCCCGATACCGCGCTTCACCGTGGAGACCACGGGCGCGAGCAGTATCGCGCGGTGAGTCTGTGCGGGCAACGCGTATCGGCGGGGGGCTTGCC
>JBBRBN010000052.1:0-28071 GCA_038205755.1 Lysobacterales bacterium | reverse complement strand
CAGCGCTCCCGGCCGCACCGGCGCCCGCGCCGCTCGCCGACGGCGTGCCGCGCCGCGAGGCGCCCGCCCCTCGTGAGGCTCTCGCGCCCCGCGACGCTCGCGCACCTCGCGACGCTCTCGTAGAGCCGAGCTTGCTCGGCTGCTCTTGGGGGGCTCACCGATCCGGGCTGCAGCGGAGCAAGCTCCGCTCTACAATGGCTTGCCGCGCCGTGAGGCTCCCGCACCTCGCGACGTTCCCGCACCTCGCGACGCTCTCGTAAAGCCGAGCTTGCTCGGCTGCTCTTGGGGGGCTCACCGATCCAGGCTGCAGCGGAGCAAGCTCCGCTCTACGACGGCTTGCCGCGCCGTGAGGCTCCCGCACCTCGCGACGCTCTCGCGCCCCGCGACGCTCTCGCACCTTGCGACGCTCTCGTAGAGCCGAGCTTGCTCGGCTGCTCTTGGGGGGCTCACCGATCCGGGCTGCAGCGGAGCAAGCTCCGCTCTACAACGGCTTGCCGCGCCGTGAGGCTCCCGCACCTCTCGACGTTCTCGCACCTCGCGACGTTCCCGCACCCCGCGACGCTCTCGCACCTCGCGACGCTCTCGTAGAGCCGAGCTTGCTCGGCTGCTCTTGGGGGGCTCACCGATCCAGGCTGCAGCGGAGCAAGCTCCGCTCTACGAAAGCCTCGCGCATCCCGAGGCTCCCGCAACCCGCATCCCGCCACGCTCCCGCATCCCGCCACGCTCCCGCAACCCGTAACGCTCCCGCAACCCGCCACGCTCCCGCAACCCGCAACCCGTAACGCTCCCGCAACCAGCGCTCCGGCGCTCCGCGACGCTGTTGTAGAGCCGAGCTTGCTCGGCTGCTCTTGGCCTTTACCGAAGTCGCCATGGATTTTGGTCGGCCAGCTATCGCGTCAGGCCACGCGCGGCTCGGGAAAAAGGTCTTTCCCGCGATCAACGATTGCGCAAAGGCAAAGACTGCGCGCAGGTTGTCCTGGGCCGAGTTCGGATAGATGTTGAGGATCATGGCGTCGCGCCAGCCCGCCATCTTCAGCCTCAACAGGAACGCGACAGTGAGCCGGGTTTCCCTGACACGCGGACGATCGCCGCAACTGGCCGGGTCGGACTCGATCTGTACCTGCCAATCCATGTCTGATCTCAGGCTGCCGAATGCCACGTGGGGTATTCGTACTTTTCATCGCCACATGGGTGACGGTCGTGATCGGGTGTTCGAGGATGCGATCAACCAAGGGGTCGCAGAGTTCGGTTCGGCTCAGTCTATCGACGTCCTGCCCTACACACCGCCGCGCACCGGCTCCAGTCGCGCATACGACAGCACCAGCCACTTGGCGCCGGCCTCGGCGAAGTTGACCTGCACGCGGGCGTGGGCGCCGCTGCCTTCGGCGGCGACGATCACCCCTTCGCCAAAGTTCATGTGGCGCACGCGCTGGCCCAGGCGCAGGCCGCCGGGCGTTTCCTCGGGGATGCTGCGTGTGGGCGCTGCTCCGCCGTAGCCATAGGGTCGCGCGACCTTAACCCGGGGGCGCACTTCCTGGATCAGGTCGGCGGGAATCTCGCGCAGGAAGCGAGAGGGCGTGCCGGCCAGGTCCATGCCATGCAGGCGACGGGTTTCGGCGTAGCTGATCAGCAGCCGCTCGCGGGCGCGGGTGATGCCAACGTAGGCCAGTCGACGCTCCTCCTCAAGACGACCGGACTCATCCAGAGAGCGCTGGCTGGGGAACAGGCCTTCCTCGACGCCGGCCAGAAACACCAGCGGAAATTCCAGTCCCTTGGCAGCGTGCAGGCTCATCAGCTGGACACTGTCCTCCCACGCTTCGGCCTGGCCTTCACCTGCCTCCAGCGAGGCATAGGCAAGAAAGGCGACCAGCTCTGGCAGGTCTTCTGCGTTGTCGCTGGGAACAAAGCGGGTGGCGACGGTGACCAGTTCATCGAGGTTGTCGGTGCGGGCCTCCAGCGCGCCGCGCGATTCCGCGGCGTAGTGCGCGCGCAGGCCAGAGTCGAGCAGCACGCGGTCAATCTGCTCGGCAAGTTCGAGCTCGCGGGTCTGCTCGGCCAAGCGCTCGATCAGGTCGACGAAGCCGCGCAGCGCGTTGCGGGCTCGCGCGGTCAGGCTGCCAGCCGCCAGCTCGAGCAGCGCGCCGTGCCACAGTGTGCTGCCTTCGCTGCGGGCGCGGCTGCGCAGGATCTCCAGTGTGCGCTCGCCGATGCCGCGGGTCGGCGTGTTGACCACGCGCTCAAAGGCGGCATCGTCGTCGCGGTTGGCGATCAGTCGCAGGTAGGCGAGGGTGTCCTTGATCTCGGCGCGCTCGAAGAAGCGCAGGCCACCGTAGACCCGATAGGGCAAGCTGGCCTGCATCAGCGCATCCTCGAACGCGCGCGACTGTGCGTTCGAACGGTACAGCACGGCGCAGTCCTGCGCCCGGCCGCCGGCAGCGATCCACTGCTGCATGCGCTCGACCGCGTAGCGCGCTTCGTCGATCTCGTTGTAGGCGGCGTACAGCTCGATCGGCGCACCGGACTCACCGTCGGTCCACAGCTTCTTGCCCAGCCGTCCCGGGTTGTTGGCGATCAGCGCATTGGCGGCGGCCAGGATGGTGCCGGTGGAGCGGTAGTTCTGCTCCAGCCGCAGGGTCTGCGCGCTGGGAAAGTCGTGCAGGAAATGCTGCACGTGCTCGACCTTGGCACCGCGCCAGCCGTAGATCGCCTGGTCGTCATCGCCAACCGCAAACAGCTGGCCGCTGCTGCCGGCGAGCAGGCGCAGGAAGGCGTACTGGATGGCGTTGGTGTCTTGGAACTCGTCGACCAGCAGCTGCCCGAAGCGCTCCTGATAGTGCGCCAGCAGCTGCGGCTGGCCGAGCAGCAGCTCGTGACTGCGCAGCAACAGCTCGGCGAAGTCGACCAGGCCAGCGCGCTGACAGGCCGCCTCGTAGGCGCTGTAGATATCGCGCAAGGTGCTGCTGGTCGGGTCTTGCGCCTGCAGATGCTGCGGCCGTTTGCCCTCGTCCTTGCAGTGGTTGATGTACCAGGCAGCCTGGCGCGGCGGAAAGCGCTTGTCGTCAACACCCAGCTCCTGGATCTGCCGGCGAAGTAGGCGAATCTGGTCGTCTGAATCCAGCACCTGGAAGCTCTGCGGCAGCCGCGCATCCTGCCAGTGCAAACGCAGCAGCCGGTGCGCAATGCCGTGGAAGG
Organism: Lysobacterales bacterium; assembly: GCA_038205755.1. GTDB lineage: Bacteria > Pseudomonadota > Gammaproteobacteria > Xanthomonadales > Xanthomonadaceae > JANNWF01. The sequence goes on along the minus strand of JBBRBN010000052.1, from coordinate 24,879 downwards.
TGCCGATCCACATGCCGCTCGGGCGGCCGCCAGACAGCCCGCCGCCGGCCAGCTCGACCAGCGCGGCCGCGCGCTGGCGCATCTCGGCGGCGGCCTTGTTGGTGAAGGTGACGGCGAGAATGCCGTGAGCCGGAACCCGCTCCACCTCGGTCAGCCAGCCGATCCGGTGCACCAGCACGCGAGTCTTGCCGGAGCCAGCGCCAGCCAGCACCAGATAGTGACCACGCGGCGCCGACACCGCCGCCCGCTGCGCCGGATTCAGTTCATCCAGCAGGTGGGAAACATCCATGTGGGCATTGTACCGGCGGCGTGCCGCCGGCCCTCAGCGGCGCGATCCGACGCGCCGGGGTTGACTCATTTGCGCCGCAGGGCGCCCGCGCCAACGCCAATTGCGCCGACCACCATCAGCACGATGCCCAGCGTGCGACCGCGCTCACCCGGATCGCTGACCTCGATGCCCTGCCGGCTGACCGCGACCGAGGTGTCGCCCACCCGCAGCACTTCGTCCTTGCCCGCCAGCGAGATGACGCCAGCAAACACCAGCCCGCCGCCGATCAGCAGCAGCAGTCCCACAATCAACAATGCGTTACGCATCGATGTATCCCCCCGTTTAACGCGCGAACCTTCACGGCTGCGCCGCCGGCGGTCAACCCAAGCTCACGCCGGGCAGCGTCAGCACGTAGTCGGCTCCCATCAGCATCGAGGGCGTGTAGTAGCCGCCGGCCGGGGCCGGGCCGGCCAGCAGGCGCTCGACGATGCCCAGCGACGCGGTCACCGTGAGGGCGTAGCCATTGGGCGTGCGCAGGCGGCGGCGCAGGGTGTGGCCCTTGGCGTCGGTGACTTCGCCCCAGACCACGCAGCCGGTCTTGCCGCGGGTTGCCTCCGACGGCCCGCGCACCTTCTTTGCAATGCCACGCTTGAGCAGCGCCTGCAGCGGCGGGGTGCCGAGCAGCGGCGCAATCCAGCGCAGCCGGCGCAGGTGCTTGACGGTGGCCGGCGGCACGCACATGTAGACCTCGACATCGGGAATGCCGGTGCTGACGAAGGCGGTGTAGACGTCGCCCCAGGGAATGGTCATGGCGATGCGCTGCTCGCCGTCGCGTTCGAAAAAGCGCACTTTCCAGGCCAGCGGCACGTTGGTGAGCACGCCGCCGACCCGCGCGCGACCGCCCGATCCCAGCCCTTCCACCGACGTCTTCGCGGTGCCCGGACTGGGGCCGCCGCCGGCCTCGAAGGCCAGCACCAGCGAGGTTGCGTCGGGCATCTCGCGCTTCAGCTGCGCGGCGATGCAGTCGGTCGGCACGACGTCGAAGCCGGCGCCGGGCAGCACCACGATGCCAGCCTCCACCGCGCGCTGATGGCGCCGGTGGGCGAGCGCGAAGACGTCGATTTCGCCGGTGATGTCGAGGTAGTGCGTCCGATTGGCCAGGCAGGCCTCCAGCATCGGCTTGGCGGTGGCCGAGAACGGGCCGGCGCAGTGCAGCACCAGGCCGACGCCCTGCAGCGCCTGCGCGGCGGCGCTGGCATCAGTCAGATCAAACACCCGGTGCTCAAGCTGCAGCTGTTCGGCCAGCGCTGCCAGCGCCGCGCCGTTGCGGCCAGCCAGCAGCGGGCGCAGGCCACGCGCTGACGCCTCACGCGCGGCCATCTCGCCGGTGTAGCCGTTGGCGCCATAGATCATCCACGGCTTGGGCGCGCCAATGGTCGCAACCGGCGTGGTGTCTGCGGCCGGAGCGGCATCGGCGGGCGTCGGGTCGGACTTCTTGCGGCGTGCGGTCATGGCGTGCTCCCGGCGGTTTCCCTGGCGACCAGCTTGAGAATCTGCTTGAAATAGAGGTTGGGAAACCAGCGTTTCAGGCGCCAGCGCATCGGCTCGCGGCGGGTCGGCAGGATCATGAATTCACCGCGCTGGGCCGCGGCGTAAACGCGGTCGGCGACGCTGTCGAGCGTGTCGGGCGAGGTGTCCATCAGCCTCAGGGCGAGCTTCTTGACGGCCTCGCTGCCGATCGCGGTGTCGATCAGATTGGTGCGGAAAAAGCTTGGGCAGATCACGCTGACTCGAATGCCGCGCTTGAACACTTCTGCCCGCAGCTGCTCCGACAGCGCCACCACGGCGGCTTTCGCCACCCCGTACGTCATCATGCCCGGTGCGCCGGCGAGGCCGGCAAAACTGGCCGTGCTGAGAATCTGTCCGCTGCCCTGGCGCAGCATGCCGGGCAGGAACAAGCGACAGCCGCGCACCACGCTGAGCAGGTCGACTTCCAGCAGCTGCCGCCACTCGGCCATCGTGGTGTCCACCATCGGTCCGCCGGACGCGATGCCGGCGTTGTTGATCAGCACATCCAGACCGCCCCACTGGGCGTTGACGTCAGCAGCCAGCGCCTCCATCAGCGGATCGCTGCCGACGTCCGCCGCCAGCGCCAGGTGACCGCTGCCCGGCAGCGTGCTGCGGGTGACCTCGGCGCGCTCGACGCTCAGATCGACGCAGGCGACGCGGTCGCCGGCCCGCGCATAGCGCAGCGCCAGGGCCTGACCGAGTCCGCTGCCGGCACCGGTGATCAACACTCTGCGAGGGGTCATGAAGGCGTCCGTCTGCGTGATAGTCTCGCCTGAGAATACCAGCCCGTATGAAACGCTCAATGCTCGAACCTGCTCACTCCCTGCTCGACCTGTCCGGCAAGACCGCGCTGGTCAGCGGTGCCTCGCGCGGCATCGGTGCCGCCATCGCCAGCCTGCTGGCAGCGCAGGGTGCTCATGTCATCTGCAGCAGCCGCAAAATCGAGGGCTGTGAGGCCGTGGCGCAAGCCATTCGCGATGCCGGCGGCAGCGCCGAGGCGCGCGCGATGCACGTCGGTGACAGCGCCAGCATTGAGGCGCTGTTCACCGCGCTTGACGCCGACCGCCAGGCGCCCGATCTGCTGGTCAACAACGCCGCCGCCAATCCTTACTTTGGCCCGGCGCTGGCGATGGATCTGGCAGCGTTCGACAAGACCGTCGAGGTCAACCTGCGTGGCTACTTCTGGACCACCGTGCAGGCCGGTCGGCGGATGCAGGCCAAGGGCGGCGGTGCCATCGTCAACATCGCGTCGGTCAACGCGCAGCGCGCGGCGCCGGGGCAGCTGGTGTACTCGATGACCAAGGCCGGCATCGTCAACATGACCGAGGGCTTTGCCAAGGAACTGGCGTCAGCCGGCATCCGCGTAAACGCCGTGCTGCCGGGCCTGACCGAGACCAAATTCGCCTCGGCGCTGACCGGCAATCCGAAAATTCTCGACATGATGCTCAGGCTCATTCCGCTTGCGCGGGTCGCCCAACCCGATGAGATCGCCCCGCTGGTTGGCTTTCTGCTCTCGCCGGCCGCCAGCTACATCACCGGCGGGGCGTTTGCGGTTGATGGTGGCTATCTGGCCTGAGCGCCGCACGGAGCATCCGGCATGATCGATCTGTACTACTGGCCTACGCCCAACGGCCACAAGGTCACGCTGCTGCTGGAAGAGGCCGAGCTGCCCTACCGGCTGGTGCCGGTGGATATCGCCGCCGGCGACCAGTTCAAGCCGGAATTTCTGGCCATCTCGCCCAACAACCGCATGCCAGCAATCGTTGATCACGCACCGGCGGACGGCGGTGAGCCCATCAGCGTGTTCGAGTCGGCCGCGATTCTGGTCTATCTCGCCGAAAAAACCGGCCGCTTTCTGCCCACCGCCGTGCGCGAGCGCAAGGCGGTGTTCGAATGGCTGTTCTGGCAGATGGGTGGATTCGGGCCGATGCTTGGGCAAAACCACCATTTCAGCCGCTATGCGCCGGAGCAGATTCCCTACGCCATCGACCGCTACCAGCGCGAAACGGCGCGCCTCTACGGCGTGCTCGACAAGCATCTGATCGACCGCGAACTCATCGCCGGCGCCGGCTACAGCATTGCCGACATGGCCTGCCATCCGTGGGCTGACGCGCACGCCTGGCACCACATCGACCTCGCCGACTACCCGCAGGTTGCGCGCTGGTATGCGGCGATCAAGGCCCGGCCGGCCGCGCAGCGCGCCTACGCCCGCAAGGACGAGTTCAAGCGCCCGGCCGAGCTGAGCGAGGAGGCAAGGCGCAATCTGTTCGGGCCCGGAGCCGCCCAGGGCTGACCCATGGACGCCACCGCCGACGCGCGCATCATGCCGCCAGCGCGAACGCGTCGCGGCTGAGATTTTCCGGGGCGTCGGCGGTGCAGAGCACGTCGTCCTCGATGCGCACACCGCCAAACTGCCGCAGGTGATCGATGGCCGACCAGTTCACCGCCGCCGCATGCGGACCGGCGCGCAGGCCGGCCAACAGGGTGTCGATGAAGTAGATCCCGGGTTCGATCGTCACCACCATGCCGGGCGCAAGCGTGCGGGTCAGGCGCAGGCTGGCGTGGCCGGCAGGCTGGTCGATTCGGCCACCGTCCTCGCTGCGCTGGAAGCCGGCCACATCGTGGACCTGCAGGCCCAGCAGGTGACCCAGGCCGTGCGGAAAGAACACGCGGCTGACGCCACTTTCGAGCATCGCATCGGCATCCATCCGCGCGATGTCCTGCGCACGCAGCACGCCGGCCAGCTGACGATGGCAGTCGAGGTGAAGCTCGGCATAGTCCTTGCCGCTGCGCACGCCGTCGACCAGCGCACGTTGAACTGCGTCCACCGCGGCAATCAGGTCGGCAAAGTCACGATCGCCCGCGCCATGCGTTCTGGTGATGTCGGCGGCATAGCCGGCCTGCGAGGCGCCGGCGTCGATCAGACACGCGCGCGACTGCGCCGGCGCCAGCGCGTCCTGGTACTGGTAGTGCAGCACCGCGCCGTGCTCGTTCAGCGCGACGATGTTGCTATAGGGCAGGTCCAGATCACCATGGCCGGTGGCTTCGAGGTAATCGCGATGGATGCCAAGCTCGGACTTGCCGGCCCGGAACGCGCGTTCGGCGGCGCGGTGACCGCGTACCGCGCGCCGCTGCGCGATGCGCATCTGGGCAAGCTCGTAGGGCGTCTTGAAGGCGCGGTGGTAGTGCAGATAGTCGATCAGCGCAGGCGGGTTGTCCGGCAGATGGTGGGGCGCTGCCGGGTCCGCCTCACCGACGATTGCCGAGCGGCTTGCCGGCGGCAGCTGGGTGGCGATCTGGCTCAGGTCGCTGACTACCCGGATGTCGAAGTGGTCGACCCAGTAGCCGCTCGGCGCCGCCGGCGGCAGATGCCAGAAATCGTCGGGCTGGTAGTACACCAGCACCGGCTTGGCTCCTGGCGTGATCGCCAGCCAGCAGTGCGGATGCGCGGTAAGCGGCAGCCAGTGCTTGAAGTGCGGGTTGGGCTGGAACGGGTAGGGGCGGTCGTCCAGGAAGTGATGGGTCGGCACGCCCGACGCTATCAGCAGATGGTCACGGCCGACCCGCGACAGCGCCGCGGCGCTGCGCGCCTGCAGAGTGGCGAGGTGGTCGGCGTAGTGCAGCTCGGTCATGGCGGCGATGGCTTCGTCGAGAGGAGTCAGAGGCGAATGGCACTCACTGAAGGCGCGTCATCCCGGCAAAAGCCGGGACCCAGTGCTGTTGAAGCTTTGCGAGTGGCCGGAAGTAATGGATTCTGGCCTTCGCCGGAATGACGATTGGTTGGCGCTTGCTCTCAACCCGCCTATTTCATGAATCTCACGCGCCCTCGCTTGTCTCTTGTCCGCGCAAGGAACTACCTCAGTCGGTCGTATGGCCCGCTACGACGCTCCTTCGGACAATCCCTTGTGCGAACACTGTCCGATCATCGCGCGAATTCATGAAATAGGCGGGTTAAGTACGTGCGGTTCGAGTCAGAGCCTGAATTGTGCACCAGCGCGGTTCAGCCGCTGCTCTGGGCCTGCGGTTCGGGCGTCGCACAGGGGCCGACGGTTCCAACCAGCGGCCCCAGCCGTAGCGGTGCACGCTGCAGCGCCACGCGCTGCGCCATGGCGGCGGTCATCATCACCTCGTTGTGCTCGGTGAGCAGTAGCGCGCAGCGCACACCGAGCCGCCTCAGCACGGTCTCGAAGCCGGCCTCGCCAGCCACCATCAGCGCCGTGCTGGCGGCATCGGCCAGCACCGGGTCGGGATGCAGCACGTTGACGCTGACCACACCGGACACCGGCAGACCGCTGCGCGGATCAACGACGTGAGGCCAGCGCGAGCCGCTGGGCGATTCGCGATAGCGGTAGTAGTTGCCCGAGGAGTACAACGCCTCGCCGTCGAGCAGATCGACCGTGGCCAACGGCTGCTCGCCCTGGTTGAACGGGTCGCGCAGCGCGGCGCGCCATGGCCGCGACTCGGCACTGCCCAGTGCGTAGATGTCGCCGCCCAAGGTGATCAGCGCCCGATCAATCGAGTGGCGTCGCAGGATGGCGACGATGTGGACGCTGGCAACGCCTTCGCCGATCGCGCCAAAGTCCAGCTGCACCGCCGGATTGCGGCTCTGCAGGCCATCGGTGCTCAGGATCAGATCCTCGAAGCGTGGCTGCGACGCGCGCCAGGCGGCGAGCTGACTGGCGTCTGGCGCTGGCGTGGTGATCGGGAAGTCGCTGGTGTGGAAGCCCCACAGCTGCATCAGGCCACCCACTGTCGGATCGAACAGCCCATCCGTGGCCGCGGCAAGTTCGAGGCTGCGTTCGACCAGCTCGCGCAGCGACGGCGACAGCGGCATCATGCGGCCCTCGGCCAACCCGGCATTCAGCGCGGTGAGCGCGCTGGGTTCCCAGGCGTGCCAGTCGCGATGCAGCGTCTGCAGCTCGGCTGCGATCTCAGCCAGCGCCGCCTGTGCGGCCGGGCGCGGCACGCCGATGATCTCGATGGTGGCTTCACCGCCGAAGACAAAGATCGTTTCGCGAATGCGCTCGGGCGCGGGCTCGCAGCCGCCGGTCAGACCGGCAAGCAGCAGCACGGCGATCCATCTCCGCACGCCGCTTGCGCGGCGTCGCGGGGTTTTACGCATATTGGCCGCCGGGCGCATCGATCCATGCCCGCAGCGCGTCAAGATGGTCGGGGCTGATGTCGATAAAGCGGAAACCGCACCAGTGCTGGCCGGTGGAGCTGGCGTCTTCCAGCCACAGCTGATGCGCACCGACGTCGATCCGCTGCGGGCGGCCTTGGCTGCCAGGCACATTGAAGCGCAGCTGGAACAGGGCATCGTCGAGCAGACTCTGCGCGGCCAGCACCATCATCCCGGATTCGGAGACGTTGCCGATCCGGCCGATGTTGGTCTCGGCCATGACGTCGAAGACCTCGATGGTCTCCAGCGCGCGGCGCCGCTTGGCGCGTCGAAACTCTTCGCTCATACGGCCGGCTCCGGCTGGGCGCCGCCGCCAAACGAGCGCAGCGTACCGACAATCGCCTTCCAGGCGCGATCCACCAGCGAGTGAGTGCTCTCGACCAGCACCGATGCCCGGCCGGCCACGATCTCGCGCGCCAGCCAGGCGAGCGAATACTCGCCCTGCCGCTGGCCGCGATGATTGACCAGCAGGCAGTTGCCGCTGACCGGACTGAACCAGGCCATCCGGCGGCGCACCGGCTCCTTGCGCTCGGCGGTCTGCATCTCAAACCAGGTGCCAAACGGCAGCCGCTTGAGCGCATCGAGCTGCTTGCGCTCTTCGGGTTCGAGTTGCTCGGCCCGCAGCGCCTCGCCGCTGCCGCCGGCGGGATTGCTCTGGCCGAAACGTGCGCGCTGCTTGAGCTTGAGCGCCAGCTCGGTACGCGAGGCGGACTCGTCGTCGTCGTCCTCGGCCGACGTGACCAGCAGCCGTCCGGCGACTGCGCGGGCGTCGTCGGCGTGATAGCCAACCTGGCCGAGTGCGTGTTCGATCTCCTCGCGTAGCGCCGGCGCCTCACTGGCAGCGATCAGCGGCTCGCCGGTGCTGCGTTGCGCGACCGCCGAATCGATCAGACGGTCGGCTATCTGCAGCTGGTGGCGATACGAATCGGAGTTCTCGCCCTCGCGCAGCGACGACAGCGCCAGGACATCGGCCCAACTCTGGTCGAGCAGGCTGCGCAGAAACTTCGGCACCCGCTTGCCTTCCAGGCGCGCGTCAATCGCCTCGGTGGCATGCAGCCGCGCGGTTTCCAGCTTCTCCTTGCCGCGCGCCGCTTCCACGTGCCGGCGCTCGGCGATCTCGGCTTTGCGGGTCTGCGCCTGCACCTGCTGGCCGATATCGCTGGCCACGCGCTCCAGCACGCTGAGGTCACCGTTGAATTCCTGGCCGACCCGCTCGACCACCATGCCCATCCTGGTGGCCAGGTCGCGGTCAACATCATCATCAGCGGAGAGATGGAACGTCGCCTCGGCTACCGCATTCAGCATCTGCCGGGCCGGGTGCTCGGACTGCGAAAAGAACTTGCGGTCCTCAAGCGCAACGCGCAGCAGCGGTACCTGCAGCTTGGCCAGCAGCAACGCCGCGGCGCTGTTGGGTCGGACGTCCTTCATGACCTGGTCGAACAACATGCCGACCAGATCGATGGCGTCGTTATCCTCCTCGCGCAGCGCCGCCGCCGTGTTGCCGCTGCTGTGCTGGCGCAGATCGGTCATCAGGTCCTGCTTGAGGTGCGACACCGAGCGCACCACGCTGCGCTCGCCTACCCGCACCATCGGTGGCGAGGAGGTCTGCAGCCTGCTCAGCGCGCCCTGCACGGCGGAAGGTTCGGCGACCACCGCCGCCCGCGCGCCCGGCGGCGGACGCTTGCTGCCGAGCTTGCCAAGCAGCGAGCGCTTGCCATCCATGAGCCGGCGCAGCGTGCTGAAGAACTCCTCGTCGCCGAGCGACGAATCCATGTCGGCGGCAATCGCGGCACGGATGTCGGTAGGCGAATCGACGCGCGGCGCAGCGAGCGCCTTGTCCGGGAACTGTGGCGGTCGCACGGCATCGCTGCGACCCGGGCGCGCGGCGCCCGCGGCCGCGGCGGAGTCAGTCGTCGGGCTGCCCCAATCATCGTCAGCTGCGGCGTCCGGCCTCGCCGCGGGGCCTGCGGTGGGCGTGGGACGGGGTTGCGCGGGTGTCTCGCGTAGCGCCGCGGTCGGTTTTGGCGCCGCTGTTTGCCCGGCAGTCGGCCCGCGCTTGAGGCGCACCGGCAGGAACGTCATGTTCGGCAGAACGCCCTCACGGATAAGAAGGGCGTTGACCGATTCGTAGAACGGCGTGGCAAACACGCCCATGTGGCGCTCGAACTGCCGGAACAGCAGGACCCGATGTTCGCTTTCCAGCGGGAGTGCTGCAGAGGCGATACGCAGCATGCGGCACAGCGCCTTGGGGCCGATCGGCAGCGCCTCAGCGTCAAATGCTGGCCGGCACGCAAGCACGCCGAAACGCTGGCCGAGCAGAAACAGCGGCATGCCGCAGCGCATCTCGGCGCGGGTGGCCGCCTCCTTCAGCGCGATGTCCTCTTCGATGTCGACGTCATTGACCAGACTCAGCGTCTGCGGCTTCAGCGCAACCACTGCCTCGGGTTTGGCGGGAAAGCGCATGCTGGCCAGGCTGGACTCCAGCTCGACCAGGAAGGCCGGAACCACCTGCGGTCGGTGACGTCGCGCTTCCTCGAGTACGCCGTTGAACTGCTTCTGCAGGTCGTAGTTGCGTGCGCCTTCGGCCAATCGGAACAGGCCGAGTTCGAACTCATCCAGGGTGGCGGCCAGCCAGCGGCGCATCTCGTCGGCGGCAAGCTTATGGACGGCCTCCGCCAATCCAAGCGCACGACGTGATAGACCGGCTTGGGCAAGCAGGCGCGGGCTGGACATCGAAGGTTCCTGCGGAGCGATGGCTTGCATGGGGCGGACCCGAATGTGGCCATGTGATTCTAAGCACGTCCGGGTCGCAATGGGAAACGCTGTTGACAAACCTTTTTACGGATGTTCCAGGGCGGGGCGTGAACATGGGTGAGCGGCGACATCGCCCCCCACCGTGGCGACCGCCGCGGGCGCTCGGAAATGCGGGGTAACGAGACACGGCCCCGAAGCTCCGAGGCTGCCGGCCATCAGGCAGCCTCGGAGGAAGCTACTGGCGCGACCAGTGCAGCTGCAGGCTGGCGGTGGCGCCGGCCGTGTTGAAGCCGCGCACCAGCGTGTAGTCGCGATCAAACACGTTGTCGAGCCGCAGGTCGAGGCGCAGCGCATCGGCCAGCGGCCAACGCAGCCATCCGCCCAGCACGGCATAGCCGGGCAGCACAGCGCTGAAGTCCGGTCGTCCTGACACCGCGTGCAGGTCGAGACCAAATCGCCCGTGGCCCAGTCCGCGCTCAATGCTCAGGCTCGCCTTGCGGGCGGGACGTCGCAACAGGGCTGCATCGGTATCGGCGTCGCGCGACTGCTGCCAGCCGAGGTTGCCGGCCAGCCGCCAGTCGCCCAGCGGCATGCTGGCCTCCAGCTCAACGCCGCGCAGCAGCGCGCGGCGAATGTTGATCGCCTGGAAGGTGTCGCCACCGCTGAAGTCGATCAGCCCACGCACCTGGTTGCGATACGCCGACAGCGTGAGATTGACGCGCTCGCCGTGCCAGTCGGCGCCCAGCTCGAGCGCCCGCGAACGCTCGGGGCCCAGGTCGGGATTGCCGGCAAACAGGCCGGAGAAGCCCGGCGAATACAGTTCGTTCAAGGTCGGTGCACGAAAGCCTTCGCCGACGCTGGCACGCAATCGCGGCCCGCCTTCGATGCGCCAGCCGGATGCGGCCTGCAGCGAGGTTTCGCCGCCGAAGCTGTCGTAGCGATCGTGGCGGGCGCCAAGCTCCCAGTCGAGCGCGCCGCGACCGTCGCGCCAGCTGCTGAAAGCGGCGCGCTGCTGCCGCTGGTCGTCGTACTGGGCAGAGCCGTCGAAGGTGTTGATGCTGCGGCCATCGTCGTCGACCAGGCTGACCCCGTACAGCCATTCGCCGCGTGTTCCCACGCGCTGCGCACGCTGCGCCTCAAGCCCGATACGGCGCGTCTCGAAGCGACTGAAGAAGGCGGCGGTGTCGAGATTCTCGCGGCGGTTGGCAAGCGTCACCTGCCACGGGTCAGTCCCGCCACCGGCCAGCGCAAGGCTTGCTGTCAGCGCGTCCTGCGCGGTTTCGCCCTGGTCGAACTCGACATCGTTTTCGCCGTACTGCAGCTGACCGTCCAGGCGCAGCTGCTCGCCGATCCAGACGCCGTCGGCCGCCAGCGTGCGCTGCCGGTAGCCGTCGCGGTCGGGATCAAAACTGAAACCTTCAGGGTTTTGCGCGCTGAAGCCGGCGCTGTCGATCAGGCTGGCGCGCAGGCCGAAGCCGCCGCTTGCGCCGCGACTGCCGAAGGCGGCTTCGCCGCTCCAGGTATCGTGGCTGGCGACACCAACGGCGGCCGAGGGTCCATTGGCGCGGCGGGTGAAGATCTGGATCACGCCGCCAATCGCGTCGGAGCCGAACAGCGCCGCACGCGGGCCGCGGACAATCTCGATACGCTCGATCTGCGCCAGCGGCAGCTGCTCCCAGGCATAGCCGCCGGTCGTGGCCGCCGCCACGCGCACGCCATCGACCAGCACCAGCACGTGGTTGGCGTTGCTGCCACGGACGAACACCGAGGCCTGCTGGCCGAGTCCGCCGCCGCGCACGATGTCAACGCCGGCCTGAGTGCGCAGCAGAGTCAGCAGGTCGCTGCTGCCGCTTTGCTCGATGGCCGCGCGGTCAATCACGCTGATGGATGCCAGCGCCGTGTCCTGCGCGATCGGCGTGCGGGTGGCCGTGACCACCACCTCGGGCTGGCGCAGATCATCAGCCCACAGCGGAAACGCAGCGCACAGGGCGACGACCACCGTCGCTAGACGCACGGTTGAAAATGGAGCAGGGGAAAGAAACATGGAACACTCCTCGAAAGACGCTCACCCGCGGAAATGCACAGCGCGGCGGAGCGAATGCGAGGAGCACGGCCCGTGAGCGGGCGCGTAATCCGCGCCATCGCCCACCGCGACGTGCTGCGACGCCGATCCCGCAGCCGGACAGGCCTGCGAGCGACGTACCCAAGGCCGGTCTCCGGACTTGCAGGGAGTCCGTCAGTCGCGCTGCTTGCCAGCGTGGTTGACGAACCTGCCCATCGCCTTCCCATTCCCGCAGGAACAGTGGCTGTTGATGGGCTACACCTGATTACCGTTGCGGGGGCAGCGCCGGATTTGCACCGGCTTCCCGAACACCTTGGGCGGCGAGGAGTTTAGGTGAGGATGGGCTGTGCCAACAAGCGCGCCATTCGGCTGTCGGCTGGGTGTACGCACCAGGGCTTGGACGTCGAAGGCGCCACGGATGGCGCTCGAGGGCACCGCCTTCTTGGCGCCGCCGCCGCCAGCCCGCGCGTGGTGATGGAGCGCCCTTCAGCGTTCGAAGCCGTCCGCGAAACGAAGCGAGCCGTCGCCATAGATGATGGCGGCGCCCTCCGTGGGGTTGCCATAGGGTGGTGGCCCAGCGGATCGCGGGGTGCCAATCAGCAAGGTCGATGGGTCGGAGGCCAGTCGTTCGCCAAAGCCTTCGACATGCGGATTGGATGCAGGAGCGGTCAACCTCTGGCTTTGCTGCCAGCCCTGCGCATCCTTGCGGAACACAAACACCGTTCCCGACACGTCCCAGCCGTCCTCGCCCGAGGACGTGCCGATGACGAACGGCGCGCCGACCACGATCTGCGTCGGCCCCACCGTCAGCGCCTGACCAAACCGCGGCTCAATCCTCGCGCTGTCCGGGCTGAGCAGGACGGGCTCGCCCCAGCCTTGCCCTTCGCGCGGATAGACCAGCACTGCGCCCGAACGCTGCGTGGTGGCGGGCGCGACAGCGTAGGCTGGCAGCCCGACATAGGCGAACTGTTCGTCAAGCGCCACGGCGCTGCCAAAGGCGGCGTCAGCGGCAGCCGCCGGCACATCGATTCGGGATTCGAACTGCCACTGGCTGCCTGTGCGGCGGAAGAAATACACCGCGCCGCGCGCATTCGAGGCGTGGCCATGGCCCTGTCTTGGGGCGCCAACCATCAGCAGGTCATGATGCAGAGCCAGTGACTCGCCGAAGCCGCCGAAGCCGCCGAAGCCGCCGACGGACGTTACATCGGGTGCTGTCAGTGTCTGCTGCACCGTCCAGGCGTCGTCCGACTCGACAAACACATGCACGGCTCCGGTTGCTTCCGCTGTCACCCTCTCTCCGGCGGCACCGATGATCGCGGTGTCGCCGGCCAGCAGAATGGTCGAACCAAAGCGGCTGTCGTTGTCGATAGGTGGCAGCAGCAGCGTGGAGCGTTGCGTCCAGCTCGCGCCCTGGCGGACGAACAGGTAAGCGCGACGGTCGAACTGCGTGCCGGTGGGGGTCAATCCGCGAGCGCCGACCAGCAGACGATCACTGCCTAGCAACCTGTCGGACTTAGGTGGTCGAGGCGAAAATCTGGCTGCGTGAGGACAGATTTTCGACGATTCGCAGGCCCATAGCAGCGCTATGGGCCAAGAATTGGCGGAAATATGGGCCGCGTAGACGGATTTGCAGCCCGGCCGACCTAAGTCCGACAGGCTGCTAGCGCCACAGATATGCCAAAGAGCTGCAGATCCCAGGCTACGTCGGCGGTGATCTGCCCGCGCTCGCGCCAGCGCATTCCGACCCGCTCCATCCAGCGCACGCTGCCCTGCGCGCGTCGACCGTCGACCTCGTCGCCGGGGCTGCCGATCATCGCGGTTCTGCCGGCGATCACCACCGCAGCGCCGAAATTCGCCTGCGGGCCGGGGTTGACCCGGAGCACTTCGCCCAGCGACCAGCCACTGCTGCTGTGCTCGAAGACTTGGGCCTCGCCACGTGGGCCACCATTGTCCGAGTTGCCGCCAGGGGAGCCGATCACCGCAGTGCCCATGTCCAGCGTCACTGCGGTGCCAAACCCGTCCAGCCATCCTTGGACGCCCCCATTCCAGGATCGTCGCTCGACCCATCCGCCATCCGCTTGCTCGAACAACACCGCGCTGGCTTCGAAATTGCCTGCATCGTCCAGCAATGCCCCGACGAGGAGTCGGTTGCCAGACAGCGCAAGGGCATTGCCAAAACCGGGTTGTCCCGTCAGCCGTGCAGCGGGAAGCCATGCCGATCCGTCGCGCACGAACACGTAGGCTGCACCCGCACGTGGCGCACCAACGACGGCGAGATCCGACGACATGGCGATGGCCGCGGCATACAGACCTTGCACCGGCACGCCCGTGGCGGGCTGCAGCGTGCCATTGGCTGTCCATCCGCCGTCACTTTCGCGGCGGAAGGCGTGCGCCGTGGCCTCCGCTGCGCCGGCCCCGCTGCTGGCCGAACCGATGATTGCGTGCTCGCCATCGAGCGCCACCGACGAGCCGAACTGGAGATAGCTGTTGTTGGAGGGCGCGACCAGTGTGGCTTCGAGCAGCCACTTGCCATTGCTGAGAACCAGGCTATGCGCGCTGCCCGACGAACTTGACCCATTCGTGCTCAGATTGGCGCCCACCATGACGCGCTCGGCCGACAGCGCGACCGCCTCACCGAAGGCGCGAACGCTCATCCCGGCAGGGGTCGGTGCCTGGATGGAGGCCTGCTCGGTCCAACTCTCGCCACTGCGTTCGAAGACATAGATTTTGCCGCGGCCGCCGTCAGCTTGCGGCGCACCAACTACCGCCCGCTGGCCATCCCAAGCGAGCGCTCGGCCGAAGTTCGCCAGTCGCTGCGGGTCGCGGGCAACCAGCTTTGCCTCCTGTCGCCAGCCGCCGCCGTCGCGGCGAAAGACATAGACCGAGCCCCCGCGATGAGCGTTGGCGACATCGTCGTTCGGCGCCGCGACCAGCAGCGTATCGCCGGCGACGGCCACGCGCTCGCCGAGTCGATCAGTAGTCTGACTGTCGCCCAGTGCGCTACCGCTCGGACCGGTCAGCACTGCTTCGAGTTCAAGATCGGCAGCTTCCGGCCCTGCAGGCTTGCCGTGATTCATGACCACTACCGCGACCGCTGTGCTCGACACGGCGATTGACCCGGCCATCCAAAGGCCGAGGCAAAAGCGCCGAGCAAAGCCGGGCAGCGCACGATGGGCGTGCAGACCGGAGCGCGGTGCAAGCGTGAGGGACTTCATCTTTCCTAAAACTGCGGCTCGATGGGGAAAGCTGTCCGCCACGGGGGCGGCGCTGGCGGTGAATCCGGCGTAGAGACGGCGCACGGTATCAGTTGCCCTTACTCGGCGGCCAATTGGCCTGGATCAGCAAGGCTACGGGCCTGCAGCGTGATCGGGAACAGGATTTGCTCCAAGGTCTGCAGGCTGAGTGAAGCTGATCCCGTTCTCCGCGACGCCCTCAATCTGCCCGCGCGGCGGCCGGACGCGCAGCCAGCAGTCGTTCCTTGATGCGCTGCAACCGCGGAAAGACCTCACCCGTCTCGGCTTCCCGGACCCGCGCAGGCACCTCTTCCATCCGCCCGTGCTTTTCGCGGGACAGCGCATAGTTCTAGAGTTTGCGCGGGTCGAGCGGGGGCTTTGCCAGGTGTTCCCGATACAGCCGGTCGGCCTCGTCGGTATCGCCTGCTTCCTTGGCGATATCGAATCGCAGACGTTGCACGAAATCTTCTTGATGCAGCGTGTTGCGGCCGTTGCGCTCCGCGTCGTCATGGTAGCTGCACGCGCGGCAGGTCGCGCATTCGCACTGATATGACGGCGCGCAGGTACCGCAGCTGAAAAGCGTCTGCGCCTCTATTCGCGATCGCTGTCGAAGCCGCTCACTTCGCCGTCGCCATCGACCTCCACGTGCATGCTGATTGGACGGCAGCACACCGGGCAGTCCTCGACGTAGTCGGTGGCGCCTTCTGACGCATCGATCAGCGCTTCGAAGCGTTCGCCGCACCAGGGGCAGCGGGTCTTGCGGCTATCGAGCATCGTGCGTGCCTGCAGTTCGGGTAATCACGGCATCAGGCCATGAAAAGTGCGATGACGTCGTTGAGAAAGCGCTGGCCGAGGGCGGTCGGCTGCCAGCGGTCGGCGTCGACCTCCTGCAGCCAGTCATGCTGCCGGGCGCTGGCGAGGGGCGCGGCGATAGCTGAGCGCGGCAGTCCGCAGCGGGCTTCGAAATCGAGCAGCGAGAATCCGGTGTTGAGCCGCAGGGCATTCAGCATGAACTCGAACGGACGTTGCTCCAACGCGATCCAGTCATCGGCGCCGATGCCGGCCGGCGTTCCCGCGGCTTCCATGAACGCCTGCGGATGCTTGGGCTTCCAGCGTCGCAGGATGCCGTCGTTGGCCGGCAAGGTGATTTTGCCGTGGGCGCCGGCACCGATGCCGAGGTAATCGCCGAAGCGCCAATAGTTGATGTTGTGCGCGCACCGACGGTTGGGTCGGGCGTAGGCGGACACCTCGTACTGCGCGTATCCACCTTCGGCCAAGGCCGCCTGACAGGCTTCCTGCATGTCCCAGGCGCTGTCGTCTTCGGGGATGCCCGCTGGCGGTCGCGCATGAAACACGGTGTTGGGCTCAAGCGTGAGCTGGTAGTGGCTGATGTGTGCGGGCGCCAGCGCAATGGCTCGAGCCACGTCGTCCAGCGCCATGCTCTGGCTTTGCTGCGGCAAGGCGTACATCAGGTCGATATTGATGTTGTCGATGCCGGCGTCCTGCGCCATGCGGATCGCCGTCGTCGCCTGTGCACTGTCGTGGATCCGGCCAAGCCGCTGCAGGCAGCCGTCGTCGAAACTCTGCACGCCGAAGCTGATGCGATTGACACCGGCTGCGCGGTAGGCCTCGAAGCGGTCGTGCTCGACGGTGCCGGGATTGGTTTCCAGCGTCACTTCCAGCGCCGGCTGCAGCTTCAGGCGAGCGGCCGCGCCGTCCAGGATGGCGCCGATATGCGCGGCGTCGAACAGCGAAGGCGTGCCACCGCCGAAGAAGATCGAACTCACCGGCCGACCCCAGACCAGCGGGAGATCCTGTTCGAGGTCGCGCAGAAGCGCAGCGACAT
The DNA here is from genome assembly GCA_038205755.1 of Lysobacterales bacterium. Lineage (GTDB taxonomy): Bacteria > Pseudomonadota > Gammaproteobacteria > Xanthomonadales > Xanthomonadaceae > JANNWF01. The sequence goes on along the minus strand of JBBRBN010000052.1, from coordinate 7,968 downwards.
AGGCGTCCTGCGGCAGCTCGCCCTTCAGGCCATGCGAATTGAAATCGCAGTACGGACACTTCTTCACGCACCAGGGAATGTGGATGTAGAGCGCGAGCGGCGGCAGGCTGAGCATGGCGTCATTGTAAGTTGCTGCGGGAACTTCGCAGCGCAGGCGCAGTCTGGGCTCGGCCATGCGCGCCGACGCCATCAATCCCTACGCCCTCCAGTCGCGCATGCTGTGGCGCAACCGCGTGGCGGAGTGGCGCCGGCGGCCGCGTGAAGCGACCTTCCTGGCGCTTGCCTCGCTGGCTGGGTTGGGGCTGCTCGCGGCGATCATCCACGGCGTCTTGCCCGGCGTTACGCACAGCCTGGTCTGGCTGCGCGAACAGCAGCCGCTGGCGGCGGCGGTCGTGCTGCTTGCGGCGGTGCTGGCCGATCAGCTGCAGGCCCGCCGCCGGCAGCGTCGACAGGTTGCCGATGACTGGTTGGCCGCCCAGCCGGTGGCGACCGCGGTGCGGCAGCGGCTTCGCGTCCGGGCCTTGGTGTTGCGGCTGCTGCTGGCGCTGGTGTTGATGTGGGTGCTGCTGCGATTGGCCGGCGCCTCGGCACCGGCGTCACTGCTGATGACGGTGGGGAGCGTGATTGCCGCCGCGCTGGGGAATCTGCTTGGCGACCGGCAACAAGCGGTCGCCGCAGCGCGTCGCCATCGCGCGACCCCGTTTACTTCGACCGCGACCGGCAGCCTGTGGCAATGGCAGTGGCTCGAGGCCGGTGCCAGTCTCGCCCCGCGTCACCTGGCGCCGCTGCTGCTGGTCATCCTGCTGGTTCCGCGCGGGCCAGCAATGATGGTGCTTCCGGCGCTGGCGCTGGTGACGCTGACGGCGTCGATCAATGGCTGGGTTCGCGCGGTCAATGTGATCGTCGCAGCGCACGCCTGGCTGCAGGCCGAACCGGTTGCACCGCGTCGATGGCTGCCGCAGGCGCTGCGCCTGCCGCTGCTGACGCTGGTCGCTGCGGCGATGGGGCTGGGCATTCTGGGGTGGCTGGCCGCTGCACCGCTGCTGGCAGGCGTGGCCGTCATTGCGCCGTTGGCGTTTGGCACGCTGTACCTGGCGGTGGTCAGCAGCGGCCGCGCCGCGCCGCAGCGAATCCCACTGCGCCTCACGCTGCATGCGCTGCTGCTGGTCGCGATAGTGCAGGTGATGGCGCCCTTGGCGCTGCCGCTGTGGGTGATGCAGATCGTCTGGTTAACCCGCGGGAGCCTGCGCCAATGAGTGCGCCGCTGCAGGTGTCTGGCCTTTGCGTCGACTACGCCGGTCATCCGGTGCTGCTGGGTGTCGATCTGCTGCTGCGGCCGGCCGAACTGGTCGGCCTGATCGGGCCCAACGGCTCCGGCAAAAGCACCCTGATCCGCGCCATCGCCGGCATCCAGCCAGGTGCCCGCGGCGACCTCCGCATAGCGGGCTGCAGCGTGTCGAGCGACCCGCTGGCCGCGCGGGCGGCGCTGGGCTTTGCGATCGCGCCCGAGCGCCTGCCGCAGCTGCTCACCGGCCGCCAGTGCATTGAACTGCTGGCCGACCTGCGCGGCGAGCGCCATCGCCTCGAGCAGAGCTGGCGGCTGGCCGACCAGCTGCGCTTCTCTGCCTGGCTCGATCAGCCGGTGCACACCTATTCGCTGGGCACCCGCCAGAAGCTGGCGATCCTGCAGGCCCTGATCGGCGAGCCGCGGCTGATCGTTCTCGATGAAGTCCTCAACGGGCTCGACCCGTTGGCCGCCTACGCGCTTAAGGCCGAACTGCGCGCCCGCACCGAGACCGGCGCCGCCGTTCTTCTCGCCACCCACGGCCTCGAAGTGGCCGAGCGCCTGCTCGACCGCGCCGTGCTGCTGCTCGACGGTCGCATCGCCGAGGATTGGGACGCCAGCGCGCTGGCCGTGTTCCGGGCCGATCCGGAGGGTGGCCTGGAGCACGCGGTGGCGATGCGCTTGCGGGGGTGAGGCGCCAGCCGTCACCGACCACAGGCGCGGCCGAGCAGGGGCCTCCATGCAGCTGCGGGCGCAGAAGCGAACACCGCACCGCCCTACGCCAGCGTCCAGCCGCGCGCCTGCGCTAGACTTCCAGCTGTTTCGCGCGTGCCGAGCCCGCCCGACCGAAGGCGGCGCCACAGCGCGGATTTCCCAGGGAGAGGTCATGAACCAGACGCAGCCAACGCCCGCCAGCGATATCGATCCGGCCGAGACGCAGGAGTGGATTGATGCGCTCAACGCGGTGATCCAGAACGACGGGCCGGAGCGCGCGCATCAGCTGCTGCAGCGGATGGTGGAGGTGACCCGGCGCGCCGGCGCGCATCTGCCGTTTTCGCCAACCACCGACTACATCAACACCATCCCGGCGCATCTGGAGGCCAAGCCGGACGGTGATGCCGGGCTCGAATGGCGCATCCGCACCCTGGTGCGCTGGAACGCGATGGCGATGGTGGTGCGGGCCAATCGCAAGCCGGGTGATCTCGGCGGCCATATCGCCAGCTTCGCCAGTTCGGCAACCCTCTATGACGTCGGCTTCAACCACGTCTGGCGCGCCCCCAGCGCCGACCATCCCGGTGATCTGCTGTACATCCAGGGGCACAGTTCGCCCGGTGTGTATGCGCGGGCCTTCCTCGAAGGTCGGCTCAGCACGGACCAGCTCGACCATTTCCGGATGGAGGTCGATGGCCGCGGCATCAGCTCCTATCCGCACCCGTGGCTGATGCCGGACTTCTGGCAGACGCCGACCGTGTCGATGGGCCTCGGACCGATCAGTGCGATCTATCAGGCGCGCTTTTGCAAATACCTTGAAGGTCGCGGGCTGATAGCGAAGTCCGACCGCAAGATCTGGTGCTTCCTCGGCGATGGCGAGTGCGATGAGCCGGAAAGCCTCGGGGCGATCTCGCTGGCAGGCCGCGAAGGTCTGGACAACCTGATCTTTGTCATCAACTGCAACCTGCAGCGCCTCGACGGGCCGGTGCGTGGCAACGGCAAGATCATCCAGGAGCTGGAAGGCGCGTTCCGCGGCGCCGAGTGGAACGTGCTGAAGGTGGTCTGGGGCAGCTACTGGGATCCACTTCTGGCGCGCGACAGGGACGGCGTGCTGCGCAAACTGATGATGGAAACCGTCGACGGCGAATACCAGAACTGCAAGGCCTTCGGCGGCAAATACACCCGCGACAATTTCTTCGGCAAGTACCCGGAGACCGCTGCAATGGTCGCCAACCTGTCGGATGAGGACGTCTGGCGCCTCAACCGTGGCGGTCACGATCCGCACAAGGTCTACGCTGCCTACCACCAGGCGGTGAACCACAAGGGCCAGCCGACCGTGATTCTGGCCAAGACGGTCAAGGGCTACGGCATGGGCAAGGCCGGCGAGTCGCTCAATCCGAGCCATCAGACCAAGAAGCTCGACGACGCCGCGGTCAAGGATTTCCGTGACCGCTTCAACATCCCGATCAGCGATGAACAGCTGCCGGAAGTGCCGTTCTATCACCCCGGCGACGACTCGCCGGAAGTCATATACCTCAAGGGCCGCCGCGAAGCACTTGGTGGCGCTCTGCCGCAGCGCCGGCAGAAGGCTGACGAATCGCTGCCGACACCCGAGCTGGCTGTCTTCGAGCGCCTGCTGAAGGCCAGCGGAGAGCGCGAGATCTCCACCACCATGGCCTTCGTGCAGGCGCTCAACATCATCCTGCGCGACAAGCAGGTTGGGCCGCGCGTGGTACCGATTGTCGCCGACGAAGCGCGCACCTTCGGCATGGAGGGCCTGTTCCGGCAGATCGGCATCTACGCCCCACACGGCCAGAAGTACAAACCGGTCGACGCCGACCAGCTGATGTACTACCGCGAGGACTCTGCCGGACAGGTGCTCGAGGAGGGCATCACTGAAGCCGGTGCGTTCTCCTCCTGGATGGCGGCGGCGACCAGCTACAGCACCAACAATCTGCCGATGCTGCCGTTCTACATCTACTACTCAATGTTCGGCTTCCAGCGTATCGGCGACTCCGCCTGGCAGGCCGCCGACATGCGCGCGCGCGGCTTCCTGCTCGGCGCCACCGCCGGCCGCACGACGCTCAACGGCGAGGGCCTGCAGCACGAGGACGGCCACTCGCACCTGCTCGCCGGCAGCATCCCCAACTGCAAGCCGTATGACCCGACATTTGGCTTCGAGGTCGCGGTGATCCTGCAGCACGGCATGCGCAAGATGCTCACCGAGCAGGTCGACGAGTACTACTACCTGACGCTGATGAACGAGAACTACCCGCACCCGGAAATGCCGGCAGGTGCGGAGCCGGGAATCATCAAGGGGATGTACTTGTTGCGAGACTCAGGACTCGGGACTCGGGACTCGAGCAACGCCAAGGCCAAAGCCAAGGGCAAGAGCAATCCGCTGTGCGTCCAGCTGCTGGGGTCAGGCACCATTCTGCGAGAGTGCATTGCGGCGGCAGAACTGCTGCAGAAGGACTTTGGGGTCAGCGCCGACATCTGGTCCTGCCCCAGCTTCACCGAGCTGCGGCGCGACGGTTTCGACATCGAGCGCTGGAACCGCCTGCATCCGGAGGCCAAGACGAAGCGCAAGTCGTACGTCGAGGAGTGCCTGGGAGGGCGCGCGGGTCCGGTCATCGCCGCCACCGACTACGTGCGGCAGTACGCCGATCAGATCCGCGCCTTCGTGCCGGCCCGCTACAGCGTGCTCGGTACCGATGGCTTCGGTCGCTCCGATACCCGCGCCAACCTGCGGCGCTTCTTCGAGGTCGACCGCTATTACATCGCCCACGCCGCCATCGCGACCCTCGCGGCGGAAGGTCAGATGAATGCGAAAGACGTGGCGCGGGCGATCAAGGAGTACAAAATCGATCCGGAGAAGGCCAACCCGCTGGGGGTGTAGCACCCGGCGGCAGGCATGCAGCGGCGTCCGACACGGGCGCCGGCAGGGACGTCTGCAGGTGGGTGCCGCAGCCGCAGTCGATGCAGGTCGTGGACGAACGTGGCGCCGGGCGCCTCCACCGGATCAGCGCGCGGCGTCCACCGGCGCGGCGCAAGGCGGAGTCCGCGTTGATGCGTCAGACCGGCGGTTGCCTGTTGGCGACCACAATAATGTCGCGTCCCCCGCGCTTGCCCTCGTACATCGCAGTGTCGGCGTCCAGGACGGCGGCGGCGAGGTCGTCGGACAAGGCGGCGATACCGAAGGTCATGGTGATCGAGATGGACTCACTGCCAATCTGCAGCGGGCGCAGGGCGAGCTGATTGCGGATCCGCTGCATCGCCTGGCTGGCGGCGCCAACGTCGCTGTCGGGCAGCAGGCAGAGGAACTCCTCGCCGCCCCAGCGGCAGACCAGATCGACCTTGCGCAGCGTGCTGCGCAGCTGCTCGGCCACGGCCTTGATCACCCGGTCGCCAACCTCGTGACCGAGCCGGTCATTGAGGGACTTGAAACTGTCGATGTCGGCCATTGCGATGGACAGCGGCTGTTGGGTGCGCTTGGCGCGGGCGATTTCGCGGGCCGCGAGATCCTCGAACGCGCGGCGGTTCCACAGGCCAGTCAGCGAGTCGGTCCGGGCCAGCAGACTGATTTCCGACAGGGCCTGCTCCAGCGCCTGGTTGCGCGCCGCCAGCTTGCGCTCCAGCCGCACCTCGATCCGGTAGCCGCGCCACGCAAACAAGGCACCCAGGCTGGCCAGCGCCAGCGCCACCGCCGTCGCCACCAGCATCAGCGTGCGCTGCTGCAGCCGGGCCTCCTGCAGGTCGGCGTCCAGCGTCATCAATTGCAGCTGGCGCTCGCGTTGCTCGACCTTGTAGCGGACTTCCAGCTCTTCAACCTGCGTTTTCCGTTCGCGTGACTGCAGCTCTTCGCCCAGGCTGACCTGGGCCTGCAGCTGGCGCAGCGCCTCCAGTGGCTCGCCCAGCTTGTCGTAGACCTCCGACAGGCTGTTGCGCAGCGTCAGTTCAACCATCGGCACCACGCCTTCCGCCTGCGCCAATGCCGCCTGATAGTGGCTGATCGCTTCGCGCAGCTCGCCCTGGCTACGGCTCAGATCGCCCAGCGTCATGCGCACGCCGGCCAGCGGTCGCGTCAGCTGCAGCGCGGTCAGCCGGTCAATCGCCTGGTCGCAGGCGCGGCGCCCCTCGTCGATGCGATCTGCCTGTATCAGACGCTGGCAGATGTTGGCCTGCTGCAGCGCAACGGCATGGGCGTCGCCGCGCTGCTGGGCCAGCGCCATTGCCTCCTGATGCAGCGGCAGTCCGGCTTGCGGCCCCTCGATCTCGGAGACTGCCAGCGCCAGATTGCCCAGCGCAGTGCCCTCCAGCTGTGCGTCACCGGCCTCCCGCGCCAGTCCCAGAGAGGCTTCGTAGTACTGCCGGGCGCGCACGAAGTCGAGGGTGAAGTTGTGCGCCACACCAATGGCGTTGTTGACCCGCGATAGCTCACGCGTCTCGTTGTTGGCCTCAAGCAGCCGGCGGGCCTCGTGGAAGCGATCCAGCGCTTCGGCGATGTTGCTCTGCTCGGCGTCGATCGTGCCATGCAGCATCAGCGCCGAGCTGCGCAGCAGCGGCTCCTCGAGCGCGTCGGCGCGCTGTTGGAATTCGTTGGCGTCTTTGAGTGCGCGCGAGTACTCGCCGCGTTCTCGCAGCAGCTCGCCGCGCAGTCGGAACTGGTGCGCCACGTAGACCGGGTCGGCGCCCGCTGGGATGGCGCCCAGTTCGCGCTCAAGCCGCGCCAGCAGGGCGGTCGGGTCGGATTCGCGCAGCGCCTGCAGTTCGGCGAGGTCAGGCGCTGCCAGTGCCAGCGTCGCCGCAAGCTGGAAAACGAGGCCCGCGCACAGCGCCTGGATGATCCGGTGCGGAGGCCGACGTCGGTGCTGCGGAACAATACGCTCCGGGGTGCGACTCAGGGGCATGGTTCTGGCGATGGACCGAGGGCGGGCGGAAACAGCGCGCCGAGCGTGACACAGATCGACAGGCTGCGGCGGGCAACGCTGCCGGATGATTGCCCGCAGACGACTGCGAACGTCGTCCAGCAGCTGGTCGATCTGCGCCTCCAGAGCGGTGCTTTTGGCTGGCGTCATGGCGGGGCCCCGGGACGCGAAGGCGCGTCGCGCTCAGCGGCTCGCGGCCGAGTCGGAATGGCTGATCGCCGCCGCCGGCGACGCCGCTTCGGCGCTGCTGCGCTCGGCCAGTCTGATGGCGCCGCGGCCGGCTGCTTTGGCTGCGTACATGGCGTGGTCGGCGCGCTTCAGCAGCTCGCTGGCTTCGACCGGATCCACGCCGCCGAGCACGATGCCGATGCTGGCGCCCACCGTGACTCGGTGCAGATCGACCGCCATCGTCTGCTGCAGCTCGTCCAGCAATCGTTCGGCCAGCTGCAGCGCCGCTGCCTCGCCGGCGATCTGCTCGGCCACCAGCACGAACTCGTCGCCGCCAAGGCGGGCCACCAGATCGCCGCCGCGGGCGCAGTGATTCAAGCGGTCGGCAACTTCCATCAGCACGCGGTCGCCGGCCTCGTGGCCGAGCCGGTCGTTGACCGCCTTGAAGCCATCGAGATCAATCATCAGCAGCGCCAGCGGCTGGCCGCTGCGGCGCGCCCGCTGCAGCGCGCGATCCAGATGCGCGGACAGGGCTGCGCGGTTGGCCAGCGCCGTCAGCGGATCACGCAGACTGAGCTCGCGCAGCTGGACGTTGGCCGCCGCCAGGGCTGCGGTGCGCTCCGCCACCCGCAGCTCAAGCTCGCGCTCGTGCTGCTGCAGCGTGAGGACAACGCGCGTTTGTGCGGCCAGCGCCTCGGCCTGTGCCTGCTCCTTCTCGCGCTTCAGCTGGTTGAAGCGTGCCGCCAGCGCAAACGACAGCAGCAGCATCTCCAGCGCCGACCCGATCTGCATCGCGTACAGGGTGATGAAGTTGGTCGGGATCAGACCGAAGTTGCGCAGTGCCATCAGCACGCCGCCGGTCTGGATCACGCCCCA
>JBBRBN010000051.1:0-28588 GCA_038205755.1 Lysobacterales bacterium | reverse complement strand
GCGACGCCGGGCACCCAGATGGGTGGCAATGCCGGCACCAGTCCGGTCGAGGAATCGAACGGGGGCCTTCCGATCTGCCGGACGAGTTGGCCGCTCTCCCACGTCAATGCCGAAACTGCGGGCGGCGCGACGAGGCTTCCGCAGACGTGGACACCCATAGCCTGAAACTCAAACGCGTGGACATTGATGTCCGATGCGTGAAGCTAGTTCGTCGCAAGCAGGTCGCCAGCGGCGGCCCCACGCATCAAGTGCGAATCACTTACACCGCCGCCGGTCGCATTGACACGCTCACCTATCCCAGCGGTGCCACGATTCGCTATCTGCGCGACAGCCAAGGCCGTACGATCAGCGTCATGGGCAAGCCCACCACCGCCGCCGCTGAAGTGACACAGGTCAGCACTGCCAGTTACCTGCCGTTCGGGCCGCTGTCGTCACTGACTTTCGGCAACGGCCGTGTGCAGACGCGCAGCTTTGATGTCACTGATCGCCTGAATCGAGCCACGGGGGATGATCCGGTTGACCGACCGGGCCGTGGCGACACCCAGCGGCCTCGACCTGATCGAGCGGGGCGCCAATGGCTACTTGCAAATTCGCCGGCCGATTGCGGTCAGCACGACGATCAGAGTGCGGCATCACTTTCACACCCCGATGCTGCGGCTGCGCTGACTGCAGCAGCACCGACGGGCGTCAGCGGGGATCGATCACGTCGGCGATCAGGGTCTGCGGCAACAGACCGTGCGCCGTACCGCTGCCCAGATTCAGCACCGCCGAGAACGTCAGCCCGCCAAACGGATCGCTGATGTCGTTGGCGCTGAACTCGGTGGCGTTGGCGGTCAGTTCGCCTTGATTGACGACTGCTGCGGCGCCCGTCACGTCTTGGGATTGGCGGCTGACCGAGTTGCCGACGATGCGCGAGCGCTGCATGTCGAGCTTGCCGTGATTCTCGATCAGGCCGCTGGCATCGTCGATGCCGTGAATCTGGTTGTAGCCAATCAAGCTGTCGCGTAGCGTCAGCGTACCGAAGTTGAGGACGATGGCTTCGGCGTCCTCATTGAACGAGTCGGTGATCGCCACGTGGTCGAGCGTCAGCGTGCCGCGATTGCGCAGCGCACCCAGGCTGCCTTCGGCGAGGGTCAGATTGCTGATGACGGCGGTGGCTCCCGCCGCGACCTCCAGCAGATACATTCTGGTCGCCGCGTAGCGACGAATTTCGGCGCCGTTGCCGTCGATCCGGACATCACCACGTAGCGGCGGCAGTGCGAGTCCCGCCGAATCTGTGAGTTCCAGCGTGTAGATGCCCCCTTGGGCGAGCGTGATGCGGTCCGGTCCGGGGGTCTCGGCAGACTGCTGCAGCGCGCGAATCAGTGCCGGCACGTCGCGATTGCCGATCGTGAAATCCTCGGCTTGGGCCACGCCAACCGGCAGCAGGGGGGCAAGAAGGAGGAGAGCGAGGGGTGAGCGCATGGCGGCGGTCCTTGGTTGAGACACCCCTAACCTGCCAAGCGAAACTAGAGCGCACGCTCAAAAAAGCTCTGATCTCATGTGGGACTAGCGTATTTGTGACCCGCATCTCCCTTCTCGGCATTCAGCGAAGCGCTGAGCGAGGCTGTTTTTGCGACGCCTCCGCGGCGTTTCGCCGGCCTCGGCGGCAGTCGAGTCGCCAAAAGCTGTCGAATGGCGCCGGCGGAAGGGCTGGGCCCACGCGGCTTCCGTTGCCCGCGCTACCGCCCAGCGAGGATGCCGACGGCGGTCGCCTTCCGGTGAGCCATGGCGGCCGCGACGGGACTTTTTCATGAGTCGCCCATCCTTTCGCTGTTCTACTGACCGCACACGACGCTCATGAAACATGCGGACTCAATGGACTCCTGCGGCCATCAGCCGCCCGGCTCGCGAATCGCGATCACCTGCTCACCGTTGGCGGTCAGCGTCTGTCGCGCCGACTCCAGCGATTGCAGGGTGTCGAACGGGCCCAGCCTGACGCGATGCCAGGTGCCGCTGTCGGTGCTGACGCTCTCGATACGTGCGACCTGGCCGCTGAGTGCCAGCTTGGCTTTCACCGCTTCGGCATCGCGGGTTTCGCGGAATGCGCCAACCTGCAGCAGCAGGCGCTCGCCGGGCGCAGCGGGCGCCGGTGTCGGCAGGGTGCGACTGGCGAGCAGCTCGGTATCGGGAATCACCACTTCCTTCTCTGCCAGCAGCGTGTAGAAATCGTACTTGGGTTTGCGGGCGGCAGTCGGCTCCTTGGCCTGCGCCACCGGCGGCTCGGACTCAACTGGCGCCTGGGCGGTGGGGTTGGGTGTCGGCAGCAGCTGCGCCGGATCAAACCCTTGGCGGAGCAGGAAGACGATCGAAAGACCGATGCCGAGCGCCAGACCGACGCCCAGCGCAATCAGCCAGCCGGGAATGCCGCGCGGCGAACTGCGGCGGGCTTGGGTGCGACTGCGACGGGCCGCCATCACATGCGCTCCGGCGCGTTGACGCCGAGCAGCCGCAGGCCGTTGGACAGCACCTGGCGGGTCGCCATGCACAGACCCATGCGCGCGTTGCGCAGCTCCTCCTCGGCGACCAGGATGGCGGTGCCGTTGTAGTAGCTGTGGAATGCGGCTGCCAGTTCCCTCAGGTAGTTGGCGATGATCTGCGGTCCGCGCGCCAGCGAGGCTGTCTCGACCACATCGGGAAAGCGCATCAGCTCGTTCAACAGGAGCAGTTCAGCGTCTTCGGTCAGGCGCTCGCGCGCGGCGTCGGCGGCGGTGCGGTTGTAGGTCCAGTGCTTTTCGGCCAGCTGGCGCAGCAGCGCGGAGATCCGCGCGTGGGCGTACTGCACGTAGTAGACCGGATTGTCGTTGCTGTGCTTCTTGGCCAGATCCAGATCGAAGTCCAGATGCTGGTCGTTGCTGCGCATCACGTAGAAGTAGCGCGCCGCATCCGCGCCAACCTCTTCGCGCAGCTCGCGCAGGGTTACGAAGCTGCCGGCGCGGGTCGACATCTGCACCCGCTCGCCGCCGCGGAACAAAATGGCGAACTGCACCAGGGCGATCTCGATCCTGTCCGGATCAAGCCCCAGTCCCTGCGCCGCCGCCTTCAGCCGGGCGATGTAGCCGTGATGGTCGGCGCCAAAAATGTAGATTGCGCGCTCAAAACCACGCTCGAACTTGGACAGCAGATAGCCGAGGTCGGAGGCGAAGTAAGTGGTCGCGCCGTTCTCGCGCACCACCACGCGGTCCTTGTCGTCACCAAACGTGGTGGCGCGGAACCAGGTTGCGCCGTCCTCCTCGAACAGGTGGTCGGCGGCACGCAGGCGTTCGATGGCGCGCTGCACGTAGCCGCCGGTCATCAGCGAACGCTCGGAGAAAAACGTGTCGTGATGCACGCCAAAGTCGGCCAGATCGTCGCGGATATCGGCCAGGCACCAGTTCAGGCCAGCGTCGAACACCACCCGGTAGTCGGCATCTCCCAGCAGCTGCTTGGCGCGGGCAATCAGTGCGTCGACGTGCAGCTCCTTGTCGCCACCCTCGCCCAGATCGGCCGGCAGGCCGTCGCGGATTTCGTACGCGTTGTGGCGCATGCGGTCGCCGACCTTGGCGCGCAATGCGCGGGCGATCTCGACCACATACTCGCCCTTGTAGCCGTTGTCAGGGAAGCGCACCGCCACGCCGCCCAGCTCCTGATAGCGCAGCCATACCGACACCGCGAGGATATCCATCTGCCGGCCCGCGTCATTGACGTAGTACTCGCGCTGCACCTTGTGTCCGCCGGCCTCCAGCAGCGCGGCGACCGAGGCTCCAAACGCCGCGCCGCGGCCATGGCCAACGTGCAGCGGGCCGTTCGGATTTGCCGACACGAACTCCACCGTCACCGACTCCAGCGACTCCTCCGGCTGCCAGCCGTAGCGGTCGCCCTGCTCTACGACCCGCCGCAGCGTACCCAGTCGACACGCCCGGTTGAGCCGGAAGTTGATGAAGCCCGGCCCGGCCAGCTCGACCTTGGCGATGTGCTGCGAGCGCGGCAGGCTGGCGATGATCGCCTCGGCCAGCTCGCGCGGCGGGCGCCCGGTTGGCTTGGCCAGCAGCAGGGCGATGTTGCTGGCGTAGTCGCCGTGCTCGCGCGAGCGGGTCCGCTCGATCGCGAAGTCCGGCTCGCCTTCAAAGTCGAGCCGGCCGGCGCGGCGCAGATCGAGCAGCGCCTGCAGCACCAATTCGCGGAGGTGGTCTTTCACATTGGCATCCAGATCGATTAGCCACCTAGTTTAGCGTGGGCGGGCCAGTGGCCGCCGCGAGTGCGCTGGTTTGGCGGGTCCCACTCACGGGGTAGTGCGCCGAAACCGCCGCTGCTGTCATAAATCCGCAATCCCACAGTCATACGCTCTAGCGGCCCTTTTCCCGGCCGCCAGCGTTGGCGGCCGCTGTATCCCGGAGCGTATCGATGTCCAGTTCTCCGTCGTGCCTGTCGCGCACGGCCGCACTTGGCGTGTGTCTGGCGCTGCTTGCCGGCCTCGCCCACGCGCAGCCGGCTGCGGATCCCCTGACCGAGCGACTGATCGCCCTGCGAGGCGAGGTCGAGCAGCTCAACAGCGAGCTCACCCTGCTGCGCGAAGAGCAGCGCAGCGTGCTGGCGGGATTGAATGCGCAGCGCGCCGAACTCTCTGCCAGCGCTGATCGGCAGCAACTGTTGGCACGTGAAGCGCAAACCAAGCTCGGTGAAGCAGAGGTGCGCGCGATCGAGGCCGGTGCCAGCGGCGACACGCTGACGCCACTGCTGCTCGAAGCCATCGAGCGCTTGTCGGCGTACGTGCGTGGCGGCCTTCCGTTCAAGGTCGAAGAGCGCCTGGGTGAACTCGAAGGCTTCCGCACCCAGCTGCAGAACGGCTCGCTCAGCGCGTCGCGCGGGGTCAATCGCCTGTGGGCTTTTTTTGAGGATGAGTTTCGCCTGACCCGCGAAAACAGCCTGCACTCGCAGACTATCCAGCTTGGCTCCGAGCGCGTGCTGGCCGATGTCGCCAAGCTCGGCAGCATGGCCCTGTACTTCCGAGCCCAGGACGGACGCTTGGGTCAGGCGCAGCGCAGCGGCGCCAATTGGGCCTTTGTCGAAGTGACCGACAAGGCCGATAGCCAGCGCATCCGTGCTTTGTTCGACGCCCTCGGCAAGCAGATCCGCACCGGCTATTTCGAACTGCCGCTGGCGGCGGGGAGCAGCCGATGAACGCCCTCACAACGCTTGCAACATGCATGCTGCTGATCGCGCCACTGTTGGCAAATGCGCAGACGCCGGCGGCCGACAAAACGCCCGCGCCGACGCCAGCAGCGGCAGCGTCGGCACCGGCTGCGCCGCCAGCACCGCAGGTCTCGCTTGATGACGCCTATCGCAAGGAGTTCGCGTTTCTGGAGGCGCAAAAGCGCGAACTAACGGCGCGCATCAGCGAGGTCGAAGGACGCCTCAATGCTGACCGCGGCAAGTTGGAAGGCGAGGTGTCGGCGCTGGAAGGTCGCGCACTCTCTGCGCAGACCCAGGCCGAAGACGCCAGTTCGGCGCTGCAGAAAGCCGAGCAGCTGGCGTTGGCCAATGCCGACAATAGTGATCTGCTCACCGCCACTTTCGAGCAAGCGCGCTCAACGCTGGATTCGTTCGGCGAGACGCGTCTGAGCGGCGATGAGTTTGCCGCCGCAGAAGACGCCAGCAAGGTCCAGACCTTGTTTGCATCCGCCGTCGAGGTGCTCGACCGCTTTGCGCAGGTCAAGCGCGATGCCGGCAGCTTTTTCCTGGCCGATGGCACCGAAGTCAGCGGCACGCTGATTCGCTACGGCAACATCGCCGCGTTCGGCATCAGCCCACAAGGCAGTGGTGCGCTGGCGCCGGTCGGCGGCGGTCTCTTCCGCCTGTGGCCGTCCGACAGCGCCGACAGCGCGCAGGCGTTGGACGGCGGCAAGGCGCCGCCGGTGCTGAAAGCCTTCCTGTATGAAAACCCCAACACCGCAGTCCCCGAGCCAGAGGTCAAAACCGCGTGGAGCGAGGCCAAGAAGGGCGGCGTGATCGGCTACATCATTCTTGTGCTCGGCGCATTGGCGATGGGGCTGGTGCTGCTGCGTGCGGTGTTCCTGCAGAGCGCCGGTGCCAGCATCCACCACGTCCTCGATGCCATCGCTCCGGCCATGCAGGGCAATCGGATTGACGACGCCATCACCGCTGCCAAACGCTTCAAGGGCTCGGCGGCGCGCGTAGTGACTGCGGCGCTGCGCGGCATTCAGCAGGCGCTGGGCGACAACCAGCTCGACCGCAGCGAGCGCGAGCATCTGGAAGACATCGTCTCGGAATCCATCCTGCACGAGTCCACTCATCTTTCCCGCTTTGGCAGCGTCATCATCATGGTCGCCGCAGTCGCCCCTCTGCTCGGCTTGCTTGGCACCGTCACCGGCATGATTCAGACGTTTGACGTGATCACCGAGTTCGGCACCTCCGATCCAAAGCTGCTTTCCGGCGGTATCTCCACCGCACTGGTAACCACCGAGTTGGGCCTGATTGTGGCAATCCCCTGCCTGCTGTTCGGCAACCTGCTGAATGGCTGGGCCGAGCGGATCAAGGACGACATGGAGAAGGCCGCGCTGCGCGCCATCAACCTGTTCCAGGGCAACGTCGCGCCGCGCGCGACGGTCTGATTCCCGTCCCCCGACGCGCACGCCATGGTCCTCGCTCCCGCCAGCAGCGGCATCCTCGAAACCTTCGGCGGCTACATCGACGCCGGCGGCTTTGTCATGCTGCCCTTGGTGATGGTCACCCTGGTGCTGTGGTATGCCATCGGCGCGCGTTGGATTCTGCTCCGTCGCGGCAGCCAGAAAAACATCCGCGTGCTGCTGCGCAAGTACGAAAAGGGCCGAGCCAAGCCGCCCGGAGGCATCATCGATGAGGCTATCGTGATGGGCCTCAACATCCGCGACAGCAAGCCGATCAACTTGCGCCGCCTGCTGGATGACGCCTACGGCGACTTCGACAGTAGCGTGCGGCGCTACGCCAAAGTGGTCGGCACCATGGTGGCGATCGCGCCGCTGCTGGGCCTGCTCGGCACGGTCGCCGGCATGATCGAGACCTTCGATTCGCTCGGCGACATGAGCCTGTTCTCGCAAACCGGCGGCATCGCTGGCGGCATTGCGACGGCCTTGTTCACCACCCAGATGGGCCTCGTTGTTGCGGTGCCGGGCGTGATCATCAAATCGGTGCTTGATCGCCGTCAGCACCAAATCGAACGCGACCTCGCGCAACTCAAAGATCTGCTGACCGCGCCCGGCGCGGACGCTCAGGAATAGGGAGCAAGTCATGCTGCGCCGTCGTATCCGCGACAACGCCAACGAGAGCGTCGATCTCACGCCGATGATCGACATGACCTTCATCCTGCTGATCTTTTTCATGGTCTCGACCACCTTCGTCAAGGACATGAAGATCGACATCAATCGTCCCGGCGCGCAGACCCAGGTAGTCGCCTCAACCAAGGCCGTGCGCCTGTACATCGACAAGCAGGGCGAGACCTATCTTGAGGGCGAGCCGATCCGCACCTGGGTGATCCAAAGCCGCGTGCGCGACCTGCTGAAGGGCATGACGCAGAAATCAGTGCTGGTGGTGACCGACGCGCAGGTGCCGGCGCAGAAGCTGATCGACGTGGTCGACGCGGCGCGCCTGGCCGGGGCTGAGGACGTTGGTGTGGCCACTGTTGCCGAAGCGGGCGAAGGCTGAGCAATGAATCCGCTGCGCGATCCCCGCCTGGTCGGTGCGCTGAGCGCAGTTGGCGGGCTGGCCATGGTGCTGTCGCTGATCGTCTTCATGAACACCCAGCTGGTGCGCCCCGATGAAGGCGACGGTGAGGCATTCAGCAGCATCGAGGTGGTGAAGAAGGAGAAGCCGCCGCAGCAGGAAGCGGTGCGCAAGCCCGAGCCGCCCAAACGCAAGCCGGCGCGCAGCGCGCCGACGCCGCTGCTGGGCCTCGATTCGGGCCTCGCCGGCCTGAACTTTGGCCTGCCCGGCTTCGATGCCAGCGAGCTCGATCTGGGCACCGGTCTGCTTGGCGACGGCAAGGACGTGGTGATGACCGACGACACGGTGGACGTGCAGCCGCGCCCGATCGTGCAAACGCCGATGCGCTACCCCGCGCGCGCCAAAGCCACCGGCGTGACCGGCTATGTCTTGCTGAGCGTGTTGATTGGACCCACCGGCCAAGTGGAGAAGGTCAAGATTCTGGAATCCGAACCCGCCGGCGTGTTTGACGACGTGGCGGTGGGCGGCGTGCAGACGTGGAAGTTCGAGCCGGCCAGCTACCGCGGCGAAAACGTCCGCGTCTGGGCCAAGCAGCGCGTCCGGTTTGATCTGTCATGAGCGGCCTGCTGCGAACCCTTCTGGCGGTTCTGCTGCTGGTGCTGGCCTCGCCGCTGTTCGCCGCCAAGCCCGAGCCCGAGGTTGACTACGTCGAGCTCGCCGCGCTGATGGTGCGCGACGGCGAATACGAGCGTGCCGCTGAAGCGCTGAAGAATGTCGATCCCAAGGCCGAAGGGCTCGACGCGATCAAGTACCACACCGTGGTTGGCATGGTGGCGCTGGAACAGCAGCAGCTGGAAAACGCCGCCAACGCGTTCGCTGAAGCCATCAAAGCCGGACAGGACGATCCGCTGATTCATTTGTATCGCGCGCAGGCCTGGTTTGGTCTTGAGCGCTATGAAGACGCCATCGACGCGATTGATGCGGCCGGCGAAGCGGTCAACGGCCTGTCGGGCGCGTGGCTGATGCGCGCGCATGCGCAGTGGATGCTCGGTCGTCGGCAGGCCGCACTGGACACCCTGGGCGAAGCCTCGGGGCGCTTTCCTGAGAACACCAGCTTTCAGCGTCGACAGGTGTTCTATCTGATCGAGGCCGGGCTTTACCAGGAAGCCTCAGCGCACGGCCGCAGCTACCTGGCGCGGGTCGAAGGCAAGCCGGAAGACTTTGTCGCCATCGGCACCGCGCTGCGCCGCGGTCGCAGTTTCGACGAAGCGCTGCGCTTTCTCGAAGCCGCACGGCTCGCGCATCCTGCCGACGGCAACATCGTCAAAGCGCTGGCGCAGACGTGGCTCGAGCGTGGTGATCCATTGGCCGCTGCCGAAATTCTGGTGCAGCAGGCCGAACGCGATCCAACCCTGCTTGGCGAAAGTGCGGAGCTGTTCCGCCGCGCCGGCCATCCGCAGCGCGCGCTCATCCTCAACGCGCGGGTTCCCGATGGCGCGAAAAAGCTTAAGCAGCGCGTCGGCCTGCTGGTCGAACTGCGGCGCTACGACGAAGTCGCCGGCATGGAGGCCGCGCTGTATCGCGTCGGTCTGTTGGGCGATGAAGACCTGCGCTATGCCTTGGCGTATGCGCATTTTCAAGGTGGCGACTACGCCCGCGCCGAAGGCCACCTCACCGCACTGAAGCGCCCCGAATTGTTTCGCAAAGCGACCGAGCTGCGCCGGCTGATGGCGGAGTGCGCGACGGACCGCTGGTCGTGCATCTAACCCGCCCATTTCATGAATCTCACACGCCCTCGCTTGTCTCTTGTCCGCGCAAGGGACTGCCTCAGTCGGTCGTACGGCCCGATACGCCGCTCCTTCGGAAAGTCCCCTGCGCGAACAATATCCTGCGCGATCATCGCGCGAATTCATGAAGCATGCGGGCTAATGAACGTCTCACGTAAGAATCACTCGCGCAAACGCCGCCCGCTGCTGGCGCTCGCCGCGCTCACCTTGGCGACCCGCCTTGCCTTCGCCGCCGAGCCGGCAACGCTGTCGATTTACGTATTCGATCAGCGCACGCCGCTGGCCAACGCCGAGGTTCTGGTCGATGGCGTCTCGCAGGGCCGCACCAGCGCCGATGGCGCGCTGCTGATGCAGCTGCCGGCCGGCGCGCATCGGATCGAAGTAAGGCGCGCTGATGAATCCGTCGTCGCGCTCGATCTCGATCTCAAAGAAAAAGAAAACGCCGAGCTCATCGCCACCATCTACCCGGATGCCGCACCGAGCCTGCTGATCGAAAGCTCGCACCAGGACGGCAACGCGATTGCCAGCAGCGCGGCAGAAGCCGCCGCCGGCCCGCCGGGCACGTTCACTGGCCGCATCATCAACAGCGAAGATGGCAAGCCGGTCGCCAACGCGCGCGTCTTCATCAGCGGCACGCCGCTCGATGTCAGCACCGACGCCGATGGCAACTTCACGGTGCCGGTCAGCGAGGGCAGCTACTCGGTATCGGTAATCGCCGGCAGCTTCAGCACCATCACGCTGTACGACATCGCGATCAAGGCCGGTGAAACCACCACGCGGCCAATTGAGCTGACGCCCGCCGGCACCGAGCTGCCCGAGTTTGTCGTGCTCGAGCCTTTCGTGGAAGGATCGTTGGCAGCGTTTGTGGAAGAGCGCCGCACCTCGTCAGCGGTGACAGATATTTTGGGTGCCGAGCAGATTTCGCGCGCCGGTGATTCCGATGCTGCTGGCGCGCTAAAGCGCGTCACAGGATTGACGCTGGTAGACGGCAAGTTCATTTACGTGCGTGGTTTGGGTGAGCGCTATTCCAGCACCTTGCTGAATGGCGCGCAGGTGCCAAGTCCTGACCCAACACGCCGCGTCGTTCCGCTAGATCTGTTTCCGACCGAAGTACTGAGCGGCATCGTGGTGCAGAAGACCTATTCGGCCGATATGCCGGCCGAGTTCGGCGGCGGCACCATCCAGCTGCGCACCCGCGGCGTGCCGGAGAGTTTCTTTATCCGTGCCGCGCTGAACATCGGTTACGCCGACGGCACCACTGGCAAAGAGGGCCTGCGCTACGACGGCGGCAATCGCGATTGGACCGGTTCGGATGACGGCACCCGCGAGGCACCGCTGCTGTTTGCTAATGATCGCTTGCCGACCAATCCGACCGAGCTTCAGGCTGCCGGTCAGCAGCTTGCCGCACAGGGCTACAACACCCGCGAAGACGAGCTGCCGCCCAACTCCAGTTTAGGACTGGGCATGGGCGACAACTTTGTCTTCGGTGACGGCGATGTTGAGCTTGGCTACATCGCCGCCATCCGCTACGCGCAAGAGTGGGATGACCGGACCGAAGATCGCGCTACCTATAGTCTGTTCGGTGATCGCCTCATTCCGGCCGAAGAGTTCACCCGTCGGCAAACCGAGCGCAGCGTCGACAGCAGCGTGTTCTTGGCGTTCGGCTTGAAGCTCGGTGAACTGCACACCATTGACTTCACTGCGACGCGCCTTCGCCAAACCACCGACCAGGCGGAGGTGGATGAGGGCTTGCTCAGCTCCGGCAACATCGACCGCGTCACCACCTTGGAGTTTGTCGAGAACGCGCTGGATACGCTGCAACTTGCGGGGGAGCACAGCTTTCCGCATCTGTCTGGCCTGCACGCGAGCTGGCAGGCAACGCGAGCCGACGCCGGCCGCGAATCGCCGAACACCCGCGAGTATCGTTTTACGTTTGACGATGTGCTTCAGGACTTCTTTTTCGAGAGCTTCAACCAGCAGCGCTTTGAGAGCCTTGCCGACGAAGCTAGCGACTACCGCCTTGATCTCAAGCTGCCGCTAACCTTTGGCCAGGATTGGGCGATCACGCCGCAAATCGGTGCTGCAAAATTTGAGAAAGATCGCGTATCGAGCATCCGCCGTTTTCGTTTTACCGGCAGGCGGCCGCCCGGGTTTTTCGACGATTTCGAGTCCCTGCTTGCGCCTGGAAATATCGGCGCCAACGGGCTTCAACTGCAAGAAGGTTCACAGGCCACCGATGCCTACACCGCCAATCAAGCACTTGATGCGCGCTATCTAGCGGTTGATGCCCAGTGGCGCAAATTCAGCGTGAATCTCGGCGTGCGTCAGGAAGACATCCTGCAAACAGTCACCACCGTGCGGCAGTTTGATCCCACCGCGACCCCCGAGGTCGGCGTATTGGACAACAGCGATACGCTGCCAGCGGGCTCGCTGACCTGGGCTTACTCCGACAAAGCTCAGCTCCGTCTTGCCTACAGTACGACGCTGTCGCGGCCGGATATTCGCGAACAAACGCGCGCCAACTATTTCGATCCGCAGCTCGACGTGCGCGTTGAGGGCAATCCCGACTTAGAGCAGGCTGAGATCGATAATATCGACGTGCGTTGGGAGTACTACTTCAACGCGCTGGAAAGCTTTTCCGTAGCGCTGTTCAGCAAGCAGTTCACCAACCCCATCGAGCTGGTCAGCGTGCCTGCCTCCGGCAATCTGCTGCAGATTCGCAATGCCGACAGTGCCACCAACATCGGTATCGAGTTCGATCTCTACAAGTCCCTGGGGCCTGTCGCTGGTCTGTCTTGGTTCCCCGAGTTCATGCAGAGTTTGCCGTGGGCCGATATTTACGTCGGGGCCAACTACGCCAAGATTGACTCAGAAATTGATCTTGGCGAAAACCAAGGCATCCAAACCAACGCCGTGCGACCGCTGCAAGGGCAAAGCAGCTATGTCGCCAATGCCTCGCTCTCGTATCAGCATCCTGAAGGCCGCACTGAGGCCACGCTGCTGTTTAACGTGTTCGGCGAGCGCATCTCGCGCGTCGGCGTGAGCGGGCTGCCGGATGTGCTTGAGCAGCCGTTTGAGCAGCTGGATTTCACTCTGTCGCAGCAGCTGCCGTGGGACGGCTGGAAGGCCAAGCTGCGGCTGCGCAACCTGCTCGACTCAGGAGTTGATTTCACCCAAGGCGGTGAAAGCACGCGCCGGTTCAAGAAAGGCCGTGAAGCCGCGATCAGCGTCGAGTGGAAGTTCTAACCCGCCTAGTTCATGAATCTCACACGCCCTCGCTTGTCTCTTGTCCGCGCAAGGGATTTTCCTCAGTCGGTCGTATGGCCCGATACGACGCTTCTTCAGAAACTCCCTTGTGCGAACACGATCCTGCGCGATCATCGCGCGAATCCATGCAGCATGCGGGCTACGTAAGTTTCTGGGGAAAGAAATCCCGTCAACCGCCATATTTCTGTAACGCCGCGGAAATAAGCTGCCGATGCCCGTCGCCACAAGCGGCGACGAATTTCCCCCGATCAACTCACAGGAGCAATCCGATGAAGTTCCAACCACGTACCTCGATACTCGCCGCCGCAGTCACCAGCGTGCTGCTCGCCTCTTCCGCTCAAGCCGCAGTTGTCCTCAGCGACGGTGTTGACGGCACTTGGAGCAACGCCACGCAGTCCGGCCGCGGTGCCGCGGTTGACTTCATTCCGCTGGGCGATGGCTCAGGCGTGCTGTTCACCGGTGTGTTCAGCTATGACGCTGCCGGCAATCCAGTGTGGGTCACCATGCAGCCGACCTTTACCCCGGGCCAGACATCCGTGGCGAACGTCCAAGTCAGCCGCTTTTCCGGCGGCAATTTCGGCAATCCGTTCACCACACCGACGAGCACTGTCGTGGGCTCAGCGACCGTGACCTTGGCAAGCTGCAGAAGCCTGACGATCGCCCTCGACATGACAGCTGAATCGGGCCTCGCCGACGTTACGCTCAACCTGAGCCCGGCTCAGGTGAATGCAGGTCTCGCCGGCAGCGCTGTATGCACCGAGCAGGACTTCACCAGCACCTGCCCAACCGGCACGACCGCCTCCGGCGACAACTGCCGACTGCCTGCGTCGATCACCAATAACCTCATTCTGCCGGCTGGCAAAAAGTACATCGTGCAGGGCCGCGTCAACGTGGCCGCAGGCGGCACCTTAACCATCGCGCCGGGCGTCACGGTAGAGGGCTCAGTGGTGCGTGATTCGCCGAACTTCATTTCCGTAAGTCGCGGCGCTCGCATCTATGCCGAGGGCACCGCGACGAATCCGATCACCTTCACGGGTCCGCAGCCGACACCCGGCTCATGGGCAGGCATCGTGATCGCCGGCGAATCGATCTGCAACGACGCTACAGCCATGCAGCGCTGCCAGTTTGAAGCGGTGGTGGACATCACCTACGGCAACTCAGCGCCGGTACTAGCCGACAACTCCGGCGTGCTGCGCTATGTCCGCATCCTTTGGGCGGGTCAGCAAATCGCCCCGAATGAAGAGCTGAACTCCCTGACATTGTTGGCGGTAGGCAGTGGCACGGTCATTGAGAATGTCCAAGTAGACGGCGGCCTAGACGACGGCTTCGAGATGTTCGGCGGCTCGGTCAACCTGCGCTATGCGGTGTGCTCGAACATGGGCGACGACTGCTTCGACTTCGATCAAGGCTACAACGGCAAAATCCAGTTCGCTCTGAGCTGGCAGGGCACCAACTCCGACATCGGCGGTGATTCCAACGGCGTCGAGTCAGACAACGACAATCCGGCCAGCGACAAGCTGCCGCGTACCCAGCCAACCGTTTCCAACATGACATTGGTCGGGTCAGCGGCGGCTGGAAATGAAGGAGTGCGTATCCGTCGCGGCTCGGGCGGCAACTACAGCAACATGCTGGTGACAGGCTTCCGTGATCGCTGCTTGCACCTGATCGACGCGCAGACGTTTGCGCTCGGCACGGCAACCGCACAGGGCGCGATGCTGTCGATGCGCAACTCATTTGTCGGCGGCTGCACCGGCGGCACGTTTGAAGACGACGCTGCTGATCCGTACCTGATCAGCGCTTGGTATGGCGCTGGTGCGGGCAATGGCATGGGCGACCCGGCGTTGAATGCCAACGGGTTCCTGCCGACCGATACCTCGCCGGCCTTGACCGGCGGCCAATCGCCCAGCGACGCGTTCTTCGTCCCGACCACGTACCGCGGCGCTTTCCGCAGCGCGCGTGACAACTGGACGGCCGGCTGGACGGTGAACATCCCGACGCGCTGATCCATGCGGGTGCTGCGCTTGCAGCACCCCCTGGCGCAGTTTGAAAACGAAACGGGCCGACAGCAACGTCGGCCCGTTTTGTTTTTCTGAACCTGGATTTCCAAGCGCGATGCCCGTCCGGTCATCCGCTGCACACTAGCTCAGCGCAGCGAGCGTCAGTCGCGAAAACTCACGCACAACTTCAAGCCCACTGGCGGGCGGCGTCGCCTGTTCGCCTTTGAAGCGATCCTTCAGTGCTTCCGCCAAGGCGCGCACTTTCGGGCCGTTGTCGGCTTTCGTGGCCGCAAACGTCGCCTCACCCAGCTCCGAACAAAAGCGATGCAGATCGAAGAAGTAGCGCACCTGTCCGTCGCTTAAAAAGCCGACGCAGGGCATGGCGGATTCCTGGGCGCGCAAATCGCGGCCGCTGCGCATCTCGCGCTCCTGGCAAAGACGACTGGCACTTTCGGCCAGCCACGGGAAGGCTTCGGCAACATTGGCGGTATCGAGATCCGAGGCGATCTGGGCCAGTTCGACGGCACGCAAGATGTCGGGGTCGTCGCGCCAGCCGGGCACCGATTGATCCAGATAGGCGCCGATCCGCGGTGCCAGCGCGCCGCCGGTGGCGGCGACTTCAGCCGTGTTGTAGCTGGCTGGCGTGGCGCCGGGCCGGGCGTCAAAGGTGGAGCCGGCGATCATCAGCTCAAGGTCAAGGTAAACGCCGCGATCACGCTCCCGGTCAAATCCGCTTACGTCCAGAATGCGAAACGTCTCGGCGATGCTGGCGGCCTCGTTGTTTCCCACCGGCCGCGCAAAGTCGACCCGCTCGCGCTGGCGCAGGTCATGGCAGGTGGCGAACAGGGACAGGGCGACCCAATCTTCGCCCGCGATCGCATTCAGCCCGACGTGATCCATCAGGCGACCGATACGGCCGTCGAGGATTTCCAGCGCGTGGTTTTCGTTGTGGTAGTGATGGAAGTCATCGCCCCAGCTGCCGTGGCGACAGCCAAATCGCGCGAGGCTCAGCGTGAGGGCGTCAGAGGCGCGACCAATCAGCGGCGCAAGCTTCGATCCGAACGCGGCAAGCAGGGTTGCGTTGCGGTCTGCCAGCAGCTGCACCACGTCCGGCCGATGCCGGATCAGCACCGCACGCCCGCTCAGCGGGTCCGGGAGATCCTCCTCCACCGCATCGGGTCCGTACTCGCTGGTCAGCCGCAGAATCACGTTTTTCAGGCTCCCGGGCGACCCCTGCGCCGCCGGTTTGCGCCGAGTATACGGCGCCAGACCGCCGCACTACAGCCAACCTCGTGCTGCCAGCGACACCGGTGCGCCGTCGCCCACCACGAAGTGGTCGAGAACCCGCACATCGACCAGACCCAGCGCGTCGCGCAGTCGCAGCGTGATGCTGCGGTCGGCCGCGCTTGGTTCGGCAACGCCGCTGGGATGGTTGTGACCAAATATCACAGCCGCGGCGTTGTGCTCCAGACAGCGCCGGACCACCTCGCGGGGATGGACCTCGGCCCCGTCGATGCTGCCGCGGAACAGCTCTTCAAACGCAATCATCCGATGTCGGGTATCCAGAAACATGCAGGCGAACACTTCGTGTGGCTGGTCGCGCAGTCGATGACGGAACAGTGAGCCGGCGCCGGCCGGGTCCTGAATGGCGCTGCCCCGCTGCAGCGCCTCGCTGAGGTGGCGGCTGCCGATCTCGAGCGCTGCCAGCAGGCGGCACGCGGTGGCAGGCCCAATGCCGCGGGCGCGCCTGAGCGCGGCCGGCGACTGGCTTAGCAGCGCGCGCAGCGAGCCGTATTCGCCAAGCAGCGCCCGCCCGCGCGCCACGGCGTCTTCGCCGCGTCCGCCCGAGCCGATGAAAATGGCCAGCAGTTCAGCGTCGGAAAGGCTGCTGCCGCCACCGCGCAGCAGCTTCTCCCGCGGTCGTTCGTTCTGTGGCCAGTCGCGAATGCTCATGTCGGAAAGCATGCGTTGAAATCCGCCGTGGTGCCGTCAGACAGCGTTGGCCCATCGGGTAAGATGAAGTCCACCGTGCGTGTAGGAGTTTTTCCCGTGTCGCAAGCACCGCCACCGGCGCGCATATTGCTGGGTGTCAGCGGCGGCATCGCTGCCTACAAGTCGGCTGAGCTGGTGCGCGGACTGCGCCGTCGTGGGCTGGAGGTGCAGGTCGTGATGACCCGCGGAGCAAGCCGCTTCATCACCGCCACCACGCTGCAGGCGCTGTCGGGCCGGCCGGTGCGCACCTCGCTGTGGGACTCGGCGGCGGAAGCGGCAATGAGCCATATCGAGCTGGCGCGGTGGGCCGATGCGATCGTCATTGCTCCGGCCAGTGCCGACACCCTGGCCCGCTTGGCTCACGGTCGCGCCGACGACCTGCTCAGCACGTTGTGTCTGGCCAGCGCTGCGCCGCTGTGGTTGGCACCGGCGATGAACCAGCAGATGTGGCAGCACCCGGCGACCCAGGCCAATCTGGCGCTGCTGCGGGCGCGCGGAGCGCAGGTGATCGGACCTGCCGACGGCGAGCAGGCCTGCGGTGAAGTCGGCGTTGGGCGGATGAGCGAGCCCGACGCGATCATCGCCGCGCTGCTGGTCGCGCCGCGCAGCATGACGCTGGCCGGACAGCGCGTGCTGATCAACGCCGGACCGACGCTGGAGGATATCGATCCGGTGCGCTTTCTCGGCAACCGCAGCTCCGGCCGCATGGGCTTTGCCATCGCCGAGGCGGCGGTCGCCGCCGGTGCGCACGTGCAGCTGGTAGCTGGCCCGGTGAATCTGCCAACCCCCAACGGTGTCGAGCGCCGTGACGTGCGCAGCGCGTTGGAAATGCGCGCCGCTGTGCAGCAGGCGGTGGCCAACGTTGACATCTTCATAGCGGCGGCGGCGGTTGCCGACTACCGGCCGGCCGAGGTGTTCGCCAGCAAACGAAAGAAGTCGGCGGATGGGTGGAGTCTGGAGCTGGTCGCAAATCCCGACATCGTGGCCGAGGTGGCGGCGGCCGACGTTCGACCCTTCGTGGTCGGATTCGCGGCGGAGACCGATGACCTGGAGAGGCACGCACGCGGCAAACTGGAGCGCAAGCGGCTCGACATGATCGCCGCCAACCTGGTCGGCCGCGCGGGCTGCGGCTTCGAGTCGGATGTCAACGCCCTCACCGTGTTCTGGCCCGGCGGTGCCGAGGAGATAGCACTGTGCGACAAGCGGCAGGCCGCGGCGCGACTGGTCGCGCTGATCGCACAGCGGATCAAGGCGCGTGATTCATGAGCCCGAACGCCGTTGGTACGGCTGTCGGAGTCGACATCCAGATTCTCGACCCGCGTCTCGGGGCCGAGTTCGAAATACCGTCCTACGCCAGCGCCCTGGCCGCCGGAATGGATTTGCGCGCCATGCTCGAGTCGCCCATCGAGCTGGCCGGCGGCGCTACCGCGCTGCTGCCGTCGGGGCTGGCGCTGCACATCGGCGATCCTGGATTGTGTGCGGTGATCCTCCCGCGCTCAGGGTTGGGGCATAGGCACGGACTGGTGCTCGGCAACCTGGTTGGCTTGATCGATGCCGACTATCAGGGGCCGCTGATGATCAGCGTGTGGAACCGTAGTGCGCAGGCCTATACCATCACGCCGGGGGATCGCATCGCGCAGCTGGTGTTTCTGCCAGTGGCGCGTGTCTACCTGCGGCCGGTGACGACCTTCGACCCATCCGACCGCGGCACCGGTGGCTTTGGCCACACGGGTTTGCGATAGCGTCATCTGACTGGACCTGCCTGAGAATGGCCAAACGCCAACCTGTGCAAGTGCCCAAGGTCACCATCGACCCGGCCCTGCGCAAGACGATTACCCAGATTGCGGCCCTGGTCGGCTTTCTCCTGGGCAGCTTTCTGCTGTGGCAGGGGTCGCAGGCTTGGATGGGAATGCGCGGCGGTGAGGAGGCGCTCGCCGCACGCGACCGGCTCGCGGTCGAACTTGCTGAATCGGTGGATGCGTCGCGAGCGCAGTTCGCCCGCCTGGCTGCCGACCCCCGAACCCTCGCCGACGCCGCGGCCGGTGAATTTGACGACGCCGCGAAGCGATTGGCCGGTGAGTGGCCGGCGCTGCATGAAACACGGATTTTCTCAGCGACGCTGGACGAGGCGTTCGCTGACCCCAAGTCGGTTGGCTGGGGCCGCATGTCGGTTCTCAGCAGCAGCATGGTTTCCCCCGAGCCCGTGTTGGGCCTGGTTGGGCAAGGCGACAAACTGGCGATCGGCATTGCCACGCCATTGGTCCAAGGTGAGGTGTTGGGCGTTGCCTACGGCGAGCTGCCGCTGACTCTGATCACCAACCCCCTGCGCGAATCAGCAACCAGCGGCGGACTGCTGCAGCTCAGCAGCGGGTCCACTGTGCTCGCCGAGTTTGGCGACACCGGCCTGCGCCTGCGGGCGGTCCCCGTTCAGGTCGGTGACTCGATCTTCCGTGTATCGGCGGCCAAGCCCGCCGGCAGCAGTGAAGCGTTTGACCTGCTGAAGCCGGTTGGCCTTGGCGCTTTGGCGTGGGTGTTGGCCGGGGTGCTGCTGCTCCGCTCGCGGCGCACGCTCGAGGGGGCCGATACGGGTCCGGACAAGACCTTCGCCGAAGTGTTGGCTGAAAAAGACGCGACGCAAACCAGCGCCGGTAGCGCCAGGCCTGGCAAGGTCGAGCGCAGCGAGCGCGTTGCGACCAAGCTCGACCGCAGTATTTTCCGCGCCTACGACATCCGCGGCGTGGTTGGCAGCACGCTGGACGAGAGCATCGCCCGCCTGATCGGCCAGGCGGTTGGCAGCCTGATGACCGAGCGCGGCCTGCGGGAAATCGTGGTTGGCCGCGACGGCCGACTCTCCGGCGAGGCGCTGTCGGGTGCCTTGATCGAAGGACTGCGGCTTGCCGGCTGCGACGTGATCGACATCGGCTTGGCGCCGACCCCGGTAGTGTATTTCGCTACTCACCACCTCAACACCGGCAGCGGCATCGCGGTGACCGGCAGCCACAACCCACCGGACTACAACGGCTTCAAGATCATGGTGGCGGGTGAAACCCTGTCGGGTGATGCGATCCAGGCGCTCTACGTGCGGATTGCCGAGAACGACCTGGGCGACAACGGCGGTGGCGGGCTGCAAAGCATGGACATCGGTCCGGATTACCTGTCGCGGATCGCGTCCGACATTCAGCTCGAGCGGCAGATGAAGATCGTGGTCGACGCCGGCAATGGCGTGGCGGGAGCGATCGCACCGCAGGTTCTGGAAGCGATCGGCTGCCAGGTGGAAGAGCTGTACTGCGACGTCGACGGGACATTTCCCAATCACCACCCTGACCCGGGTGACCCCGACAACCTGCAGGACCTGATCACCGCGGTCAAGCGTACGGGCGCCGAGCTGGGCATCGCCTTCGACGGTGATGGCGACCGGTTGGGCGTGGTCAGCCGCACTGGCGAGGTCATTTTCCCGGACCGCCTGCTCATGCTGTTCGCGCAGGATGTGCTCAGCCGCAATCCCGGCGCCAGCATCATCTATGACGTCAAGTGCACCGGCCAGCTCGCCGCGCAGGTTCTGCGCTTCGGCGGCAGCCCGATCATGTGGAAGACCGGGCATTCGCTGATCAAGGCCAAGATGCGTGAAACCGACGCCGAACTGGCCGGCGAGATGAGCGGCCATTTCTTCTTCCGTGAGCGCTGGTACGGGTTTGACGACGGCATCTACGCAGCGGCGCGCCTGCTGGAGATCATCGCGTCGGACGGTCGCGAGCCGGAGGAGATTTTCGACGAGTTGCCGAAGGGGGTGTCGACGCCGGAGCTCAAGATCCCAATGACCGAAGGCGAGCACTACGCGTTCATGGACCTGTTCCGCGAACGGGCCCGCTTCGAGGGCGCCAAGATCGCCAGCATTGACGGCATTCGGGCGGACTGGAGTGACGGCTGGGGCCTGGTCCGCTGCTCCAACACGACGCCGACGCTGGTGCTGCGCTTCGACGCCGACAGCAACCCCGCACTGCTGCGCATTCAGGACGCGTTCCGGACGCAGCTTCTGGCCGTGCGGTCAGACCTCAAGCTGCCGTTCTGATGGCCTGATCCGCCGTTGCCGGCGGGTCAGCGGCTGCTGTGAACGGCGCTGCCGACCGTCACTGCTTCGTCGTGGCAGCTGCCGCTTCCGCCTTCAGCCTGCGGTAGCGCGACAGCGTGTCGTCATACTCCTTCTGCAGCGCTGCCTGCTCAGTTTCGCGCTTGGTAAGGTGCTCGGCCTGCTGCGCGACCTGCTTGCGGGAAATCTCGATCGAGCGCTGGATGTTTTCGCTGACCGGCTTGCCGGCGCGCTCGAGGTCGGCGGCGTGCGCGAGGATGTCGGCCAGGCTTTTCTCCTGGCTGCGGATGCCGATCTTGGCCGAATCGATGCTCTGGGTAACCAGATCGAAGCGCTCGTCATAGGCACGCCTGAGATCCGCTTCCTGTTCGTAGGACGACATCAGCACGGCATCCATGTGCTGTTCGGCCTCCTTGGCCTTGCGCGCGACTTCGGCGATCCGCGCCGCCTCCGCCGCAGCCGTCAGCTCTTCCTCCGTCATGGCGCGATTGACCCGGTCAACCGTGCGGCCCTGCTCGTTCAGCTCGTCGCGGGCCTGGTTGACTTCGGACGGCGGAACCGTGTCGCTGTAGTGGATATTGCCGTCCTTATCGACCCAGCGATAGAGCTTCTGGGCGTACAGGTCGGGTGCGGCAGCCAGGCAGGCAACGACAAGGGCAAGGCAGACAGTGGATTTCAACATGGGCGTTCTCCTGAGGCTCCGACAGCGCCAAACCGCTCGCGGTAGGCGATAAGACGGGTGTGCTGGGTGGCAAGTTCCGGGTGCTCACCAGTATAGGACAGCAGTTCGTTCAGCCGCGCCACGGCGATCACCTGCAGACCGAAGCGTGCCGCTATCTCGGCTGTCGCCGAGCGCGGCGATTCACCGCGCTCTTCCCGGTCCAGGGCCACGAGGACGCCGCAACAGTGCGCCCCGGCATCCCTGATCAGCGTGATCGACTCGCGCACTGCCGTGCCGGCGGTGATCACGTCATCGACGATGAGGACTCGCCCTCGCAGCGGTGCGCCGATCAGCGCGCCGCCTTCGCCATGCGCCTTGGCCTCCTTGCGGTTGAACGCGAGCGGCAGATCGCGGCCGCGCCTGGCCAGCTCGATGGCAACCGCCGTCGCCAGTGGAATGCCCTTGTAGGCCGGACCAAACAGCATGTCGCAGCCCAACCCGGATGCATCCAATGCGTCGACATAGCACTCGGCCAAGGTCGCCAACGCAGCCCCGGAGTCGAACCGACCGGCATTGAAGAAGTACGGTGACATCCGGCCGGACTTGAGCGTGAACTCGCCAAACCGGAGCACTTCGCAACGCAGGGCAAGCTCGAAAAATCGACGTTGGTGAGGCTGCACGGCGTGATTCTCCAGTAGGGAGCGTCATTTTGCCTGCAACGATGGGCGCGTCCCACACAGTCCATGGCTTGCGCTAGGCTGCGCACCGACTTCCGGCCCGACCCCCAATATGAGAATCATCAGCTTCAACGCCAACGGCCTGCGTTCGGCCGCCGCCAAGGGCTTCTTTGACTGGTTCGCCGACCAGGACGCCGACCTGCTGTGTGTGCAGGAAACCAAGGCCCACGCCAGTCAGCTCAGCGACCCGCTGTTCCATCCGCCTGGCTATCACGTCGCGTTCAAGGATGCCTCCACGCGCAAGGGCTACAGCGGCGTCGCGATCTACTCGCGAATGCCGCCTGACCTGATGCTTACCAGTCTGGGCTGGCCCGAATTCGACGATGAGGGTCGCTACATCGAAGCCCGTTTCGGCAATCTGAGCGTGGTGTCGCTGTATGTGCCGTCGGGCTCGTCAGGGGACGAACGTCAACGCTTCAAGTTCCTCAGCATGGAGCGGCTGGAAGCGATTTTTGACAGCTGGCTGCGCAGCGGTCGTGATTACGTGCTGTGCGGCGACTGGAACATCGTCCGCACCCGGTTGGACATCCGCAACTGGAGCTCCAATCAGAAGAACTCCGGCTGCCTGCCCGAAGAGCGCGCCTGGCTGGATCGCCTGTATTCGCAGGCTGGATGGATCGACAGCTTTCGCGCGCTGCGGCCCGACCACGTCGCCTACACCTGGTGGTCGAATCGGGGCGCGGCCCGCGCCAACGATGTCGGGTGGCGGATTGACTACCAGATCGTATCGCCCGGACTGCGGCCGCGCCTGCGCGACTGCGCCATCACCCGCGAGCCCAAGTTCTCCGATCACGCCCCCTATCGGGTCGACTACAGCGACTGATTCGATGCGGTCGGCGCAGGCTGCGCGTGCTCCCGCAGCGCATCGTCGACCAGTCCGGCCCGCATCATCAGCAGGAACACACAGACGCCAGGCAGCGCCGCGAGCGTCGTGAGCAGATAGAAGTCGACGTAGCCGAGCGTCTCGATCAATCCACCGGCGGTGGTTCCGGTGATCAGTCGACCGACCACCGACGCGGCGGCGGAGAGCAGGGCGAACTGGGTTGCTGTAAAGGACAGATTGCACAGGGCGGATAGGTAAGCCACCACCACCACGCCGCCAATGCCGCTGGCGATGTTCTCGAACGCGATCGCGAAGGCCAGCATCTCGTTGCTGTGGCCGACCACCGCCAGCACGGCGAACGACAGGTTGCTCAGGCCCATGAGAACAAGGCTGATCAACAGCGAACGCTTCATGCCCAGCTTCACGTAGACCGCGCCGGCGATGAATATGCCGATCAGGTAGGCAACGAATCCGAAGCCAACGTCGTACGTGGCGATCTCCTCATTGCTGAAGCCGAGGTCGTCGAGCAGCAGCCGCAGAGTGAGGTTGGCAAGGGTGTCGCCGATCTTGTGCACCAGCACGAACAGCAGCACCAGGGCGGCGCCGCGCCGATTGAAGAATTCCGACAGCGGCGCCCAGGCGGCACGCACAATTCCCCCCAGGCCGTGCGCCGGTGGCGGCGGTCGATGGCGCGGTGGTTCTCCGAGCCACAACGTTGCGATGATTGCCGGCAGGGCAAAAACGGTGCAGGCGAGGTAGGCGACCGTCCAGTTCCAGCGCGCAGCGATCAGCAGCGCCAAGGCACCCGCGGCGACGGAACCGATGCGCCAGCCGTACTGCGACATGCCGGAGCCGGTGGCAAGCTGATGCGGCTGCAACGTTTCGATCCGGTAGGCGTCGATCACGATGTCGAACGTAGCGCCCGCCACGCCAACCAGCACCGCCGCCAGGGCGACGGTCGCAAGACTCGACGCCGGGCTGGCAAATCCCAGCCAGGAAACGCTGCCGATGACGGCAGCGGCGCTGAGCCATAACCACGAGCAGCGTTGACCAAAGCGACCTATCCAAGGCAAACGGACCCGGTCCACCGCTGGCGCCCAGAAAACCTTGAGGTTGTAGACCAGAAAGGCCAGCGCGAACGCGGTAACGCTCTTCTTGTCGATCCCGTCCTGGGCCAGGCGCGTGGTCAGCGTTGCGCCGAGCATCGCGTACGGGAAGCCGGACGACATGCCGAGCAGCAATGCGCCCAGCGGGCCGGCCTCGAGATACGGGCGGAACGAGGCCGGCACGCGGTCGCGCCAGCTCAGGGGTGTCGTGCTCATGGCGCAATGCTACAGGCTGGGCGCAGGCCCGCTGCGGCGGTCGCCACATTGGCGACCGCCGCGATCAGACGGAAGTGCTAACAGGCCGCAGCCGGGCCGTGATCCAGTTCGCGCCAGGGTGAATCGCACCCAGAATCCGCAAGCCGCGCGCACCGGTGACATCTGGCAAGTTGCCCGGCCGGCCCGCCAGGGTCTCACGCGCCAGCCACGCAAAACCAATGGCTTCGACGAAGTCGGGGTCGATGCCGTGCAGAGCGCTGCTCTCGAGCTGGACGGCAGGCAGTTCAGCCTGCACGGCCTCCATCAGCCGCTGGTTGTGCACGCCGCCGCCACAGGCGATCAGACGGCGGCAGCCCGGCAGGCTGCGGCGCAGCGCCTCTGCGATGCTGCGGGCGGTCAGGATCAACAGGGTGGCCTGGACATCGGCGGGGGACGCAGCCAAATCACCCAGCCGCTCCTCCAGCCATTCGAGGTGGAACAGATCGCGGCCGGTGCTCTTGGGGGCCGGCAGTCCTAGCCACGGCTCAGCAAGAAGACGCTGCAGCAGATCCACGTCACCCCGACCGGTGGACGCGAATTCGCCGTTGCGATCAAAACCCTCGCCGGTGTGACGCAGGCACCAGGCGTCGAGCAGTCCGTTGGCAGGGCCGGTATCGAAGCCGCTGACGCTGCCGTCGCGAGGAAGCAGGGTGAGGTTGGCAATCCCGCCCAGGTTCAGCACCGCACGATCCTCGGCATCGCTGCGGAGGACGGCCGCGTGAAACGCCGGCATCAGGGGGGCACCCTGCCCGCCGGCGGCGACATCGCGTCGGCGGAAATCGGCAACGACCGTCGCGCCGACCCGCTCGGCGATTACCGACGCGTCCCCAAGCTGGAGCGTGAAGGGCGCATCGCCGCTTGGACGATGGCGCAGCGTCTGACCGTGCGACCCGATCGCGACGATCACGTCAGCGCTCAGCCCTGCATCCTCAAGCAGCCTGCTCGCGGCATCCGCGAAGGCTGATCCAATCCGCTGGTCAAGCTGGCCAAGCGCGTCGAGCGGCAGCGGTGTGTCGCGCTGCGAATGCGAGAGGATGGTCTCGCGCAGCGCGGCGGGGTACGCGTAGGTGCGTGCGGCCAGCGAGATGGGCGTATCGCCGCTGAAGGTAACCAGCGCCGCATCAATACCGTCGACGCTGCTGCCGGAAATCAAGCCAAGAAACGGCCCCGCCGCCGATCCATCCACCGGCTCAGCGCGTGGTCGCGTAATTGCTGCCTCCGGAGAGCACATTGAGCTGTGCCAGCAACGGCTGGGTCTGCAAACGGAAGCGATGGAGCTCTGATTTCGGCAATGGCTCAGGCTTCGGCATGGTCACCTTCAACGGATCACGATGCACGCCTGCAACGCGGAATTCATAGTGGAGGTGCGGCCCGGTGGCCAGCCCGGTGGCTCCAACATAGCCAATCACATCACCTTGGCGAACCCGGCTACCGTTCTTGTAGCTGCCCAATCGCGACATGTGGCCGTACAGTGTGCTCACGTTGTTGGCGTGCTGGACGATCATGGTACGACCGTAGCCGCCCTTCCAGCCGGCGAAGGTCACGCGGCCGTCGCCCGCCGCCATGATTGGCGTGCCGGTCGCCGCCGCGTAGTCGACGCCCTTGTGAGCGCGCGTGGTACCCAGCACCGGATGCCGCCGCGCGGTGGAAAAGCGCGAGCTGATTCGTGCGAAATCGATCGGCATCCGCAGGAAGCCCTTCTTCATTGGCCGCCCTTCGGCATCGAAGTAGTCGGTACGGCCATCGGCGAACTGGTAGCGGAATACCTGGTAGTGCTTGCCCTGGTTGAAGAAGCTGGCAGCCAGCACGTCGCCGCTGCGCAGACGCTCGCCATCCCGCCAGATTTCTTCATAGACCACATCAAACCGATCGCCGACCCGAAGATCCTGGGCGAAGTCGATGTCGTACCCGAAGGCCTTGGCCAACTCGAGGATGGCCGTGTGGCTCATGCCCGCCCGCTCGCCGGCATTGAAAAGGCTGTCGCGAATCTCGCCCGATGCCATGTGGACCCGACGCTGCAGCGCGCGCGCCGCAGACTCCTCGCGGATTTCAGACCCTTCAATGTGGAGCGACACGCGCTCATTCTCGCCACGCTCGAACTGCAGCGACTGCAGCTGTCCTCCGGCATCAATCGAGAAGGTGAACTCACTGCCAGGACGGATGCGGCTCAGCGGCTCGCGCGCGCCCGGATGCTCAAGCAGCCGATGCAGCGTCGTGCTGGGTACGTCCAGCGCAGCAAATATCTCGCCCATGGTCTGACCGGCCTTGACCCGGACCACGTGCGTCCGCGCTGCGGCGGCTGGAAGTAACGCCTCGGGAGCAGCCATCGTGGCCAGCGGATCGGCGGGAAGCGCGATCTGTACCGAGGTCGTCGCGACGGCGTGAGCCACCAGGTCAGGCGTGGTGTGTTCCGAAACCACCAGGCTCATGGCCGTCAGCGGCAGCACGAGGGCCAACGCGGCCAAGGGCGCCAAGCGCCGGCGTGACAGGAGCCTGGCGGCGAAGGAAGGAGGGGATTCGGCGCGGCTGACGTCGGCTCGACGGACGGCTTGCGGCGCAGCGCTTCTGATCGAGCCGGATGGCCCCTGCGATACTGTCACGATGGTTCAGCCCCTGTCGAAAGTGACCGTACGATAAACGCAGTTAAAACTGTGCGTCAAACCTTTGTTTCGATTGGCTTTTCTGACGCCTTCGCTTAACCTTTATTTAACTCGTCCGTCACATCCGTCGGACGCGACAACCCCGGAGTCACCGCTGTGAGCACTCAACGCGACGCCCTTGACCTGATCGGCCGCGGCGCCGAAGAAATACTGAAGCGCGAGGAACTCGAAGCACGCCTTGCGTTGGGCCGGCCGCTCAGAGTCAAAGCCGGCTTCGACCCGACCGCCCCCGACCTGCATCTGGGACACACGGTGCTGCTCAACAAGATGCGTCAGTTCCAGGATTTGGGCCATCAGGTCATCTTTCTGATCGGCGACTTCACCGGGATGATCGGAGATCCCAGCGGCAAGAACGCCACCCGCAAGCCCTTGACCCGCGAAGACGTGCTGTCCAACGCCAGAACCTACTCGGAACAGGTCTACAAGGTGCTTGATCCTGATCGAACCGAGCTTCGGTTCAACTCGGAGTGGTTCGATCAGATGGGCGCGGCCGACATGATCCGTCTGTCAGCACAACACACGGTTGCGCGGATGCTGGAGCGGGATGACTTCGCCAAGCGCTACCAGGGCCAGCAGCCGATCGCAATCCATGAGTTCCTGTATCCGCTGGTCCAAGGCTACGACTCGGTCGCGCTGAAGGCCGACATCGAGTTGGGCGGCACCGACCAGAAGTTCAACCTGCTGGTTGGGCGCGGCCTGCAGTCGCACTACGGTCAGCCGCCGCAGATCGCCATCACCATGCCGCTGCTGGAAGGACTCGACGGCGTAGCCAAAATGTCCAAGTCGCTTGGCAACTACATCGGGATCAACGAACCGGCCATAGATATGGTCACCAAGACCATGAAGATCGGCGACGACCTCCTGTGGCGCTGGTTCGAGCTTCTCAGCTTCAAGGTCTCGTTGGCTGAGTTGGTCCAACTGCGCAGCAACGTCCAATCCGGGAATTTGAACCCCCGAGACGCCAAGCTGCAGCTGGCGCGGGAATTGACCGAGCGCTTCCACGGCGCCAGCGCCGCAGAGCGTGCCATCGCAGGCTGGCACGCCGTCGTGCGCGGGGAAGGAGATACGTCGGTCCTTCCGCAGACGGACATTCCGATTGCTCCGCAGGGGATACGGCTGGCGGCGCTGCTCAAGGCAGCCGGGCTGGCTCCGAGTGGGTCAGAAGCCGGCCGCAAGCTCAAGGAGCGCGCGGTCCGGATCGACGGCGCGGTCGTGGAAGACGCAGCGGCGGTCTTCAATGTCGGCTTCGAAGGGGTCCTGCAGGTAGGCAAGCGCAACTTCGCTCGAGTGCGTCTGCAGGCGGAATGAATCGGACCGTCCGGTCTGAATCACACTTGATTGAGGGTGTTGACTGTCCACGAATGTGCTGTAAGATGTGCGGCTCGCTTGAGTGAAATGCTTAGGTGTTGGGAAGGCGTTGAGGCCGACCTTGAGGATCTTTGACAGTGTGCGCAGGTAATTTGTGCGGGCGTCTGCGGA
>JBBRBN010000050.1:0-28604 GCA_038205755.1 Lysobacterales bacterium | reverse complement strand
GGACCCGCGGTGGCGGCGGGAAAGGTGCGGAAGCCCGAAACGGGATCCTCACGCGGCCCCGACGGGTCGATCAGGCTCGGCGTGTAAGCGACCCGCGTCGCCTGCGGATGCATCTGCATATGGCCGTCACGCTGCATGTTGGCGAACGGACAGCGCGGCGCGTTGATTGGCAGCTGATGGAAATTGGGCGAGCCGAGGCGCTTCAACTGCGTGTCGAGGTACGAGAAGTTGCGCCCGTGGAGCAGCGGGTCGTCGGAGAAATCAATGCCGGGAACGAGGTTCTGCGTACAAAACGCGACCTGCTCGGTCTCGGCGAAGACGTTCGCCGGGTTGCGATTGAGCGTTAGCCGACCGACGACGCGCAGTGGAACGACCTCCTCGGGAATCAGCTTGGTGGAGTCAAGGTGGTCGAAATCGAAGGTTGCTGCATCTTCCTCGGTGAATAGCTGGACGCCAAGCTCCCACACCGGATACTCGCCGTCGACGATCGAGGTGTAGAGGTCGCGCCGGTGGTAATCAGGGTCTGCCCCATTGATCTTGACCGCCTCGTCCCAGACCACCGACTGCATATTGAGCAGCGGCGTCCAGTGGAACTTGACGAAGGTCGAAACGCCCTCGGCGTTGACCAGCCGGAAGCTGTGGACGCCAAAGCCCTGCATCATCCGGTACGACCGCGGGATTGTCCGGTCGGACATCTGCCACATGACCATGTGCATCGATTCGGGCGTGCATGCGATCCAGTCCCAGAACGTGTCATGCGCAGACTGCGCCTGCGGAAAGCCGCGATCAGGCTCCATCTTCACCGCGTGGATCAGGTCGGGGAACTTGATTGCGTCCTGGATGAAGAACACCGGGATGTTGTTGCCAACCAGGTCCCAGTTGCCCTGCGCGGTGTAGAACTTGATCGAGAAGCCGCGCACGTCGCGCGGCGTATCGGACGAGCCCGAGCCGCCGGCCACGGTGGAGATGCGGCTGAACACCGGCGTCTTCACACCGACTTCGGTCAGCACCTTGGCGGTGGTGTAGTCCGCCAGCGAATGGGTCAGCTCGAAGTAACCGTGGGCGCCCGAACCGCGGGCGTGCACGATGCGTTCGGGAATGCGTTCGTGGTCGAAGTGGGTGATCTTCTCGCGCAGAATGAAATCTTCGAGCAAGGTCGGGCCGCGCGGACCCACGCGCAACGAATTTTGATTGTCGGAGACAACGAGGCCCTGCTGCGTGGTGAGCGGCGCGTGCTTGCCTTGCGCCTGCTGGTGCAGCTCGCCGCCGGCCGATGACGGGTTGTCTGATCCGGCAGGCGCGCTCGGCTCTGAACTCGGCTTCGCCGCAGGTTTTGATTTTGCCTTTTTCACGCTCGATTCCCTTGCTTGGATTAGGGATGGCTGACCGACAGCCGGGCACGCAGTCGCGAGACTTGCGAATGCCACCGTAGGGCCGCGATGGCATCGCGTCAGTTCGTCAGCGCACAGAAGGCCGGCCGCTCGGATGGGAGCATGGCGCATGCCCAGATCACTCGCAGTTCTCCCCTCCGCGTGTGGTCCTGGGCACACCCGTGCATGAGCCGCAGCGCGATGCCGGCCGCTGACATGTTCATCCGCGGCATCGGCACGGCCACGCCGCCGGCGCGTTACACCAAGGCCGATTGCCTGCAGGCCTTCGAGCAGTCGGACTGGTTCGGGCGCCTGGACGCGCGCTCGCACTTCATCGCGCGCACCGTGCTGCAGCGCGACAACGGCATCGATGCCCGGCGTCTGGCCGTTACCGCGCTGGACCAGGTCTTTCGCATCGATCCCGACACGCTCGCGCAGCGCTTTCTGACCCACGCACCCGATCTGGCTGCCAGCGCCGCCGCGCAGGCGCTGCAGGCCGCCGGGCTGGCGGCGCAGGAGATTGACGCGGTGGTCGTCAGCACGTGTACCGGCTATCTGTGCCCGGGCCTGTCGGGCTACGTCGCCGAGCGCCTGGGCCTGCGCGCCGACGTCCAGGCCTTCGACCTGGTGGGCCAGGGCTGTGCCGCCGCACTGCCCAACATGCAGCTCGGGCGTGCGCTGCTGGCCAGCGGCGCCAGCACACAGGTGTTGTCGGTTTGCGTGGAGGTCAGCAGCGCAGCGATGTACCTCGACAATGACCCCGGGGTGTTGATCAGTGCTTGCCTGTTCGGTGACGGCGCCGGCGCCGCCGTGCTGTCGCGCGATCCTCCGGCGGCGGGCGCGGCCAGCCGGCGTATCGGATGGATCGACAACAGCTCACTGCTCAACCCCGCGCAGCGCGACGCGCTCAAGTTCGAGACCCGCCAAGGCATGCTGCGCAACGTGCTGACGCGCGCCGTGCCGGGGCTGGCCGCTGACCACGCCCTGCGCGTGCTGCAGACCGTGCTGGCGCGAGCGGGCCTGCACGGCGACGACATCTCGACCTGGATCCTGCACGCCGGCGGGCGCGATGTGCTGCAGGCGGTGGAGCGCCGCTTCGGGTTGCAGCCTGCGGATCTGCGCTACAGCGCCGCCATGCTGCGCGAGTACGGCAACCTCTCAAGTGCTTTCGTCTACTTCGTGCTGCAGGCGGCCATCGCCGATGCTGCGCCCGATGGCTGGTGGTGGCTGTCGTCCTTCGGTGCCGGCTTCAGCTGCCACGGTGCCTTGCTGCGGGTGCAGGGATGAACCGCAGTCTGGGCAATGCGCTGGGCATGAATCTGCCCCGCGTCGTGTTGCCGGAAGCTCTGGACGGGCTGGCGGCCGAGGACCCGACGGCTCAGCGCTCACGCCGCGATCTGCAGCGTGTGCACCGCGCCATGGGCACGCGCGCCACGCTGTTGCGCGCGCTGCGGACACTGCCGCTGCTGCGCGGCCGAAGCGCATCGTCGGCACCGCTCCGCGTGCTCGAACTGGGTGCCGGCGACGGCAGCCTGATGCTGGGCGTCGCGCACGCGCTGCGCGGCGAGTGGCCGGCGGTGACCCTGACTCTGCTTGATCGCCTGCCGCTGCTGACGGCGGCCACCGCGGCCGAGTACGCGCTGGCAGGCTGGACCGCCATAGCCAAGGTCGAGGACGCGCTCGACTGGGCCGCCCGGACCACGGCCGCAGGCTCGACGCCGCAGGCTGCTCCGCGTTGGGACCTGATCGTGGCCAACCTGTTCCTGCACCACTTCAAGGGCGCTGAGCTGGCCACGCTGCTGGCGGCGGCGGCCAGCAGCAGTGACCACTTCGTCGCCTGCGAGCCGCGCCGCGCCTGGCTGGCCTGGGCGGGCAGCCACCTGGTCGGTGCTCTTGGCGCGAACGCGGTAACCCGAGAAGACGCCGTGCTGAGCGTGCATGCCGGCTTTCGCGACCACGAACTGGGCGCACGCTGGCCCACGTCGCCCTCAGGCTGGACCTTCTCCGAAACCGCCGCCGGCCTCTTCAGCCACTGCTTCGTGGCCTCGCGCGACGCGGAATCCAGGCAGGGGGCGCGCTGATGCAGGCCCGCTTCGATGCGCTCATCATCGGCGCCGGCCCGGCCGGCAGCAGTGCCGCCATCCTGCTGGCCACGGCAGGCTGGTCGGTGGCCTTGATCGAGAAGCAGGCCTTCCCGCGCCGCAAGGTCTGTGGCGAGTGCGTTGCGGCGAGCAATCTACCCCTGCTGGACGCCCTGGGCATCGGCGGCGATTTCGCCGATCAGGCCGGGCCGGAGTTGCAGCGCGTCGCACTGATGCGCGGCGCGCAAACCGTCTGCGCTGACTTGCCAGCCGCTGCCGATGCTCGACACCCGTGGGGGCGGGCCATGGGCCGCGAGACGCTGGACACGCTGCTGCTGGCCCGCGCGCAGGCTGCCGGCGCCACCGTGTTGCAGCCGTGGGCCGTACAGGAGGTCAGCGGTGTGGCCGGAAATCACCAGTGCACGCTACGAGAGCTTGCAAGCGGCCAGCTGAAGCGCTTGCAGGCACCGGTGGCGATCCTGGCCCACGGCTCGTGGGAGCCCTTGCCCGAGGAGCGTGCTGTGCAACGCTTGGCCCGCGGTGACGGTGACCTGCTCGCCTTCAAGGCCAACTACTCCGGCGCCCGCCTGGCCGCCGGATTGTTACCGATACTCGCCTTCGATGGCGGCTATGGCGGCATGGTGCTGGCAGAAGGTGATCTGCTGACGTTGGCCTGCTGCATCCGTGCCGACCGCCTGAATGCCTTGCGCCGGGCGGCGCCCGGCCGGGCGGCAGGCGACATCGTGGAAGCCATGCTGAAGCGCGAATGCCGGGGTGTCGAAGCGGCGCTGAGTGGCGCGACGCGCTGCGGCAGCTGGCTGGCGTCGGGTCCGCTGCGCCCCGGTGTGCGACTGCGCGGCGACGACCAGGTCTTCCGCATCGGCAACGCCGCGGGCGAAGCCCATCCGATCATCGGCGAAGGCATCAGCATGGCCCTGCAGTCGGCCTGGCTGCTGTGCGCTCGGCTGCATGCCGCGCGCCCACGACGCGCTGCCGACGCACCCGCCAACTGGCAACGCGACGCCCGTCAGCGCTACACGGCCGATTGGCGGGAGCACTTCCTGCCGCGTCTGCGGATGGCGGCCGGCTTGGCCAACCTGGCCATGCGGCCGATCAGCGCAAGCGCCCTGATGGCTACCTTGACGCGCTTTCCGAGCCTGCTGACGCGTGGTGCCCGCTGGAGCGGCAAGGTCAGCCGCATCGCTGACAGCGCCACCCTTGGCGTCGGCCTTCAGCACCTCCCGCAGACGACGGCGTTGCCGGCCCTGCACAGACTTTTACCTGGAGAACATCCATGACATCCATGACATTCGACGACACCGAGAAGCGCATACGGGCACTGCTGGTGAAGGACTTCAAGCTGGATCCCGGCACCCTGACACACGAGGCACGGCTGGACGAACTGGGCGTCGACTCGCTCGGCATGGCCGAGCTTATCTTCAACATCGAAGACGAGTTCGGCCTGACGCTGTCCGACACAGCGGTGCAGTTGTTCACGTTCGGCGAGGTGGTCCGCTTCATCGACGATGCCGCGGCCGAGCAGCGCGCGGCGGCAGCGCCGTCCGCCATGACGCGTGGTCTGCAGACCGGAACATGAGGCGCGTGGCGGTCACCGGCATCGGCCTGGTTTCGCCGCTCGGCCACCGCCCAACCGACGCGTTCGAAGCCGCACGCGCCGGCCGTTCGGCCATCCACCGGCTGCAGATCCCAAGCGCCCACCGCCTGCTCGCGCCGCTGGCAGCTACGGCGCACTTTGATGGCACCGAGCACTTTGACCCGCCGCAGTTCCGCCTGCTTGACCGGGTCAGTCAGTTTGCGGTGGTGGCGGCCCGGCGGGCACTGGCCGACGCCGGCTGCGAACTCTCGGAGGCCGAGCGCGAGCGCGCCGGCGTCTTCGTCGGCACCGGCATGGGCGGCACGCTGAGCATCGACGAGGGCTACCAGACGCTGTACGGCGAAAACTCCAATCGCATCAAGCCGATGATGATTCTGAAGGGGATGCACAACGCACCGGCCGCCTGGATCGGCATCGAGAACGGCTGGCGCGGCCCCAACCTGACCTACTCCACGGCCTGCTCATCCTCCAGCGTGGCCATCGGCGAGGCCGGGCTGCGCGTGGCCGGTGGCAGTCTGGACATCGCCATTGCCGGCGGCTCCGAGACGCCGCTGTCGCTGGGCTCGCTGAAGGCATGGGAAGTCATGCATACGCTGGCCAGCGAGGACGCGGCCGACCCGGCACGTTCGTGCAAGCCGTTTTCCCGCAATCGCAGTGGCATGGTGCTGGGCGAGGGTGCGGCGTTGGTGGTGCTGGAATCGTGGGAGCGTGCGCTGGCACGCGGCGCCGCGATCCAAGGCGAGCTTCTGGGCTACGGTCTGACCACCGATGCGGGTCACATCGCCCGGCCCAGTGCTGACGGCCAGGCGGCCGCCATGGCGGCCGCACTGGCCGCCGCCGGGATCAGCGCCGATGAGGTGGACTCGATCAATGCCCACGCCACCGGCACCCAGGCCAACGACGTTGCCGAGACGGCGGCGATCAAGCGCGTGTTCGGCGCACGCGCCGGCCGGATACCGATCAGCGCCACCAAGGCCCTGCACGGTCATCTGCTGGGCGCGTCGGGAGCCCTGGAGTTCGTGCTCTCACTGCTCGCATTGCAGCGCGGCGTTGCCTTGCCGACCATGCACCTTGACGTGCCCGATCCGGAATGCGATCTGGACTACGTGGCCGGTGTCGCGCGCGTCGGCGCGGCTGGCCGGACAATGTTGTCGAATTCGTTCGCCTTCGGCGGCGCCAACGCCGTGCTGGCCTTGCGCGGCGTGGCCTGAATGCGTCGGCCTGATCTAGCCCGTATGGTTCATGAATTCGCGCCATGATCGCGCAGGATGTTGTTCGCACAGGAAATTTTCTGAAGGAGCGGCGTAGCGGGCCATACGACCGACTGAGGAAAGTCTCCTGTGCGGACAACAGACAAGCGAGGGCGCGCGAGATTCATGAAACATGCGGGCTACGTCCGACAGGCTGCTAGACGACCGACTGAGCAAACCCGGCGGCGGGTGCATCCGTCGCGTCAATGCGGGCGTACATAGCGTCGCCATGGTCCGGACTGCTGGCCCAAGCGGTCGGTGACGGCAGACAGGACATCGCGGTTCCAGCCCATGCCGATGTGACTGCTGTCGACTTCGATGTCGTGCACCAGCCTGAACCGCTTGTCATGGCAACAGGTTTGCCAGGCGACGACGCCGTCGGTCTTGCTGTAAATGGACGTGGTGCGAACAGGAGGCGGCGTGCGCAGGCGCAGACTCAAGGCCGGATCGTGCGCCGCTGCACTTCCACTGAGCAGCCGAAAGAGCCAGCCGACACGGGTGTGGTCGGCGTCGGCATTGAACGGCGTGCCGATGGTGATCACCTGCCGGATACGGGGCGCCATCAGCTTGGCGAGCTCGCGTGCGTAAAGTCCGCCCAGGCTCCAGCCGATGAGCGTCGCCGGCTCGGCATACGGTGCCAGCGTGTCCGCGATCTGCGATTGCAGGTTGGCAAGCCAGGCATCGAGATCGCCCTGCGGCCCGGTGTTGAACCCCTGCCCCCAATCGACCGCCTCGAAGCCCAGCGAACGACAGTGATTGCGCAGCGCGGCCATCGCTGAACCGTTCGCGCCCAGGCCGGGAAAGATCACGACAGGATGTCCGTCGCCGGATCGCTGCGGCTGCCGCTTGCCCAGCGTGTGCCGCGCAAATTCCACCGCCGCGCGGAACGGTTCTGCGCCGAGCAGGGCGAGCGAGGGTCGTTGCACAGACACAGCGGGAGAAAGATTCAAGATGCGGCGCTCACATTGAGATGAAGGGATCGTCATCCGGCGCAGCCGGGTTTGATCACGAAGGGCCGCCGAAAGGCGCAGGACGGCCAGCCGTCAGGCACCGCAGGCGGCGGCTGCCGCTGTTCGATCCGCCCACGGCATCCTGGCGCCCTCACCAACGCTGATCTGTCTGCTGACGCACTGAAGGCACTCCCCCAGTGACCCTCGCATTCAGGCGCCGGGCCCATCGTGCGGTCCTTGGCAAGCGTGTTCCAGGCGACCAGCGCCAGCAGCCCGCAGGCTCAGCTGTCATTGGAGGAGGCGCCGGTTGGGACAGGGCGGCAAGGCCTGAGTACACTCCGGCGCTTGTCCCGCGATAGGCAGCCCGATGGCCGATACCGAGCGTCCCGCCAGCTCCCGCCTCATTCAATGGATTGAGCGCGCCGGTCGGCGCATTCCCGATCCGGTCGTGATCTTCATGGCCTTCTGGCCGCTGGTGTTTGTCGCCAGCGTGCTGCTCGGCGGCTATCAGTTCGAGACGCTTGGCGCCGACGGCGAGCCGGTCAGCCATCTGATCAAGGGCATGCACGAGACGGCCAACGTCCGCTGGATTTTCGATAACGCCCTGCTGCAGAACTGGCTGGCGTTTGGCAACGGCGTGCTGGCGGTCATCCTGGTGGTGATCATGGCGGTGGGCGTAGCCGAGCACTCCGGACTTTTGGCGGCGCTGATCAAGCGCGCCGGCGCGCATATCCCGGTGCGCTTTCTGCCGCTGCTGTTGGTTTTCCTCGGCATCATG
Organism: Lysobacterales bacterium; assembly: GCA_038205755.1. Taxonomy (GTDB): domain Bacteria; phylum Pseudomonadota; class Gammaproteobacteria; order Xanthomonadales; family Xanthomonadaceae; genus JANNWF01. The sequence goes on along the minus strand of JBBRBN010000050.1, from coordinate 20,560 downwards.
AGTTCGATTGCCACCGACGCTGGCTATCTGATCCTGATTCCGCTGGCCGGCCTGCTGTATGCCGGCGTTGGCAAGCATCCTCTGATCGGCATGGCGGCGGCGTTTGCCGGCGTCTCGGCGGGCTTTAGCGCCAACCTGATTCCCGGCACGCCGATTGACGTGATCATCGGCGCCAATGCCAAGGTATTTGCCGAGGCGCAGGGCGTGCCGTTCACGACCGCCGCCGGCGTGGCGCTGACGCCAGCGACCATGAACTACTACTTCATCGCCACCTCCACCGTGGTGCTGGCCCTGGTGGGTGCGTGGGTGACGCAGCGATTCGTTGAGCCGCGCTTTGCCGGACAGTCGTTCGAACGCCCGCCTGAGTTGAACAACGAGTCGTTCTCGGTCAGCCCGGAGGAGGCGCGCGGGCTGCGCGGCGCGGCCTGGGGCTTGTTGGTGAGCGCAGCGGTGGTTGTCGGACTGATTCTGGGACCGCTGCGCGCCTTCACCGGCGAGGACGGTCGCGAGGTCATTCCATTTCTCAACAACATCATTCTGCTGATCTCGCTGGTCTTCGTGATCGAGGGCGTCGCTTTTGGCTGGGCGGCGGGACGCTTCAAGTCGATCGGCGATGTCGCCATGGCGATGGTCACGCAGATGAACACCATGGGCTACATCCTGGTGCTGACGTTCTTTTCCTATAACGTTCTGGCGCTGCTGACCTACAGCGGCATTGGCGTGCTGATTACCCACCTGGGCGCGCAGTCCCTGCTGGCAATGGGCTTGCAGAGCCAGCCGGTGCTGCTGCTGGTTGGCTTTGTGCTGACCACCGCGGCCATCAACCTGGTGATTGGCGGCCTGACCTCGAAGTGGATGCTGCTCGGGCCGATCTTTATTCCGATGCTGTATGCGGTGAATCCGGAGATGACGCCGGATGTCGTCGCTGCCGCGTTCCGCGTGGCCGACTCCTCAACCAACATCATCACCCCGATGATGGTGTATGCCGGCGTCATCCTTGCCTTCATGCGCAAGTACCGCTCGGACTACGCCTTTGGCGATCTTCTGATCACCATGTTTCCCTATTCGGTGGCGTTCCTGCTGGTCTGGACCGCGCTGCTGGTCGGTTTCTTCGCGCTCGGCATTCCGCTCGGCTTCTAGGGACGTCGCAGGCGGGTCTGGCGCCGCCGAGCGAAGGATAGCGGCGGCGGTGTCGGGCGGACCTGCGGATTGCGGCCCAACGACTGCTGAAAGCAGCCGAGGCGTTACCGTCCGAGGACGAGCTCAGTGCCCCGGCTGCGCTCAATACCCCGCCGCGTTGCCGTCCTTGCGGCTCTCCGACGCGCCGGCGTAAACGCCCGAGACCGGATCGCGGGCGATGGCCTGGTAGCCACCGAACGGGCCGACCGCGGTTTCGATCCGGTGGCCGCGTTTGCTCAGCTCGCGCACGGTGGCATACGGAAAGCCAGACTCAAGATTCAGCACGCCGCCGTCGCTCATCGCGCTCACCTGGCCGGCCGGTTCGGTGCTGCCGTCGTGATGGATCCGCGGCGCGTCGCCGGCTTCCTGCAGGTTCATGCCGAAGTCGATCAGATTCATCACGATCTGCGCGTGGCCCTGCGGCTGCATGCCACCACCCATCAGACCGAAGCTGATCCACGGCTTGCCGTCCCTGGTGATGAAGGCGGGAATAATGGTGTGGAACGGCCGCTTGCCCGGCGCGAACGCGTTCGGATGATCGGGCTTCAGGGCGAACTGCTCGCCGCGGTCCTGGAAGATGAAGCCGAGTCCCGGCGCCGCCATGCCCGAGCCCATGCCGCGATAGTTGGACTGGATCAGGCTGACCATCATGCCGTCCTTGTCGGCGGTGGTGAGGTAGATAGTGTCGCCCTGGTTGAGCACGGCACCCGCGTCGACTGCGCGCGCCGCACGATCGGGATCGATCAGCTTGCGGCGCTGCGCGGCGTAGTCTTTTGAGAGCAACTGCGCGACCGGCGCCGGCTGAAAGGCCGGATCGGCGTACCAGCGCGCGCGATCAGCGAAGGCGAGCTTCTTGGCTTCGACAAACAGATGCACGTGTTCGGGGCTGCCGAAGGCGATCTGCGAGAAGTCGTAGCCTTCGAGGATATTGAGAATCTGCAGCGCGGCGATGCCTTGGCCGTTCGGCGGCAGCTCCCAGACGTCGACGCCGCGGTAGTTCGCCGAGGCAGGCTCAACCCACTCGCCGGTGTGCGCGGCCATGTCCTCAGCGCTGAGGAAGCCCTCGTTGGCCCTGAAGTAATCGCCGATGGTGCGCGCGATGTCACCCTTGTAGAACGCGTCGCGACCGCCGCGGGCGATGGCCTCCAGCGTGTTGGCCAGATTCGGATTGCGCCACAGCTCGCCGGTCGCCGGCGCCCGCCCGTCGATGCTGAACTGCTCGGTAAAGCCCGGCCACTTAGACAGCCGCGGCACCGAGAGATTCCAGTAGTAGGCGATGGTCTCGTGCACCGGATGGCCCTCGCGGGCGTAGCGGATGGTCGGTGCCAGCACCTCGCTCATCTTCAGCTTGCCGAAGCGCCCGTGCAGAGCGAACCAGCCGTCCACCGCACCGGGCACGGTGACCGGCAGCGGCCCATGCGACGGGATGTCGGTGTAGCCGCTGTCGATGAACCATTGCAGCGACAGCGACTGTGGCGACCGGCCGGAGCCGTTGTAGCCGTGCAGCTTGGACGTCTTGGGATCCCACACGATGGCGAACAGATCGCCACCGATACCGTTGCCGGTCGGTTCCATCAGCCCCAGCGCGGCGTTCGCCGCAATCGCCGCGTCCACCGCACTGCCGCCCGCCTTCATCACGTCCAGTGCAATCTGCGTCGCCAGCGGATGCGAGGTGGCCGCCATCGCCTGCGGCGCATAGACCACCGAGCGGGTGGCGAAGGGCTTGCCGGTGATGCGATCCATCGCCCATGTTGGCGACATCAGCAGCATGGCTGCAAGCAGGGCGGAACAGCGCATGGCATGGGCCTTGGGGTTTGCGGAGTCTGGATTTTGGAGGGTAATGGGTTTGGAGTGTGGTTCGTGAGTTGCGGATGCGCCGCTCCCCGTGGTCTTTGCGCTCGGTAGTTGATCGGAGCTCGGTCTTTTCTGCGCTGGACGGAATGCAGCGCTCTCTGCTTCTGTCGCCTGACGCAGCGATTTCGCGGGGGTTTCGTCTGCTTGCGTGCTTCGCACCCGCCTTCGCTGCGCTCGGTCGGCGGCAGCCGAGTCACTGTTCTTTGCTTCGCCACGAGCCACGCAGGACCGCGGCCGAACGCCGCCGGCGGCCCGAGGGCAAGAGCAAAAGCCGCGCTCTGCCAGCTCTTGTAGAGCGGAGCTCGCTCCGCTGCGCGACACGCCTCCACCGCAGCCGAGCAAGCTCGGCTCTACAACGGCAAGCACGGCTCTACAACGGCAAGCACGGCAGCAACAGCCTTTAACCTTGTCTGCCAGCTCTTGTTCTGCCAGCTCTCGTAGAGCGGAGCTTGCTCCGCTGCGCGACTTGTCTGCCAGCTCTTGTAGAGCGGAGCTTGCTCCGCTGCGCGACTTGTTCTGCCTGCTCTCGTAGAGCGGAGCTTGCTCCGCTGCGCGACACACCTCCACCGCAGCCGAGCAAGCTCGGCTCTACGACGGCAAGCTCGGCTCTACAACGGCAAGCACGGCAGCAACAGCCGTTAACCTTGTCTGCCAGCTCTGGTTCTGCCAGCTCTTGTAGAGCGGAGCTTGCTCCGCTGCGCGACACACCTCCACCGCAGCCGAGCAAGCTCGGCTCTACAACGGCAAGCACGGCTGCAACAGCCTTTAACCTTGTCTGCCAGCTCTTGTTCTGCCAGCTCTTGTTCTGCCAGCTCTTGTAGAGCGGAGCTTGCTCCGCTGCGCGCAACACATCCACCGCAGCCGAGCAAGCTCGGCTCTACGACGGCAAACTCGGCTCTACAACGGCAAGCACGGCAGCAACAGCCTTTCACCTTGTCTGCCAGCTCTTGTTCTGCCAGCTCTTGGAGAGCGGAGCTTGCTCCGCTGTGCGACTTGTCTGCCAGCTCTTGTAGAGCGGAGCTCGCTCCGCTGCGCGACACGCCTCCACCGCAGCCGAGCAAGCTCGGCTCTACAACGGCAAGCTCGGCAGCAACAGCCTTTCACCTTGTCGGCTTTTCGACCTTGGGGCCCCTGTGCAGCGGCGAAGCACTCAAGCATTGGATTCCAGCATCCTCCGGAATCAGGAATCTCTACCCGCCACCCCCAGCGCCAAACCAAACCAAACCAAAGCGAAAGCGAAAGCGAAAGCGAAAGCGAAAGCGAAAGCGAAAGAACGAAACCCTAGCCCACCCCCAACAGCCACCTCCACCCCAACAACGTCAGCAGCGACAGCGGTATCCCGAACCCGACCATCGCGGCGGCGAGTCCGGGCGCCAGACGGTGTGATATGGCCAGGGCGCTGGCGGTGATCATTGGCGCCATGGCGGTTTCGAGCACGGTGGCTTGGGTCATGAGGTCGGGCATGCCGAACAGCAGGCACAGCGGCCAGGCAATCGCGGGGAGGATGATCAGTTTGAGTAGCAGGCCAGCCGCGAGGGGCCCGCGTTCGTTGCGCGGCACGCGGAACTTCAGCTGCAGGCCGATCGCTAGGGTGACGATCGGCAGCAGGGCGTCGGCCAGGCGCTGCAGCACGCGCTCCAGCACCGGCGGTGGCTCGGCCGGCATCACGGTGAGCGCCAGAAGCAGGGCGATGAACGGCGGAAACCGCAGCACCTTCAGCGCCACCGCGCGCACCGTGGGCGGGCGGTCGCCTCCGTAGCGAGCCAACACCCACAAACCCCAGGTGCTCAGAATCAGGAATGTGCCGAACTGGTCGTAGGCCACGGCGTAGGGCAATGCCTCGCGGCCAAGAAACGCCTCGATCAGCGGGTAGCCGAGAAATGACGAGTTGGTGAGCGGCACGCAGAGCAGCAGCACGGCACGCTCGGCGGTGCTGAGCGCAAACAGCCGGCTGACCAGCGCGACCAGCCCGATGCTGGCGAGCAGCAGCAGCCAGGGCACCGCGATCAATGCCAGCAGCCCGGCGTCGAAGCTGAGCTTGGACGCGTGCAGCAGCACGGCTGCCGGCAGGCAGACCGTGATCGCGACCAGGTTGAGCGTCTCGGCCGAACCCGGTGGCAGCAGTCGCTGCTGAGCGCACAGCTTGCCGAGCGCGATCATCAGCAGCACGAGAACAAAGGCGTCTATCGCCAAGCGCGGCAATCCTCAGCGTCCATGGCGACAGCTCTCCAGTCGTTCGAATGCGGCGTCCAGCGCCGGTAGACCGGCCGTACACCCCGACAGGTCGCCGCTGCGCGCGGTCGCTTCGATGACCGCAGCCGACGCTGACAGCGCCAGCGCGCCTACCAGTCGCGCTGCGCCCTTGATCTTGTGTGCCTCGCGGCCGACCCGCACCAGGTCTGCAGCGGCGAGGGCCTTGCGCAGTGTGGCCAGGTCATCGCCGGTGGTCGATGCGAAGTCGGCCAGCACATCGCGTTCGACATCGGGGCTGCCGCCGCTGATCTCCGCCAGCACCCCTGGGTCGAGCACCGGCAGCAAATCTTTGTCGGCGACGGGACGCGCGGGCGACGGGCTTGCTGCGCCCGCCGCGCCAACCTGCGGCAGCCAGTGCTGCACGCGTTCAAGCAGAGTGGGGATGGAGACCGGCTTGGTCAGGAAATCGTCCATGCCGGCCTCAAGACAGCGCTCCGCCTCGCCCTTCGTGGCGGCGGCGGTGATCGCGATTATCGGCGTTCGCGGCAGACCACGCGCGGACTCCTCGCTGCGAATGGCGTGGGCGAGCGCGTAGCCATCCATCTTCGGCATGTGCACGTCGGTCAGCAGCAGCGCAAACCGGCCCTGGCGCCAGCGTGCCAGCCCCTGCTCGCCGTCCTCTGCGGTTTCGCAGGCGAAGCCGGCCAGGCCCAGCTGCCGTGCCAGCACCAGCCGGTTGGTGGGGTGGTCATCGACCAGCAGCACCAGACTGTGCTGGCGCTCGGCCTCGCCGGTGCTGGGCAGATAGCGCGGCTCGAATTCGGGGGTGCGCAGCGGCTCGAAACCCTCGCCGCCGGCAATCTCCTCGACCCGTCCGCGCGCAAGCTCAAGCAGCAGCCGGGTGGTGGTCCCGGTATCCGGCGCGCTTTGCATGCTCACGCTGCCGCCCATCAGGTCCGCCAGTCGCCGGCAGATGGTCAATCCGAGCCCGGTGCCACCGAACCGCCGCGAAGTGTCGGCCTCGGCCTGGGTAAAGGGCTGGAACAAGCGCTTCTGGGCGTCCTCCGAAACGCCGATGCCGGTGTCGGCCACGCTGATCTCGATCTGCTCGCTGTCGTCGCTGCGCTCCAGCGAGCGCAGCGCAATCCGGATGCTGCCGCGCTCGGTGAACTTGAGCGCATTGGAAACGAAATTGGCGACGATTTGCCGCAGTAGGACCGGGTCCGCCCAGTGCGCCCGCCCGAGCTGCTCGTCCACCTCGACGGTCAGCATCAGGCCCTTGCTGGAGGCCGCGTCCATGAAGTTGCAGGAGACGCCGGTGACCAGCTTGCGCAACGAAATCGTGGTCGGCGCCAGATCCAACCGACCGGCCTCGATCTTGGAAAAGTCGAGGATGTCGCCAATGATCTGCAGCAGGCTTTCGGCCGAGTGCTGGATGACGTTCAGGGCGCGCCGTTGCTCGCCATCCAGTCGAGTGTGGCTGAGCACCTCGGCCATGCCGGTGACGCCGATCATCGGCGTGCGGATCTCATGGCTCATCGCCGCCAGGAAAGCGCTCTTGGCGCGACTGGCCTCCTGCGCCTGCTGTTCGCTGGCGCGCAGCTCGAGTTCGAGCCGCTTGAGAACGGTGAGATCGGTGGCGACGCAGAGCAGGCCGAGCAATCGACCCTGATCATCGGAGATTGTCGACACCGCCAAAAGAACCGGCACCGCCGAGCCATCGCGGCGGCGCATGGTGAACTCGCGCGGCGGCCATCCAGCCTCGGCCATCTCGACCAGCGCACGCCAGTTGGCCGGCACCGGACGATCCAGCGCCAGCGTGAGTTCGTGCGCGAGGGTAACCACGTCGGCGTAGTCGATCAGGCTCGGCGGCGGATCGGCCTGGTCGCTGACGTCGCCGGCCGCCGCGACCCGCCCGATCAGCTCCTGCGCGCGATAGCCGAGCAGCTCTTCGGCAAATGGGTTGACGTGGGTGAAGCGTGCGCTGCCGTCAAAGGCGATGATCGCGATGCGCGCCGCCGACAGCAGCGAGCGCTGGAACAGATCGCGCTCCTGCAGCGTCCGCTGGACCCGCTGGTTGCTTTCCAGCGTCGCCTGCAGCTCGGCCTCATGGGTTTGCACCTCACGCCGCATGTCGACGAACGCGCTGACCACCTCGCCCAGCTCGCCGCGCGGCTGGTAGCGCGGCGATTCGTCAAAGTGCCGCCGCCGCACCGCATTGGCCAGCCGAACCAGACTCTCGACGCCGCGGTAGATGTTGCGGACGATGCTGCGGCCGACCAACCCCACCAGCAGCAGCGTCAGCGCGCTGACCGTGATGCGGATGGCGCTGACCCGCTGCATGCGGGCGACGTCTTCCCGCACCAGCTGCTCGGCACGAATCAGCTCGAGGTCAGCCAGGTGGCGCAGCCGGGTGGTCACCGGATCGATCGCCGGATACATTTCGACGTCGGCAAAGCGGGCCAGCGCCGGCAGCTCCTGCGCATCAAGAATGTCGCGCAGGCGGTCGACCGCACGGTCGGCATCGACCCTGGCCTCGGCGGCCTGCGAGAACAGCTGCTGCTGCTCGGGCGACCGGTCCAGCAGCAGCATATCCTTCCAGTGCAGTTCGATTCGCAGCACGGCGCGCTCGACGACTGCCTGTGCCTGCGTCCAGCTCATCAGTCCGTTGCGCACTTTGAACACGCTGTCGATGATGTCGACGCCATACACGTCGGACACCGCCACCGAGCGCCGCAGGCCCTCCAGCGACTGGCTGTTGAGATGATCCAGCGCGGCGCGGGTGCGGCTCTGACTGACTTCGTCGAGCAGCAGGATGCCAACGACGGTGACCAGCAGCAGGCCGAAAATGGCCAACAGCTGCAGCCGGATGCTCAGCCGCAGGTCAAGTCCGCGCACGCGCCGGGTGCTCCTGCGCCGGCCGCGTCAGGCTTGCGGGCGGCGCCAGTGCGCCACCGTATCTGGCAGCTGCTCGCCCGACACTGGACGGCTGATCAGATAGCCTTGGGCGAAGGTGCAGCCGAGATCAGCCAGCATCTGCCACTCGTCGACGTGCTCGACGCCTTCGCCTACCACGCTCAGATTCAGCTTGCGGGCGAGGCCCAGGCTGGCCTCGACCACCGCGCGCTTGCGCGGCTGGCGCGGCGCGCCGCTGATGAAGCTCTGGTCGATCTTGAGCTCGGTGAAGGGAATCTGCGACAGCTGCGACAGCGACGAGTAGCCGGTGCCGAAATCATCGATCGACAGACCAAAGCCCTTCAGCCGCAGGCGCGCCAGCACGTTGAGCGCGTGCGCCGCCTCGCCCATCACCGAGCTCTCGGTGACCTCCAGCACCACTTCCCGCGGATCGATCCCGTGCCGGCGGACGATCCCCAGATAGTGGTCGACCACGCCGACATTGGACAGATTCAGCATCGAGACGTTGACCGCCACCCGCACGTGCAGGCCACTGCGCGCCCAGCGCGCTTTCCATTCGCAGGCGTCATTCAGAATCTGATCGGTGAGCTGGTCGATCAGCCCCTCGCGCTCGATGGTGGGAATGAAATGCGCCGGTCGCACCAGCTGACCATCGGCGTGCTGCCAGCGCGCCAGCGCCTCGACCGCCACCACATGACCATTGCTCAGCGTCACCTGCGGCTGAAAATAGGAGAGGAAATCGCCGGCGGCGAGGCCGTCGGTGATCGACTCGCGGCTGACCTCCACGCCAACCTCGTCGTCAAGGTCGTCTTCCTGCGCTTCATAGGCGGTCATCAGCTCACTCAGCTTGGCCGAGGTCAGCGGTTTCTCGACCGACGCCAGAACGCGCAGTCCATACGCACGCGCCATGGTCTGCACGGTATTGAGCAGAGCCGGGTCGAGCGCGCTGGCCACCACCACCGCGCGCGCCAGCTTGTCCTGCGCGAGGTGACCAATCAGTTCGATACCGTCCATGCCGGGGAGGTCGAGATCGACCACCACAATGTCGGGCATTTCTGGCAACGCCCGCAGCGCCTCCAGCGCGAGGTGGCCATCAGCAGCCTCAAAGGTCTTACCGACGCCCAGATCGGCCAGCAGGCGCAGCGCCATACGGCGCTGGAATCCATGATCCTCGACCACCATCACGCTGAGCTTGGAGAACGCCATCTGACCTGCCCGTGGAATCCCTGAGAGGCAGCGTAGCGCAGCGGCGTTACCAGCGGAATGGACGGCCGTCGCAGTCCGTGGCGCGGATGGACGCGGTGATAAACTTGCGCATCCCTTTTGGCCGCTCAAACCCATGTCTGTACCTGCCGTCGTGGTCGACTCCAGCATCACGCTGGAGGACAAGTACACCCGCACCGAAGGCCGCATCTACCTCTCTGGCGTGCAGGCGTTGGTGCGGCTGCCGCTGATGCAGCAGATGCGTGATCGCGCCGCCGGGATCAACACCGGCGGCTTCATTTCCGGCTACCGCGGCAGCCCGCTGGGCGGCTTCGATCTGGAGCTGTGGAAGGCCAAGAAGCACCTGGCGGCGTCGAAGATCGAGTTCACGCCCGGCCTCAACGAGGACCTGGGCGCGACCATGGTCTGGGGCACCCAGCAGACCAACCTGTTTCCCGGCGCCAAGGTCGATGGCGTGTTTTCGATGTGGTACGGCAAGGGTCCGGGCGTGGATCGCTGTGGCGATGTGTTCAAGCACGGCAATGCCGCCGGCACCTCGAACTACGGCGGCGTGCTGGCGCTGGCGGCGGACGACCACGCCTGCCGCAGCTCGACCCTGCCGCACGGCTCCGAACTCGAGTTCGTCAGCGCGATGATGCCGGTGCTGAATCCGGCCGGCGTGCAGGACATCCTCGACATGGGCCTGCTGGGCTGGGCGATGAGCCGCTTCACCGGCCGCTGGGTCGGCTTCAAGACGATTGCGGAAACGGTCGAGTCCTCGGCCTCGGTCAACGTCAATCCACACCAGCTCGACATCGTGCTGCCGACCGATTTCGAAATGCCGGCCGGCGGTCTCAACATCCGCTGGCCGGACCCGCCGCTGAACCAGGAAATGCGCCTGCATCAGTACGCGGTGCAGGCGGCGGTGGCGTTTGCCCGCGCCAACCGCATCGACAAGACGGTGATCGACTCGCCAAACGCGCGGCTTGGCATCATCACCACCGGCAAGAGCTACCTCGACGTGCTGCAGGCGCTGGAGTACCTGGGCCTCGACCGCAAGGCCTGCGAGGACATCGGCATCCGCGTCTACAAGGTCGGCATGACCTGGCCGCTGGAGCCGATCGGCATGCGCGAGTTCGCGCGCGGGCTGGAGGACATCATCGTGGTGGAGGAGAAACGCTCCTTCATCGAGTCGCAGATGAAGGAGTCGATGTACAACTGGGAGCACTCCACCCGCCCGAGCATCGTCGGCAAGTACGACGAGTCCGGCGCCTGGATCCTGCCCAGCACCAACGAGCTGACTCCGGCGACCATCGCCCGGGTGATCGCCGGCCGGGTGATGCGTTTCTTCCGCAGCGACACCATCGACGACCGGCTGAAGTGGATCGCCGCCAAAGAGCGCGAGCTGGCGGTGCCGCGCGCTGATTTTCCGCGCGTGCCGCACTACTGCTCGGGCTGCCCGCACAACACCTCGACCGTGGTGCCCGAAGGCTCGCGCGCGCTGGGCGGCATCGGCTGCCACTACATGGTCACCTGGATGGATCGCAAGACCGACACCTTCACCCAGATGGGTGGCGAAGGCGTCACCTGGTGCGGCCAGGCACCGTTCACCGACACCCCGCACGTGTTTCAGAATCTGGGGGACGGCACCTACTTCCACTCCGGCAGCCTGGCCATCCGGCAGGCGATCTCGGCCAAGGTCAACATCACCTACAAGATCCTCTACAACGACGCCGTCGCAATGACCGGCGGGCAGCCGGTCGACGGCATCCTGACCGTGCCGGGCATCGCCCATCAAGTGCGCAGCGAGGGCGTGCAGAGCATCGTCGTGGTCAGCGACGAGGTCGAGAAGTGGTCCGACCCGGAGATCTTTCCCGACGGCGTGGAGTTCGAGCATCGCGACCGGCTGGACGAGGTGCAGAAGCGCCTGCGCGAGGTCAAGGGCACCTCGGTGCTGATCTACGACCAGGTCTGCGCCACCGAGAAGCGCCGCCGCCGCAAGCGCGGCAAGATCGAGGATCCGCAGAAGCGGGTAATGATCAATTCGCTGGTTTGCGAAGGCTGCGGCGACTGCGGCAAGAAGAGCTTCTGCGTCTCGGTGCTGCCCAAAGAGACCGAGTTCGGGCGCAAGCGCGAGATCGACCAGAGCGGCTGCAACAAGGACTACAGCTGCGTGAAGGGCTTCTGCCCGAGCTTTGTCACCGTGCACGGTGGCCAGCTCAAGAAGCGCAAGGGCGTCAGCGCGGCCGAGCGCTTCGCGAACCTGCCGACGCCAGTCCTGCCGGCGCTGGACCGGCCGTGGAACATCCTGATCACCGGCGTCGGCGGCACCGGCGTGGTGACCATCGGCGCCCTGCTCGGCATGGCCGGACACCTGGAAAACAAGGGCGTCACGGTGCTCGACCAGACCGGCCTGGCGCAAAAGGGCGGTGCGGTCACCACTCACGTTCGGATCGCCCACGGTCCGGCCGACATCCACGCCGTGCGGATCGCCGCCGGCGAGGCCGATCTGGTGCTCGGCTGCGACATGGTGGTGGTGAACGACTACTGGGCGCTGTCGAAAATCCGCGCCGATCGCTCGCAGGTGGTGCTGAACACCTATCAGGCCATGCCGGGGCCGTTCACCATGAAGCCCGACCTGCAGTTTCCGGCGACCGGCATCGTCGATGCGGTGCGCACCGCGCTAGGCGGCGCCGAGCCGCTGCAGATCAATGCCACTGCGTTGGCGACCGCGCTGCTGGGTGACTCGATCGCCGCCAATCTGTTCATGCTCGGCTACGCCTGGCAGCGGGGCCTGGTTCCGATCAGCTTCGACGCCATCGACCGCGCCATCGAGCTCAACGGTGCGGCGGTGAAAATGAACCAGCAGGCCTTTGCCTGGGGCCGGCTGGCGGCGGTCGATGCCGACGCCGTGCGTGACGCGGCCGGGCTCACGCCAGCGGCAGCGTCAGCCGATCTGCTGACCCTGCCGCTCGATGACGAGCGCGTCAGCAAGACCCTGGACGAGCGCATCAGCCGACGCGTCGCGTTCCTCACCGACTACCAGAACGCCGCCTACGCCAGGCGTTACAGCGAGCTGGTCGCGCGGGTGCGCGGCGCTGAGGAGAAGGCAACGCCCGGGTCGACCGCACTGACCGAGGCGGTCGCCCGCTACGGCTTCAAGCTGATGGCCTACAAGGACGAGTACGAGGTCGCCCGGCTGTACACCTCAGGCGACTTCATGCGGCGCGTCGAGCGCACCTTCGAAGGTAAATTCAGCCTGCACTTCCATCTCGCCCCGCCGCTGCTGGCGAAGAAGAACGGCGAAGGTCACCTGATCAAGGCCGAGTACGGCTCCTGGATGTTCACCGCGTTTCGACTGATGGCCAAGCTGAAGGGCCTGCGCGGCACCGCCCTCGACGTTTTCGGCTACACCACCGAGCGCAAGATGGAGCGCCAGCTGATTGCCGACTACCTGCGTACCGTCGATGAGCTGCTCGCCGGCCTGCACGCCGGCAACGTCGGGCTGGCGGCCGAGATCGCCAGCGTGCCCGAACACATCCGCGGCTTTGGCCACGTCAAGGAAGCCCATCTCAAGGACGCATTGGCCAAGCACGACAAGCTGATCGGCATGTGGCGGGCGCCGGCGCTGGCGCAGGCGGCCTGAGCGCTCAGCCGCGCCAGCCCGCCGATGTGACTGGTTGCTAGCGTTGCCGTCCAGCGCCGGTCCGCCGGCGGCGCTTGCAGCCGCCGCTTTCTTCACGCGGACTTTCACGCGATCATGACGCCGGCTGCGGACTCAAGCCATGCGCAGGCGGGGCCCGGAACATCGGGCGGCCTGGACACCATCTGCGCTCCAATCGGCCTCGACGCGTTGCGACAGCGGTCGAACTGGGCAATGGAGAGGCAATGAAATTCCTGCTGTTTGTGGCAATCGTGGCGGTGCTGTGGATTGCCATCCGGGGTCTGCCGGGTTTCACCGACCGTGACGCCACGGCAGCCCTGCACAGTGAGGGCTATCTCGAAGTGCGCGCAGTGCTGGAAGCCGGTTCGACCGAGCTGGAAATGGTCATCGTGGAAGAGCGGCCGCTGATCAGTGACTGCAAGAGTCCGGCGCGTGCCAAACAGATCATCGCCGCCTGTCCCGACGACGTGAAGTGCGCGCTGACCCGCGTGGAGTGCAAGCCGGCGGTCGATCAGCGCTATCTCAACATGCTCGGCAAACGCCCCACCCATCTGCACTTCGCGCACATGGAACATAGCGACGGCGAGCTGCACCGCAACGGCGTACTGGTGGTGTGGGGAATGACGGTGGACGACTCCCGAACGCTGTGTCGAAGCCTCATCGGCGACAAGGATGTGGCCGCCCAGCCCAACACCACCTGGACCTGCATCTGATCGTGCTGCGCAGCACGCCGCGGTCAGCGACGCCGCGCCCGCGGCGCCACTCGGGCACCGACCCGCGAAGTCACGCGGAGTGGTTCGCAGCGGGTGATTCGCGATGAGCACGCAGCGCATCGAGCCGTTCTGGAACCGGCTGCCGGCCATCGCCCTGTATCCGTTTCGCGGTGGCGCCCTGATCTCGCTGCTGGTGATCGGTCTGGGCGTGGTGCTGCTCGGCTGGATCTGGATCTTCCGCATCCTGTTCTGGCTGCTTGCCTGCAAGCAGGCCTTCGAGATCCTGCTGGCCAGCGCCCATGGTCGGCTGCAATCGCCGCACGTCTCGCCCGGCTTCGACACGGCGCTGGTCTGGAAGTACCTGCTGCTGCAGATTCTGTGCTTCGGGCTGCCGGTGTTGGCTGCGATGCTGGTCGAGCCCGCGCTGGGCATGGCGCTGTTCGTCGCCTTCGCGCTGGTGCTGCCGGCGGCGATCATGGGCCTGGCGGTGAGCGGCAGCCTGACGCGTGCGATCAATCCGGAGCTGTGGTTCTTCGTCATCACCCGGATCGGCTGGCCCTACCTCGCCCTGATCGGGCTGCTGCTGGTGATCCAGATCAGCGCAGCAAACGCCGAGGCGATGCTTGCCACGTTCCTGCCGGCCACCTTGAGCTCGGTGATCGGCGTGGTGTTCTCGCTGTGGTCGATGTACGCCACCTTCCATCTGATGGGCTACCTGATCTTCCAGTTCCATCGCGAACTCGATTTCGAACCGCAGGTGATTGCCGGCTCCTTGCCGCCGAACCTCGAACAGCAGCGCGATCGCGAGCTGCTCGAGCGTGCCGGAACTCTGATCCAGGCCGGTGATGTGACCGCTGCGATGCAGGCGCTGCGGGGGGAGATCCGCAGCCGCGCGGTCACGCTGGAGGTGCACGAGCTGTATCGGCGCCTGCTGCAGCAGACCGGGCCCAACGCCGAACTGGCCGAGCATGGCCGGCTGTTCCTGCACCAGTTGCTGCTGCAGAAGCAGGACAAGCGCGCGCTCGATCTTGCACGCGAGTGTCTTGCCATCGATCCGGACTTCACCGCCCTGGAGCTGGAGCAGAGCGCGGCGCTGGCCAAGCGCGCCGGATTTGTCGGCCAGTCGCGGCTAGCCATCGATCTTTTGTTGGCGGCTGTGCGCAGTCCGGGGCGCCACCCCGACAAGCCGCTGTGGGCGCTGCAGGCGGCCGATCTGCTCAGCCGCCAGGGCGGTCGCGAGGCCGAGGCGCGCGAGCTGCTGCAGCGGGCGCGCGCCGACTGCCGCGACGGCGGACTGTGCGCGCGGATCGATGCCCAGCTGGCACTGCTTCCAACCTGAGCAATGGCACCCCTCAGCGCGGACCGGAAGCGGGTCCCGGGCCGGACTCGTCGAGCAGGAAAGCCGCCTTGCCGGCCTCTACCGAGCCCGGAAAATGCTGCAGGACCCGCTCCAGCAGGCCGCGCGCCGAGTCGCCGGAACCGCGCTCCTGCAGCCGTAGCGCCAGCGCCAGCAGCAGCTGCGGCAGCTTCTCGCGGCTGACGTCGTCCAGCTCGATCTGAACGGCCAGCTCACGGGCACTGTCGTGCTGCTCCTGCGCCAGCAGGCGCTGCAGCAGATCGAGCCGCAGGGCGGTGGACAGGGTGCCTCCCACGCGCTGCACTTCCTGCAGCAGCTGCCATTGCTCGCGCAGCTCATTGGGCTTGCGCAGGGGCATGGCTATCGCCCGCGCGGCAATCCCATCGGCTTCCTCGGCGCTGCCCGCGAGACGCGCGCAGCGATGCCGCAGCGCCGCCACGTCCCAGCGGCCTGGCTGGCGCTGCTCCAGCGCGTGCAGGGCCGCAGCAGCCTCCGGCAAGCGCATCCGCCCGAGCAGCAGCCTGGCGGCGGCCAGGTCATCCCCGGCTGGCGCGGCTGCCGCCGGGGCCTCGAAGAAACTGTCGCGCTGCCAGTTCAGACGGCGCACCAGCAGGGCCAGCAGCGCGCCCGCGACGATGCCGCCAGCGTGCGCCTCATACGCCACCCGATCCCCTTCCGACAGTTTCCACTGCAGCAACTCCCAGCCCAGCCATAGCGGCAACAACGCCAGAGCCGGCGCCCTGACGTAGTCGAAAACCACCCCGACCCAGTAGAAGAAGCGCACCCGGCGTCGTCCCCACAGCACACAGAACGCGCCCATCAGGGCAGCCACGGCACCGGAGGCGCCGATCAACAGACCCTCGTTGTTGAAGGCCAGCCAAGCGGCGTTGGCCGCGACGCCGCCCAGTCCATAGACCGCCGCGAACAGCAGTCCACCCAGGGCGCCCTCCACCAGCAAACCCAACGCGACAAGAAACAGCATGTTGCCGAACAGATGGTCAAGTCCGCCATGCAGAAACGTTGCGGTAAGCAGGGTTTCGAAGGACGGCCGCGCGGCGCGCAGGCCGTAGCGCATGACCACCGTCGCGGTGCGCCGCTGTTCGAACTCGGCGGCCAGCGGCAGCCACTGCGTCTGGGCGGCGCGGTCGTCGAACAGCTCGCCGCTCGCCAGACGCTGGCGAAAGGTCTCGTCCTGCTGCTGCCAGCCTGCCCGTACCTGCTCGTGCAGCTCGGCTGGAACCTGCGCCAGCACCTTCTGCATGCGCGGATCCGGATACTCGCTGTAGTGGCGCTGCGCCAGCGGCGCTTCGATGCGCGCCAGACCGGAGCCATGGTAGTAGGCGTCGGCGGCCGCGATGGCGGCCCCATCGCGACCTTGCAGCAGCACAAAGACGGCGCAGTTCAGCAGCACCAGCAGGGCAGTGACGATCGGAAAGTTGGCGCGTGTGAGCGGCTGATGCAGCGGCAGGATCAGCATGCGGGCAGGGCGACAGCGGTGGTGAGTGGGAGTCTAGCCGGACCCGCTGGGTGATGACGACGGCGCCGCTGCGAGGGTCGCCGACGCGGCGGAATCCACGTTCAAGGGCGAGGTTGGTCAGGAGGGGACGCTCACGACCCATACCCGCTTGCGGCCGCCAATGCGGAGACCGGCCAGCGCGTGGCTCAGCCGCCGATGCCCTTTTCCAACAGCAGCGTCGCCAGCCACTGGTCGCCTTTCTCGATCAGCTCGACCGGGGTGTACTCCCAGCCGGTCAGGCCCAGCGTTTCTCCGATCACCCAGTCGCGCTGTTCCTTATTGAACGAGCCGGCGCCGCTCGCAATGCGCTCGAGGGCCAGGCGCGACGGCACCGGACCCTCACGCTCCACCTGGGCGCGGACGGCGCTGGCAGCAGCGGGCGCGGCGGCCTGGGTCTGCAGCATCTGCAGCCGGGTAAGCGCCTGCGATTGGACGTCGGCTCCCGCGCATTCGGGCACTGCGGCCGCCAGCGCGCTGTGCAGCTCGGCAAGCTGGATCTGGGCGCTGCGCTGGCGATCTTTGGCCTGCTGCAGTCGATGATTGATGCGCTCGCGCTCGCGGCTCATCTCTTCGAGCTTCCGGGTCAAGGCCAGCAGCTCTTCGGTCGGTTCAAACAGGGTGCGCTCACCGAGCAGGGTCATCACCCGCGCGTTGAGTTCCTCGTACACCTCGATGCGCGAGTGCTTGAGGCCACGCGCTGCGGTCTGCCAGGCCAGCGCGACCTGCTGGGCGATCTGGCTGCCGCTGGCCGGGGTCTGGACGCCGCTCTTGCCAACCTCGGTCAGCGCGATTTCCAGCCGCTGCAGCAACGGCTGCGCCGACTTGCCCGGCAGCGCGCGCAGCGCAACTCGGCAGTCAATCAGCAGGGCGCGGAGGTCGATCATGTGGCGATTCTATCCCCAGCTCCGATCAACCTGACGCGTTCAGCGCAATCCTGACAATTCATCCGATGGGGCCGATGCTGCTGTGGTCCGGATTCCCGCCGCCGTCAGCGCTTCTGTTCGGCAATCCAGTCGTCGATCGCCTGCTCGCGGCTCCAGTGCCTGGCGTGCGTGCCGATGTCGATGTCGATGTCGATCATCAGGCGCACGGCACGGAACATCTCGGCCTGGAAGCCCTCCTCCCACGTCACCTGCCAAGTGTGGGGGGCCAGCAGCAGCGCCACCGATCACCATTCGCCAAACCGAGCGTGAGTTGGTTCGTCGCGCACGGCAGCTTGAAGCTCGGCGTCGCGAGGTCATTCTCCGGGCGTGGCAAACGTCCTCTTACGGACGAGGCGTCGACGGAGGCCAACAGCGACCGCCGCAGCCCCGACGAAAAGCGCCGCTCGATGACCTTTAGCGCAGCGCCTCAAGTAGCGCAGCGCCTCAAGCGCGTCTTCAACATCGACGTGAGCACCTGCGGCCACTGCGACGGCGCGCCGCGGATCGTGGCCAGCGCAACCTTGGACACCCGCAACCCTGGACACCCACAACCTAGGCGCGCAACCCTGCCGCAACCCTGGATGCCGCAACCCTGGACACCCACAACCTCCGCAACCCTGGACACCCCCAACCTAGGAATTTTCCTACCCCACGATGCGCCCTCCCTAGCTAGTCGCTAATACCAAGCAGGCTTGGACACCGGCTTGGACACCCACACCAAGACAGCGACGGATGATGTGGGTGTCCACGGTTCCCCGGGTGTCCACGGTTCCCCCACACCAAGACAGCGCCGGATGATGTGGGTGTCCACGGTTCCCCGGGTGTCCACGGTTCCCCCACGGTTCCCCCCGCGCTAGCAAAGCCGGGGCTATCTGACATTGGTAGGGAGCGCTGGCACGGTATCGTGCCGTTCGGTTCGTTCAGCTCGTTCAATTCGTTCAATTCGTTAACTTCGATTATTTCGTTTACATGCTAGCCTCTCCTTCCACCTCCCCACCGAGGTCAGGACCATGAACGCCGTCGTCACTACGCCACTTCCCTCCCAGCTGCCCACCGAACAGGAGGCTCGCCTTGCCGGCGAGAGCGGCCGTTTGCTGGCTGCCTGCATCGGCCACGGTGCGGCGGCCCGGCTGCGGGTGATCGACGGCGATCAGGAGATCGAGGTGCCGGTGACTGCACTGCGGATGCTGGTCGACATCCTGGCGCAGATGGCGCGCGGCAATGCGGTCAGCATCGTGCCCATCCATGCTGAGCTGACGACGCAGGAAGCGGCCGATTTCCTCAATGTGTCGCGGCCGTTCCTGGTCGGGCTGCTGGAGGGCGCCGAACTTCCATTCCGCAAGGTGGGTACGCATCGGCGCGTGATGTTCCGTGATCTGATGGAATACCGCGCTCGGTCTCAGGTCAACCGCAAGACAGCGATGGACGAACTGGCCCGCGAGGCACAAGAGCTCGGCATGGGCTACTGAGCGTGGCGAACTTCGTCGCGTTGTTCGATGCGTGTGTTCTCTATCCCGCGCAGCTGCGCGATCTCTTGCTGCGCGTCGCGCTCTCGGATTCGTTCAAGGCGCGCTGGACCGATCGCATCCACGACGAGTGGACTCGCAACCTGCTGCAGGATCGCCCCGACATAGCCCCGGGGCGACTGGCTCGCACGCGTGAGCTGATGAACGCGGCGGTGCCGGATTGCTTGGTGACCGAGTACGAGCCCTTCATCGAACAACTGACGCTGCCCGACCCGGATGATCGTCATGTGTTGGCCGCAGCCATCCGCTGCCAGGCCGGTGTGATCGTCACCTTGAACCTGCGCGACTTTCCCGATGCAGTCGTGTCGCGCTACGGCGTCACCGTGCAGCACCCCGACGAGTTCCTCGCGCATCTGTTCGATCTGAAGCCGGCAGTCGTGTGCACCGCGATTCGGGAGATGCGCGCGTCACTGGTCAATCCACCAAAGACCGTGCGCGAATTACTCACGATTGCGATCAGGTGTCCACGATTGCGATCACGGAACGGCAGCGGGCTGCCCATCGTTGCGACCTACTCGGACCGCTTGAGCACGACAACATGGGAAACGCTGGCCACTGACCGACCAGACCCAACGATGTAGCTTTCAAACTGGGCGCCTGAGCTAAACGATTGAGCGACCGCGAATCGGCCTTGGTACTGCCACCGACTTGCTGCGCTCTTCAAAAACACAGGAATCACGGTTTGCTGACGCGCGAACTGTCCACTGACAGGACTTGTGCGTGCGCCTCGGCCACAAAGTATGACTTCGGGCGCCCGAGGACTGAACGCTTTGCTTAGACAAGCCGCCACGATGGCGCCGTTGCGGGTGGGCAAGCAAGACACGACGCTGCCGCCGAGTTGTGCATGAATCTCACCCCGCGTGTATTCGCAACCGAGCGTGAACACTACTTCTTGGTTTTCTTGGATTTGGCGGTTTTCTTGGACTTCTCAAAGTCCTCGGTGCTGGGTGCACCCGGCTCTGAGGGCTTGCGCATCTGCTCTTTGCTGCCGTCGGCGATGCGCTTTTTTTTTGCGCGGATGTTGGCATATAGGCCGGGCTTGGCGGTAGTCATCTGGCGTCCTTCTTCTCGGTCGGCGAATGGGTGCCGAGCGCAATTGCTTGATCTGGGGGAGACGCGAGCACAAAATCAATGGTATGTCGGCAGGCGGCCTCAGCTCGAGTAGCAACGTGCCAGAAGCGCTGTAGGACGGTGGTGCCAACCGCGCACAGCGGGTTCCGTTTGTTTGTAAGTCCGGCTCTTGCAAGGTTCACCAACGCAGCCCCGATGACCACCATGCCGGCCAGACTGCACCACAGCAGTGACGATACCCCAGGTATTCGACGGCGCCCGCGCGGCAAGGGTTTCTCGTACCGCAACGACAACGGGCAAGCCCTATCTGGCCTGGCTGAGCGTGAACGCCTGGCCAAGCTGGCAATTCCCCCGGCCTACCGCGACGTCTGGATTTGCCTGTCGCCCCAAGGGCATTTGCAAGCTACCGGACGCGATGCGCGGGGTCGAAAACAATATCTGTACC
>JBBRBN010000049.1:0-28998 GCA_038205755.1 Lysobacterales bacterium | reverse complement strand
GAGCTTGCTCGGCTGCTCCCTTGGGGGATGCGCGCTGAGCCAGGCTTCAGCGGAGCAAGCTCCGCTCTACAAAAGCATTGCGAATCGTCACGCTCTCGTACCTCGTGACGCTCTCGTACCTCGCGACGCTCTCGCACCTCGTGACGCTCTCGTACCTCGCGACGCTCTCGCACATCGCGACGCTCTCGTACCTCGTGACGCTCTCGAACATCGCGACGCTCTCGTAGAGCCGAGCTTGCTCGGCTGCTCCCTTGGGGGATGCGCACTGAGCCAGGCTTCAGCGGAGCAAGCTCCGCTCTACAAAAGCCTTGCGAATCGCGACGCTCTCGAACATCGCGACGCTCTCGTAGAGCCGAGCTTGCTCGGCTGCTCCCTTGAGGGATGCGCGCTGAGCCAAGCTTCAGCGGAGCAAGCTCCGCTCTACCAAAGCATTGCACCTCGCGACGCTCTCGCACCTCGCGACGCTCTCGTAGAGCCGAGCTTGCTCGGCTGCTCCCTTGAGGGATGCGCACTGAGCCAGGCTTTAGCGGACCAAACTACGCTCCACCATAGCTTTGCGAGCCTCAACGTGAAAGTCGCTCAGGTTTGGCTTCTGCATTGGCCCCTCCCCGATGTTCGGGGAGGGTCGGGGACGCATTTTTGCAAAACTTTCATGTTGCGGAGTGCTGCGTCCCCGCTGCATGCAAGCCAGCGAGTCACTCCAGCGTGAACCACTGCACCTCGACCCGCCGGTTGAGTTCGCTGTCGGCTCCGCTGGGCTCTTCCCAGCCGCGACCGACCAGCTCGACGCGATCAGGCGCAATGCCTGGGTGGCGCTTGAGCAGCGCCTCGCGCACGCCCTGCGCGCGCTGCCGCGACAGCTCCATCGCCTTCAGCGCCATCTGGCGCACCAGCGCCTCGCCGCCCTGCTGCCGGAATTCGGCCACCTTGGCGTCGTCGACATGGCCGCGCAACAGCACGATGGAGCCCGGGCTGACCTGCAGAAAGCCCTTGATCGTGTCCAGATAACCGAGGTTCTCGGTGGCGGCATCGTCCAGCTGCGCCGAGTTTGGCTGGAAGAAGAACCGGATGTCCTTGCTCAGCAGGGCGTCGCCCTCCAGCGACACCGCGCCTCCGGTGCGGATGGGCGCTATCGCGATGGTCTGGCTCGCGTAAGGCGCCACCGCCGACAGCGCTTTGAGACCGGCAAGGTCGACCCAGCGCGCCGGATCGGCTGGATTTTTGACCAGGGCACCGTAGGCCAGGACCGAGGACTGGTAGATGCCCTGGAACGACCCTGCGGCGTCAATCGTACCCTCGAAGAAGGCGATATTCTCCGGCACGTTGGACAGATGCACCTTGGCCAGCTCGTCGCGGGTTTCGTCGACCTCCCACTTGAAGGCCGCTGCAATCACGGGAGCGTGACCCGCAGGATCCTCGCGGACCAGCCGATTGCCCTCCATCAGACCGTGAACCAGCCCTTTGACCATCTCCGGATTGGCTTGGGCAAAGCCCTTGTTGACGATCAACAGATCGGCAACGATCAGAAGGTTGCGATTGGAAACCAGTATCTTGGCGCGACCACCACTGTCGGCGACGACTTCATCGGTGCGCGGAGACCAGCCGACGCAGCCATTCAGCCGCGGGGAGCCGGATGCCAGTTCGTGCTGGTAGGCATCGCAGGCGATGAATGCGTCCTCGTAAAACACCAGCCCGAGTTCGTTTGGACCGACTCGTCCGTCGAGATCGCGCAGCGCCTTGACCGGTACGCCTGCCTCCGACGCCAGGTAGCGGATGAAGAACTCCGCCTCGTTGAACTGCGAGGAGGCCAGCACCTTGCCCTTGAGCTGGTTGATGTTGGCGATGCCGCTGTCCACCACCACCATGTCGGCCCCGCGCGAGAAGCCAATTTGCGCCGGCACCACCACCTCGAACTGACGACCGACGACGGCAAGCACATCGGCCGTCGTGACAGACACGCCGATCCGGCCATTGTTGAGCTTGGACCAGCCTTCCTCCTCACTCAACGTCAGCCGAACCTGGAACCCGTAGTTGCGGGCGAAGAATGAGTCGGGGCTGGGCGCAAGACCGCCGTTGGCGACAATCAGCCCGGCGTAGCCGGCGTACTCGCTGATGTCGACGTCGATGATGCCGTCCTTCGGCGTGTACGCTGCGGCGGCGTCGAGCTGCGGCTGGCCGCTGACCGGCTCGATCGGCGTCGGAGCCTCCCCTTGAGGCGTCGTGACAGACGCCGCCGTGCGCGACGTATCGGCAGCGGCAGGCTCATCGCTTGGGCTGCCCATGTCCTTGAGCACCAGCCAGCCGCCGAGCGCAAGCAGGCCAACCACGAGGAGGAAGGTGATGAACTTGCCCGCCGCGTTGCCGCGCTGGCGCAAGTGCAGTGAGGGTCGGTTCATGGCTGACTCCGGCGTTGTGAGGTGAAGGACTACTGGCTGACGCGGGCATGCTGGCGCTTGGTGGGAAGCGGCGGCGGCCCCCGCAGTACGCTTTGCGGCAGCCGATGTGACGCGCTGAGGTCGATCGTGCTGAGCAGATCGCGCTGACTGTTGAGCCAGTGGTTGGCTTCGTTGAACGACGCCGCCAGCGCGTCCAGAGAGCTGCCAATGTGCTCGTCATCAGTGGCCAGCAGGGCTTGCTCGCGGATCAAGGCGATCTGCTGGTCGATGCGATCAAGTTCGGCGTCGACATGCTCCAGCCGGCGACCCGCGCTGGCGTGAGCATCCTGACGTTGATCAATCACCGTCTTCTGCTGTTCGAGTGAGCGGCGCAGATCTGGCCCAACGTCGGCGCTTTCCAGACGCGCCACGATCTGCGCCTCCTGCGCCTCCAACCGGGCGTGCTCTGCGGTGGCCGTCTTCACCACTCCGGCGATGGCCTGCCGCGCAACCAGCAGGCGCAGATGCAGCCAAACCAGCTGCTCCAGACTCTCGATATGGGTGCGCAGCAGAGAGGACTGACCCAGCGTGGCAAAAATCTCCCGCGAGCGCGCCTCGATCTGCCGCTGCCGCTGCTGCTGGCTGGCATCCAACTGAGCGAAAAAACCGGCGTAGCGTTGATCCACCGGGTCGGCTTGCGACGCCTGTGCATCGACGTGATTGCGAAATCGCTTGCTGTTCGCCAGCCATGCCAGATAGCCGATCTCCAGGCCTAATCCAGCGGCCAGGAAGCCCGGGCTCAGGAACACACCCAGCACCGCAAACGCCGCCAGCCCAAAGAAGTTCGGGGGAACCGGCATTCCCAGCGGGCGAGCGACAAACGCTTTCCACCAGTACCGCAGCTCGCTCATGGCAGCGCCTGGTCGCCAAGTCCGCGCAACGAGGGGGGCACAAACGCCATGTCGGTGGCCTCCCGGATCGCGATACGCATCTGGAACTCCAGCACATCGCGCGGCACCGGCGCCTGATAGCCGTCAAGGCAGGCCTCGAGTGCCGCCAGCGGCTCAAGTGACGTGGTCCGGTGCCGCCGATAGACCTTGACCGCGAGCGCTTCGGCGGCGCCCGGCGTGAGCAGGATCGGCAGCGGCAGCGCAGCCAGCGCTTCGCTGTCGCACACCATGTCGAACCGCTTGAACATGGCCACCAGCAGCGCCGCACTCTCCGCCACCGTGGTGGTGGGCAGCAGCGGAATCTTGACGTCGATGCGGCCAGGCCGCTTCAGATCGACCTCGATCAGATCGGGCCGTGAGGATGCCAGGATCCACATGACCCGACCGCGGTTGTCGGCATTCGACATCTCCTGGGCGATCATCGAGTAGATGCGTCCGGACAAGCCGGAATCACCGCTGCCGGCATCGCGCTTGCCCAACGTCTGGTCAGCCTCGTCGATAAACACGATGCAGCGGCCCAATGCCCGGATCAGCCGGAAGATCTTCTCCAGATTGCCTTCACTTGAACCTACCCAGCGGTCGCGGAAGTTCTTCAGCTTGACGACCGGCACCTCGGCCTCGCCGGCCAGGCACTCGACCAGAAACGTCTTGCCGGTGCCGACCGGGCCGCAGAAGATGTAGCCCATCGGCAAGGCGCGCAGATCCGACGCCTTCCACAGCTCGATGTCCTGCCGCAGCCAGGCCTTGAGTGCATCCTGCGCGTGGTACTGGGCCAGCGTACGCTTGGGCTCGATGAACTCGATCAGACCGGAGGCATCGGTCTCGACCAGCTCCTTCTTCGCCTTGACCCAGTCCGCCGGTCCGAGGGCCTTGCCCTCGTGGGCACGGATCCGGACCAGACTGCCGAGCGCGCTGATGCTGACCCCACTCAGCGCCGCCGCCGCGGTCTCGTCGCCGCTGTCGGCATTGAACGCCGCCGGATGATCGACCCGCAGCAGCGCCAGCGCGCGGCGCAGAACGTCGGTGTCGGGCAGGGGCACGCGGACGCGTGCTACCCGCGGGTTGAACGCAACCTGCGGGTGCAGGTCGTTCAAGTTGTCGGCGATCAGGAAGCTCGCAAACGCCAGATCGGTGAACGGTGGCTCTCCCGCCCAGTCGCGGATCAGGCTGGCCAGGCTGGCAATTTCGAAATCGCCGGCGCGACCGCCTGGCAACAGCTGATCCGCACCGCGCAGGATGATGGCCACGTGCTCACTCTCGGCCCGCCCCAGCGCCGCGAGGTTAGCCCGATAGCGCAGATAGCGACTCAGCAGTTCGACCGCGGCACGCGGCTCGCGCGGCCACGCGCCGATTTCCTTGGCCGCCGGCCACTGGGCGAAGCGCTCGCCGCCGCGCAGCAGACCCAGACCGTTGCCCGGGTCATAAGAGAACAGCAGGTCGAAACCGCCGAGCAGCTGCGCATCAATGAAGCGGCTGAGCCCGACCAGCCGGCCGCCCAGCGGAAAGCGGTCGGCGACGTTGCCGTAAAGGATGAACTGGCCATGCGCGCCACTTTCGTAGCCGAGCGCAAGCTCAGCTACCCATTCCGGCGCATCGGCGGCGATCGCCATGCGCGCGGTCAGGCCGACTGACTGTCAGACTGGCGTTCGCCGCCCATGCTGCGCGAGGCCGGCGCAGGTGCCGCTTCCGGCTCGCCCAGACTGATGCCCTCGGCGGCAGCGAAGTCGGCCAACGCCTGGTCAGCCAGCGCGCTCATTTCGGCCTCTTTCAGGTTGACTTCGCTCATATCCATCGAGTCGCGCGCCACGCGGGCGCGGCCGGACGCCTTGTTGCGCTCTTCCTCGACCATTTCATGCAGACGATTGAGGCTGTCGCCGGATCCACCAATCGTGCCAATCATGCCCGATGCCATCTCGGTCATCTCGGCCATTGCGGTCTTCATCTTCATGTCGTTGAGCGCGCCCTTCAGACTCTCGATCTTTGAGCGGGCCGCGTTGACCGCGACGTCGCGCGCCTTGATCAGATTCTTGTAGGTATCGTCCGCCTGCACCATCTGGCGCCGGTTCTCTTCCAGGTCGCGACTGATCGACTGCAGCCGCAGCGCGTTCTGTGCGGCGGCAGCCTTGTTGCCCGCGCGCAGGTGCGCGGTGGTGCGGGCACGCAGCTCCTTTTCCTCCACTTCCAGCTTGCGAACCTGGCCGATCAGCCGCTCAGCCAGCCCGGCATGCGCTGCCAGTCCCTGGTTGAAGCTTCCGATCTGCTTGCGCAGATTCTCCTGCTCAAGCTCCAGCAGCGCTTCTGGATTGCGCTTCTCCATGCCCTTGATGAAGAGCGACATAAAGCCCTTCACGATATTTGCCAATCGCTGAAACATGTCGCTTCCTCCGGTCAAAACTGCCGCGCGCCCGGCCCCGGGCGCGGATCATCAGGTGCCACTTTACGCAGGCCCGCGCGTTGAATCCATTGCGCCGGTGTGTCCAAGGACGCGGCAATGCTGCGGGCGTGACCGCAGCACGCAAGGTGCGTCAGTCGCCGCGCTCGTGCGACGATCCGGCGATGTGTCCCACAGGCGTGCAGCGGGTGGCGGTGGTTGGCGGTGGCCCAGCGGGTCTGATGGCGGCTGAGACGCTGCGCGCGCGCGGCGTTGAGGTTGACCTGTATGACGGCAAGGGGTCGGTCGGTCGCAAGTTTCTGATCGCCGGGAAAGGCGGACTCAATCTGACCCACGGCGAGCCGTTCGAGCGCTTTCTGACCCGGTTTGGCCCACGCGCTGCGCAGGTCGAACCTTGGCTGCGACGGTTCGACCCGCAGGCGCTGCGCGACTTTGCGCAATCGCTGGGCGTGGCGACCTTTGTCGGCAGCTCCGGCCGGGTGTTTCCCCGCGATCTGAAAGCGGCTCCGCTGTTGCGCGGCTGGCTGCGCCGGCTGCGGGCGGCAGGCATACGCTTCCACGTGAATCACCGCTGCATCGGATGGAGTGAGGACGGCGAGCTGCGCTTCCAGACGCCTGACGGAGAGAATCGGGTCGCCGCGACTGCCGTTGTCTTCGCACTGGGTGGCGGCAGCTGGGCCACGCTGGGTTCGGACGGAGCCTGGGTCGACTGGCTGGCGCAAGCTGGCATTCCGATCCGTCCGCTGTTGCCCTCCAACTGCGGCTTCGAGGCACGCTGGGGCGATCACTTCCGTGCTGCCTGGGCGGGCGCCGCCCTCAAGCCGGTGCGACTTGCCTTTCGCGCCAGCGATGGCGTCGATCACGACCTGCGTGGTGAACTCATGGTCACCGAACACGGCTTGGAAGGCAGCCTTGCCTATGCGCTGTCGGCACCGCTGCGTGAAACCATTGAGGCCCATGGAAACGTGACCGTTTGCCTGGACCTGGCGCCTGACCGCAGCCTGGAAGTCCTTGCCAGCAGCCTCTCACAGCAGACCGCCAAACGATCGCTGAGCGAACAGTTGCGCCGCGCCGCTGGCCTGGACGGCGTGCGGGCAGCCCTGCTGCGCGAGTGTTTTGGGGCAGCGCTGCCGCGTGAGTCCACCGCGCTGGCGCAGGCGATCAAGCGCACGCCAGTCACACTGCTGCGCACGCGACCCCTCGATGAGGCAATCAGCAGCGCCGGCGGCGTCTGCTTCTCGGCACTCGATTCGGAGCTGATGCTGATTGCCCGGCCGGGCCTCTTCTGCTGCGGCGAGATGCTGGATTGGGAAGCACCGACCGGCGGATACCTGCTGACCGCCTGCATGGCCAGCGGCCGGGTCGCCGGCCAGGGTGCAGTCAACTGGCTGCAGCGCACCGCGTCACTGTGACCGTGCACTGCAGCTACTTCGCGGCAGGCGTGTGCCGATCGTGCAGCACTATCGAGATGGCCTATGCCGACCAGCTGCGCCTCAAGCAGTCAGCGTTGCAACGGCAGCTGTCGGACTGGCCGGATCTCAGTTGGCTCCCGCCGGTGGCGAGCAACCCGACCGGATTCCGCTGCAAGGCCAAGATGGCCGTTGGCGGCACGCTCGATGCACCCTCGCTCGGATTGGTCGACGCCGATGGCGGCCAGGCGGACCTGGCCGACTGCCTGCTTTACCCGCCCGCGCTGCAGCTGGCATTTGCTCCGATCAAGCGCTTCATCACGCTGGCCGGATTGACGCCCTACTCCGTCACCACCCGCCGCGGTGAGCTGAAGTTTGTCCTGCTGACCTTGGCCGAGCACTCTGGCGAACTGATGCTGCGGCTGGTCCTGCGCTCGCGCGAAGCGCTGCCGCGAATCGAACGACAGCTTCCGGCGCTGCTCACTGAATTGCCCCAGCTTAAGGTGGTCTCCGCCAACCTGCAGCCGCTGCCTGCGGCGATCATCGAAGGTGAGGAGGAAATTCCGCTGAGCTCACTGCAGCACCTGCAGATGGAAATCAATGGGCTGCCGTTCTTCCTGCGGCCGCGCGGGTTTTTCCAGACCAATCCAGCGGTGGCTGCGGCGCTGTATCGTCAAGCGCGAAGCTGGGTTGACGCATGCGGCGCGCAGCGGGTGCTGGACCTGTTCTGCGGAGTCGGTGGCTTCGCGCTGCACTGCGCTGATGGCAGTCGTGAGGTGCTTGGTGTCGAGATCTCCGAGGAGGCTATCGATGGCGCCCGCCGGGCAGCGGCGTTGATGGGGACCACAACGATCCGCTTTGAGGTCGGCGACGCAACCGCATCGGCCCGGTTGCCGCTAGCCAGCGGCCACCAGATCATCATCGTCAATCCGCCGCGCCGCGGCCTGGGACAGCCGCTGTGCGTCCAGCTGCAGGAGAGCACCGCACGCTGGGTGATCTATTCGAGCTGCAATCCCGTCAGCTTGACCGCCGACCTGCGGCGCATGCCTTCTCTGAGGCCCGTGCAGGCGCAGCTGCTGGACATGTTTCCGCACACCGCGCACAGCGAGACGCTGGTGCTGCTCCAGCGCATTGCGGCTGTCGGCGCGCCGGCACTGGCCAATCGGAAGCCACCGCCGTAGCATCGGACGAACCCATTCGTCAGGGCTTTCCGGGGGGAATCCAGCCATGACCGAGGAACGTCGCCGCGGCGACGAGGCGCGCGCCGCGCTGAAGCGCCAGCTCAATGAGGACCAGCGTCTATCGCTGGCGGAAATGGAGCGCTTTGGCTGGGAGCTTCGATTCGTGCGTCATCCGCCCTTCAAGGCGCCGATAGCCGTATTGATGGACAGCGAGCGCCGGCAGATTGCCGTGCTGGAGGCCGATGGGCGGGTAAATAACAGTCCAGCGCTGGTGATTCGCCAATGAGCGATGGCCATCGACGTGGCGGCTGCGTGGTGACCTCGCGGCCGGTCGCAGCGAGCGGCGCGAAAGCGCGTGCCGACCGCTGCAGCTGCCCACGAAAATCGCATTCCCACGCGCGGAGAGGGAGATGCGCAATGCGCTGCCGCGAACCCAAATGGGTTCGCGGCAGGCAGATGCAGGCTCAGCCGATCAGACCACGCCCTGCGCGATCATCGCGTCGGCGACCTTGACGAAGCCGCCGATGTTCGCGCCCTTGACGTAGTCGACGTACTTGTCGTTGCTGCCGGCAACACCGCCGTAGCGCACGCAGCGGTCGTGGATGTTCTGCATGATGTCGCGGAGCAGCTTCTGCAGTTCCTCCTCCTTCCAGGTGATGCGCGCCGAGTTCTGGCTCATTTCCAGTCCTGAGACGCCGACACCGCCGGCATTCGCTGCCTTGCCCGGAGCGAACATGACTCGCGCCGCCTGAAACAGGTGCACTGCCTCAAGCTCGGTTGGCATGTTGGCGCCTTCCGAGACCGCGATGACGCCGTTCTTGATCATCGTGCTGGCGTCGTCGGAATTGACTTCGTTCTGCGTCGCGCAGGGCAAGGCCAGCGTGCCCGGCACCACCCACGGCCGCGCGCCGTTGCCGTGGTACTCGCCGCCAAACTTGGCCACGTACTCCTCGATCCGGCCGCGACGCTTGTTCTTCAGCTCCTTGACGAACTCCAGCTTTTCCTGGGTGATGCCGTCTTTGTCGTAGATGAAGCCGTCGGAGTCGCTCAGCGTGACCGGCTTGGCGCCCAGCTGCAGCAGCTTCTCGACCGCGTGCTGGGCGACATTGCCAGAGCCCGACACAATGGCGATATGCCCCTCCGGCGAGGTGCCGACGTGCTTGAGCATGTCCTGCAGGAAGTAAACCGCGCCATAGCCGGTGGCCTCGGTGCGGATCGGGCTGCCGCCGTATTCCAGACCCTTGCCGGTCAGCACGCCGACGTAGCGGTTGGTGATGCGCTTGTACTGCCCAAACATGTAGCCGATCTCGCGTCCGCCAACGCCGATGTCGCCGGCCGGGACGTCCACGTCCTCGCCCACGTGCCGGTACAGCTCGGTCATGAAGCTCTGGCAGAAGCGCATGATCTCGCTGTCCGATTTGCCCTTCGGATTGAAGTTCGAGCCACCCTTGCCGCCGCCCATTGGCAGGCCGGTCAGCGCGTTCTTGAAGGTCTGCTCGAACGCGAGGAACTTCAGGATGCCCTGGTTGACCGAGGGGTGAAAACGGATACCGCCCTTGTACGGGCCAATGGCGTTGTTGTTCTGGATGCGATAGCCGCGGTTGACGCGGACATTGCCGCCGTCGTCCTGCCAGCAGACACGGAAGCTGACCACCCGATCCGGCTCCGCCATGCGCTCGAGAATCTGATTGTCGTGGTACTTCGGATGGTCCTTGATGTGATCAAGGACGGAAGCGGCTACTTCTTTGACCGCCTGAATGAACTCCGGCTGCCCCGGATTGCGTTTGTCGACCCCATCGACAAACTCTTCCAACGTTGGTACCTGTTCACGCCCCATAGCACGCCTCCCCTGGGAATAGTTCTGACTCGCCGATCGCGAGGACGCCAACGATACTCCGGTTGACTTACCCAGTGAGAGCCGACATGCGGCACGCGGCGCAGCCAAGGGGCCGGGGCTCAATTCTGGGACAGCGTCACCTTGTTGCGGCCCGTCCGCTTGGACTCGTACAGGGCGGCATCGGCACGCGAATACAGCACATCGGCGCTTACGTCGGAGCCAAGAGAGGCGACCGCCACACCAATGCTGACGGTCACCGGAATCGCCTCGCCGCGCTCTTCGAGCGTCATCGCCGCCAGCGCTTCGCGCAGGATTTCGGCAACCCGAAGGCCCTGCTCCGCCAGGGTGTCCGGCAGCAGGACCGCAAACTCTTCGCCACCGATGCGTCCCACCAGGTCGGAGGTCCGGACGCGGTCTACCATTGCTTTGGCGACGGCGTTGAGCACGCGATCACCGATCGGGTGGCCCCACTTGTCGTTGATGAGCTTGAAGAAGTCGACGTCAACCACCAGCAGTGACACGCTGCGTCCCCGCTGCGCGCCGGCAAACTCACGCTCCATCGCTGCCCGGAAAAAGCGCCGATTGGCCAGCCCGGTCATGTTGTCGCGGGTGGCCTGATCGTGCAGCGCGGCGACCAGCGCGTTCTCCGGACTGCGCGGCCCGAGCATCTTCAGCATGATGTCGCCGACGGTGAGGATGTCGCCCTCCAGCAGCGGCATCGACTCGACCTTCATGCCGTTGACGCGGGTGGGGTTGGTGGCGCCCAGGTCGGTGACCCAGTAGCCGCCGCGCTTGCGCCAGACCCGGCAGTGATTGCGCGAGACGCTGGGCTCGGCAATGCGGATGTCGACGCCGGTGTCGCGGCCAATTGTCGCGAACTCGCCCAGCTCGAAGCGCGAGCCGATGCCGGTGCCGGATACGACCACCAGGCACCAGGGCCGAAGCTCGGTCTGCAATGACGGCGGGGCCACACGGACAGTTCGGTCAGCGGGTACGTCTTTGCTCACGGCGATCCTTGGTTCGATCCGGGCTCGAGTACTGAGCAAAGCGCTCGAGTCCGCGTGCGGAGACAGATTATTGCAAACGCGGCGGCCGGGCGACAGTTTTGCGCGCTGAAGGCCGGATACCCCTCTGCCCGCGACGTGAATCGCCGCGAGCAGAGCCGTTTCGCTACCATCGTCGGGCAATGCAGCCGGCGGGTAAGCGCTGTCGACCCAAACAAGGCCACTTCAACTGATGCGCCCAATTTTCAAGCCGAAACGTGTATGCGTAACGTGTGCAGCTCACTTCAAGACCATGCCTGACAGCAAAGTCTCCGGTGATCCGAAGTGACCGCCGCGGGCAACGCAGTTCGCTTCCTGCAGGTTGACGTCTTCGCTGCGCGGGCTGGCGCCGGTAACCCGCTGGGCGTCGTGATGGGTGCCGACAGCTGGAGCCCGTCGAGGATGCAGGCCTTCGCCGCCTGGACCCAGCTGGTCGAAACCACCTACCTGCTGCCGCCGCCGCCCGGCCAGGCCAACTACCGGCTGCGGATATTCACCCCGACGCGCGAGATCGCGTTTGCCGGGCACCCCAGCATTGGCAGCGCCCACGCGGCGCTGGAAGTCCGATTCGCAGCCACCAAGGAAGGTCGGCTGGTCCAATCCTGCCTGGCCGGTGAGCTGCCGTTGCGGGTCGAGGGCGAGGGCCGCGACCGGCGGATCTTCGTGCAAACGCCGGCGGCTGCCATCGTGCAGCCGATGGCTGACGACGTGACGGCGCTTGCCGGACTGCTTGGCGATCTTCCGCGCGGGCCGCTGCCGCCGGTGCTGATCGCCGGCGGGCGTCGCTGGTGGCTGGCAGAGCTGGCCTCCGAAGTCAGTGTTCGCCACTGGCAGCCCGATCATGCCGCCATTGCGCGTCTGGCCGAGTCCAGCGACAGTCTGGGTCTATGCATCTTTGCGCGCTGCGCGAACGCCGACCATGACCTCGTGGTGCGCGCATTTCCCTGCGGCGTAGGCATCGACGAAGACCCGGCCTCGGGTGCCGCCAACGGACTCATCGCGGCCTATCTGCGTGACTCGGAGCCGACCGGGCGGCTGGCACTCGGCTACCGCGTGAGCCAGGGCCGCGAACTGGGACGCGATGCCCGCATCGACGTTCGCTACGATGCGGCCGGCTGCAGCTGGATCGGTGGCCAGACGCAGACGGTAATTGACGGCAGCGTCCAATTTCCCGAGCCCGACGAGCCGCGGGTACCGTAACCCCGTGAGCATCGCCAACCCTTCTACTCAACACGCCGCCTGCCAATGCGGTGCGGTTCGCGTGAGCGCGCTGCAGCCCAGTCTGTGGGTCGCGCACTGTCACTGCTCGCAGTGCCGACGCGCTCACGGCGCCGGGTTTGTCACCTGGATCGGGTTTCCCGCTGCATCGACGACCGTCGCGTCGACCGACGGCGCGCTGCGCTGGTACGCGTCTTCGCCGCGGGCCGAACGTGGCTTCTGCAGTCACTGCGGCAGCATGCTGCTGTTTCGCTCCGGTCGCTGGCCCGGTGAGCTGCACATGGCTGTCGGCACGCTGGATACGCCGCCGGACCGGTTGCCGCAGGCGCATGTGTTCTGGTCCGACCACGTCAACTGGTCGGGGACCGACAGCGTCGACGGCCTACCGCGCAAGGACTGAGCATCGATGCCGCGCATTCTGGTCTTCCAGCACGTCGCCGCCGAGCCACTCGGGACGTTGGACCGGCTGATCCGCCAGCGCGGCCACCGGATTCGCTTCGTCAACTTCGAGCGTCATCCCGATGCGCAGCCCGACATCGACCGCTATCGCGGCCTGATCGTGCTCGGCGGACCGATGAATGTCGACCAGCAGGCTGACCGACCGCACCTGGGAACCGAGCTGCGGCTGATCGAGCGCGCACTCACGCAGGGTAAGCCGGTGCTGGGCATCTGTCTTGGTGCGCAGCTGTTGGCGCATGCGCTGGGCGCCTCGGTACGCCGTCATGAACGGCAGGAAATCGGCTGGTACCCATTGGAGGTCACGGCCGCCGGCCATTCCGATCCGGTATCCGCGCCGCTGGCACCCCAAAGCCCGGTATTCCAGTGGCACGGCTGCACCTATGATCTACCGAGCGGTGCCGTGCAGCTGGCTCGAACCGAGACCTGCGAGCAGCAGGCATTCCGCTACGGCGAGTCCGCCTACGGACTGCAGTTCCATCTGGAGATGGACCAGCCGTTGATCGAGCGCTGGCTGGCGACACCTGACTACGCCAGGGAGCTTGCCGACGCCGACCTCGAGCAGAATGATGCGTCGATTCGAGCGCTGACCCACGCTCACCTTGGCCAGATGCAGCCCCGCGCAGACGCGGTGTTCAACGGCTTTCTTGATCTGATCGGCCGGCCGCAGCGGCGGATATCGCTGCCTTCACGCTGAAACAAGCGGTCGTCCAGGGAAACAGCACCTGCGCCTGCCGCGCGCTGGCGCCTGCCAGCCAAAGGCCGACTGCCTGCTGCTTTGGATCGCAGGCCGGTTGAGCCACGGACACGAATGCGGCTGCCGATTCACTTTGCCTGCGCCTCAAAGCCGTTCCTGAACGGCTCAAGCCGTGGCGGCCCCTGACTGTCCCGGCACTGCTGGCCGCCCGCGCGAAGCTGGATGTTGTCAATCGCCCAGCCGGGCGCGCTGACCATCGAATCGCTGCTGAAACGGAAGCGCAGGCGGCTGTTGCCCTGGCCTGCCAGCTGCGGCAGGGTCAGCGTCACCCGCCGCCAGGAGGTTTCTCCGTCGCAGCGGAACACCTCGGTCCAGTTCGTCCCGCCGCTGCTGCTGATCTCGACCCGGCCATAGTCATAGCCCGCCTCGGTGTCACAGCGCTGGTCAAAAATCAGTTCAGGCAGGGCGTACCCGCCGAGGTCAAGGATCGCGCTGGTCAGCGAGACCGACAGGTTGCCGGCGTAACTGGCGCCCGCGGTGGGCAACCATGCGCCACCCCCGTCGATCCCTCGGCCGGCCCGCCGCGTCCACGGCGGCTGGGCGGTGAGCGGTGAGGTCGTGCCCACCTCCACCGGATCCGCGAGCAAGCTGCACAGGCGATACAGCGCCACGTCACGCTGCAGCGTCTGCCCGCCCTGCCCGCTCACTGCCGTGAGGACCAAGGTCTCATGGCCCTCCGCCGAATAGGCGATGTCGTGGCTGCCCGCCGGCAGGCGCCGCTGATAGTCGCCGGTCAGCGGATTCGCCTGGCTGCGGTAGGTGCCGCTGGCAACGCTCGCCGCCAGCGGCGAGGCGGTGCCGAACTGGCGAACCGCCCCCTGCACGGTCAAGATATCTGGCGCAGCCAGCAGGTCGATGAACGTGGCGGCTGGCGGGCCGTCATTGCCCGCGGCATCGCGGCCCTGCACCCAGAGCAGATGCCGCCCGGCGCCGAGTCCGGTCGAATCGATGGTCGCGACAGCCCGCTCGACGCTGCTATTGAACGCACCGTCGACAGGCTGCAGCGGCAAACCCTGCGCCTCGGCCTGCCAGGGCGGTGTACCGACGTGCGCCGTCGCGACGCTGACTGCCTGTACCGGCGGCAGCGGACCTGACTGGTCAAAGCTGCCTTCGCGCTGGCGCTGATCGTCAAGCGTTGCCCGCAGCGTTATCGGCTCGCCGATCACCGCCAGATCAGGCTCGACAGTCAGCGCATACGCATCCGGCCCGGAAGGCTGCCGGTACGGCGCCCGTGCGGCGCGAAGGGCATAGCGCAGCGCATCGCGGTTGTCGGGATAGATGGCGCTTTCAAAGCTCGCGCAGTCCTGAAAGAAGGCGCTGCCCAGCTCGAAGGTGTAAGCCGGCAGCCCCAGCTCGCCGTAGGCGAAATCATCAGTGCTGCCGTCAGTGGGATACAGGCCTACGGCGGCCTGCGGCGTGTAGCCGTTGAACCATGCCAGCCTGCGACCCAACGCCTGCAGCGCCGCCGAGTTGGGCGCGTTGACGGTATCGAATCCCCAGGGCCACAGGACCAGCCCGGAAAAGCTGTGCAGATCAAAAAACATACCCGTGGTGTCAGGGTCCGCTGGCGCATTCAGCGGCGTGCTGCGCCGATCCTCGAACTGGCTGCGCACGTAGGCGATGATCGCCTGGGTTTCCGGCTCCGATGCCGGCGCCGGACCGCGAAAGGTGCTGTCGCAAGCCGCTCCGCTGCTGCCGTTCCAGTTGCCCCATTCGAAGGGAAAGTTGCGGTTCAGGTCGATGCCGGCGCTGTTGCCGCCACCGCAGAAACCCGTGTTGGCGTTCTTGCGCCAGGATAGTCCGGTCTCGGCGCGCTTGCGGCCATCTGGATTCGCCTGCAGCAGCGCGTGCAGCTCATGATGATCGAGCAGCCAGGTGGCCTCGGCGTCAACGCCGTAGCCGGCAACCAGCTGCTCGACAAAGCGCGTGGCGAACTCCGCCGGGGTGTACTCGCGGGCATGCACCGAAGCCATCACGAACACCTTGGGCTTGGGACCGGGGAGCGACCGGTTGGTGGCCCGAATCACCTGCAGTCGATAGCCGCCGGACCCCGTTTGTGCCTGCCAGCTCGGCCCGATGTCAACGATCTCCACCAGCCCGGGAGCGGCGGCGACCAGCGTGTCGAGCGTCGCCTGTGTTTCCTCCACGGTTCGATAGCAGGCGAAGCCGGGAATGCTCTTCATCCCGGCTCGCTCAGCCTGCGCCAAGCCCTGCACTGCGCGGGTGGCGTCGGCGTCAATTTCGATGCGGAAGCCGGCGTCCAGCAGCGCTTGCCGAAGCGCGCCATCAACCTCGGTGCGGAGCACGCCCTTGGCACGATCAATCTGCGCGTGGCCGAGCAACGGCGCCACCGCACGGATGCTGGCTTCATCATCAAACCAGGCGCGAACCACGACGGTCTGATCGAGCGCCTGGGCTGACGCGCCGCCGCATCCCAGCAGGAGCGCCAGCAGCGCGCCGGAGACTGAACGACGATCAGGCGGCATTGGAGACGGCTTCCCGTGATTGGACGGCATTGAGCAAGCCCTGCCGAGGCGCGGCGGGCGGCTGCCGCACCCGACAGGTCGCCCCATGAACGAACAAGGCGAACCGCGTCATCGGGAGCCGTCGTGCCCCGGCACACCGCGCACCGGTATGGCCTGCGCCGGCGGCTGGGTGATCGGCTGCTCACGCATGCGCTGCTGAAGATTGTCGAGCGCTGCGCTTAGCTGGGCGTCGGCCCCGCGCGCGCTGGCGTAGGGCAGATTGTCGACTTCGATATCCGGACTGACGCCACGACCCTCGATAAGCCAGCGACCCTGCGCGTCGAACTGGCCAAACTCAGCGACCCGCGCCATGCCATTGTCAGCCAACCGGTTGCGGTCGCTAAGCCAGATGCCCGCACCCGCCGTGCGCGTTCCGATCACCGGCCCCAGACCGAGCGCCTTGACGCCCGCCGCAAACGTCTCTCCGTCGGAGTAGGTCAGGCCATCAATCAGCACCACCAGGTGGCCGCGAAACGTCTGCTGCATGTTCCAGTAGGGGGCGCCCTGAGCCGGCTGCCAGAACGCCCAGGCTCGCCGCAGCAGCTTCTCGATGATCCAGCTGTCGATGTTGCCACCGCGATTCCGCCGCACGTCCACGATCAGCCCTTCGCGATCAAAGTTGGCATAGAACTCGCGGGCGAACGATGCCAGGTCATTTGGCCCCATCGCGCGCAGGTGCAGATAACCGATCCGTCCTGCGCCTGCCTGCTCGACGCGTTGGCGGGTCTGCTGCACCCAGTCGCCGTAGCGCAGTTCGGCGTCGCGCTGCAGCGCGACCGGCCGCACGACGGTCCGGTGCGGCGCCGCGGCTCCACGCTGCAGCTCCAGCAGCACCTGCTGCCCGGCCTGCTGGCGCAACGCGCGGGCGAGATCCGCGAGCGAGGTGGTCGACTGTCCGTTCACCGCCAGCAAGCCGTCGCCATCGCGTGCGTCCACCTCTGGCTGGCCCAGCGGCGCACGTTCGGAGGGCAGCTCGGCGTCGCTGCGATAGATGCGGGCGATGCGCAAGCCGCCACCCGCAACCTCGATCTGCGCCCCGAGCGCGGACGGCTGGGCGGCATCGGGATCCAGGCGCAGCTCACCGCCGCGCACCTGCGAGTGCAGGATGCCGAGTTCCGCAACCATCTGTCCGAGCAGATCGTCGAGTTCGGCCCGATCATTGACCCGCGGCAGCAGCGGCGCGTAGCGGGCGCGCACTGCGTCCCAGTCGCGACCGCGCATGGCCGGGTCGAACGAGAACGCGCGGTGCATGCGCCAGGCGTCGTCAAACATCTGCGCCCACTCGTCCTGCGGGTCGAGAGCGAGCGACCAGTCGCCTAGCCGTACGGTGGCCTTAGCCAGGTCGTCAGGAAGTTTGGCACCCGCGTCAACCAGCAGCAGGTCGCCGATTCGCTGCCGCGCGCCGTCGGGCGGCGTCTTCACCAGCAGCAGTTTCTTGCCATCAGGTGACAATTCGAACGACGCCACTTCGGTCGAAAGCGTTTCGAGCTTGGGCGGTTCGGCGCTGATCGGCAGCACCTGCAGGATCGGCTTGGCGTTTGGGATGGACTCCTGATCAAGGAGGTAGAGGCGCTCGGAGTGGACTGCCAGCTCCCGAAAATTGCTGGCCGCCAACGGCACCTCGAACAAACGCTGATCGAGTCCCTCCCACTCGACCGCGGGCAGCGCTGCGGGAGCGGAGGCAGCGGTTGGCGACGTCTTGGATGGGTCCGGCGTGGCAACCGGCGGCGTCAGCTCATCGGCCGGCAGGAACGGAAAACGCTGCCCTGGCTGCAGCGCCAACGCGTAGATCCGTACGCGGCGATCAAACATGGGCCCCATGTTGCGGTCGCCCCACGGCGCAGCCGGGGTCGGAACAAGCGCACGCGACGAGAGAAAGTACAGCCAGTGGCCATCGGGAGAGAATGCGGGCGCAAACGAGTCGTAGCGATCGGTGCTGAGGACCTGCGAACGCCCACTCGCGACCTCGATCAGCACGATCTGGTTGAGCCGCCGGGCACTGTTCTCCCGCGCCACCGCCAGATGGCGGCTGTCGCGCGACCAGGCAACCGAGCGGTAGGCATCATCCCCCTGCGGCGCCGTCTCCAGCAGGCGATTGCTGCCACTGGCCAGGTCCAGCAACCAGAGCCGGCCACGCTTGTCGGTGTGGGCCAATGCGTTGCCGTCGGGCGCCGGATACAGTCGCAGGCGATGCACCTCTCCGTCCGTGGTCAGCGGTCGTGCTCCTGGGGCGCCATCCGCCGGAATGCGCCACACTTCGCTGCGCCCATCGAGATCGACGATGGCGAACGCATGACGTCCGTCCTTGCCAAGCACGGCCTGCCGCAGCCGCGCGCGCGCTGGCGCCGCAAGGGCGATGCGGCGCAGCGCCCCGGCCCCGGCGATCATCACCTGTCCACGCGCGCTGAGCACGGCCCGGTCGCCGGCGGGTCCGAGCGTGACGCCAGTCAGGTACTCAAGGGGCTTGCGCACCAGACGCTCGCGACGCTGCACGAAATCCGAACCGAGGGTGATGGGCAGCTGCCGGTCGATGCCGCTGGCGATGTCAAACAGGCGCAGGTCAGCGCCCAGCGCATAGACGATACGGCCGGCATGCAGACTCGGGCTGCGCACCTCGTACTCGCTGTGGGTGGTCAGCGGGCGGCGGTCGCCGCCGTCTGCCGCCAGCGACCACAGATTGGCTGGACCATCGGCATCACCAAGGGCGTAGACGCGGTCGTTCCAGACCATCGGACGACTGAAATTGGCGTTGGCGTCCGCCGCCAGCCGCTCCGCCTCACGGGTCGATCCCAGCGTCCAGCGCCACAGTTGAGCCATGCCGCCACCGCGATAGTCACGCGCGTTGTCGCCGTTGAGCTGGGCGCCGAAGCGGGTAAACCAGACCTGCGTGCCTTCGGCATCGAAGGCTGCCTCACTGGCGTCGGCCAAGGGCAGCGTTTCGGTCGCACCGGTCGCCGGATCGACCCGCCGCAACACGCGGGTCAGCGTCGGGCCGATCACGTTCTCGCTGGCGTACAGAACGTCCCCGTCCGGCGCAAATCCCTGCAGGAACACCCGCCCGCCATCGAAGCTGACTCGCTGCGGCTGGCCACCGCCAGCGTCCATCAGATACACATCGCTACCGCCGTCGTAGCTGGCCACAAATGCCAGCTGGCTGCCGTCTGGCGAGAACGCCGCTTGCGATTCCTCAGCGGGGTGCGAGGTCAGACGCTGCGCGACACCACCCGCTGCGGAGACCACCCAGAGGTCGCTTTCTGCCGTGAACACCAGGCGCTCGCCGTGCAGCGCGGGTGAACGGTAGTAGCCCACCTCGCCCGCCGCTGGCGCGGCCCCCGGAACCGCGAGCGCAATCGCCAACAGCCAGACTGAGCGAAGCGTGCTGCGCTGCATGTGTGTCTCCGAAGGCGAAAGACGCCGAGTATCGCAACTGCTGCGCGCACCGCCATGGCTCAAAGGTAATGCGGCAAGCTTAAGCCGCGCCGCCAATGCAGGCTCAGGTTGTTGGCCGGCATCCGGATGGCCTCGACCAACCGCAGGCCAATGCCCGCGGCCAGTGCGTCGACGGCTTCCACATCACGCAGCCCCATGGTTGCTGACTCGCTGCGCAGCTGCGCGTCGAACTGCGCGTCACTGGGGCTGTGGTAGCTGCCGGAGCGGGTGAATGGGCCATAAATGACCACCGTTGCGGCGGGTTCGAGGACGCCGTCGAGCCCCGCGAACAGCGCCTCAACGCCGGCCCAGCTCAAGATGTGCAGCGTATTGGCGCTGAAAGCGGCGTCGAAGCCCACCACCGGCCAGCGGTCGGAACTCACATCCAGCGCCAACGGCAGCGGCGTGTTGGCAAGCGCGGCCTCATCCAGCCACAACTGCAAACCGGCCAGCCGATGCTCCTGCTCGGAACACTGCCACTGCAGCTGCGGCATGGCGCGCGCGAAGTGCACCGCATGCTGACCGGTTCCGCTGCCGATCTCGAGCACCCGGCGACAGCCGTCGAAGGCTGACCGCAGCACTTCCAGAATCGGGTCGCGATTGCGCTCGCAGGCGGGTGCAAACGGCTTCTCCAGTGCCATCGGTCAACCGCCGAACAGGTCTTCCAGCGGGACCTTTCGCGGGTCCCGATACAGCAGCCGGCGCCAGCCGCTGCGCTCGAACGGCTGCCAACTGTGCGGGTGCTGTGCCAGCCGATCA
Source organism: Lysobacterales bacterium (assembly GCA_038205755.1). Lineage (GTDB taxonomy): Bacteria > Pseudomonadota > Gammaproteobacteria > Xanthomonadales > Xanthomonadaceae > JANNWF01. The sequence continues at coordinate 8,667 of JBBRBN010000049.1, read as the reverse complement.
GCAATCGCCCACAGCACAATGGGATTGGCGCCCATTCCCAAATGGCTGGCGCTGACCTCGATGCTCTCGGCACGGTCCACGTCCGGGGTCAAACTCATGCGCCAGTCAACCACGCCGTCTGACTTGCTCAGGAACGACGTCACCGGCACCGGCGGGTGACCGCCCAGCATTCGCTGCAGCCGCGGATCGCTGGCCTTCATGCCGCTCGCCCACTCGAATACGCGGGTGGCATTCGATCCGTTGCCATTCCCGTTGAGCGGTGAGCCCAAAGTGATCACAGAGCGCACGCGCTCGGGCATTCGAAACGCCAGCGCGCGTGCCATCGCGCCGCCCAGCGACCAGCCGATCAGGCTCACTGGCGTGCCATGCGTTTGCTCAAGCGTCTCAACTCGTGAGATCAGCCGCGGCAGCAGGCCGGCACGTGGTCCGCGGTTGATGCCTTGCTCCCATGGATACGCCGCGTAGCCCAGCGTCTGCAAAAACCGGCGCAGCGGCCAGGTGCTGCTGTCGCCGGCAATCAGTCCGGGCAGCACCAGCACCGGGTGTCCGTCACCCGCCGTCGCGCTGCCAAACCACGGTCGGGCAACCCACCAGGCGCTCCATTCCAGCAGCGCGCGTCCTTCCAGTGCCAACTTCAGCCAGGACGGCGGCGTCATCGGCTCAACTGTCACAGGCTGCGGATCGCGAGGCGAGGGATCGCGCCGCCGCAAGCGCCGCCGCGGCGGGCTCACCATACCCGTCATGCAGCGGCCCTCAGCAATACGGCAAGCGCGTCGGTTAACCCGCGCCCGAGGGTCTCGGGTCGATCCAGGGTTTCCTTGGACGACACGATTCCGACCTCCAGCGATCCGGCATAGCTGAGCACGGTGATGTTCAGCCCCAGCCCGTGAGTGATGATCGACACCGGATGGAAGTGCCGCACCGCCGCTCCGGCGACGAACAGCGGCACTGGCGGTCCCGGCACGTTCGAAATCACCAGATTGGCCAGCGGCGGCAGGCGTTCCGACAGGCGGCCCCGCTGCCAGAGTCGACTGATCCCGGTCGCCCAGATCGGTGCCGCGATGCCCGGGAAGTCGGTCGGGAGTAGACCTTTGAACGCCGCCACCCGGCCCTTGATCTGCCGGGTGGCGCCGACAATCGCGGCCAGCCGCGCGACCGGATCGGCGATATTGGTCGCCAGCGGACACTGCACCATCGACACCTCGTTGCCGCCCTCCACGCCCGGCGCACGCAGCGACACCGGCATCGCCGCAATCAACGGCATGTCGGGCAATGATTTGCGGCGCAGCAGATGGCTGCGCAGCGCAGCGGCGCAAAGCGTCATGACCACATCGTTGAGACTTGCCCCAAAGTGCTTGGCCACCCGTTTGACGTCGGCCAGCGGCAGGCTGGCGGTCGCAAAGCGCCGAGATTTTCCAAGCTGCACGTTGAACGTGGTGCGCGGGGCCAGCCACACGCTGTCGCGCAGTTTCTCAAGGCTCACGCCGGAACGGGCGCCAGCAGCCAGCCGACGAACGCCTTCCGGCACCCCGCGCAGCATCGCGCCGAACTGTCGGGCGCTGGCCCGCAATGCGGCACGGGCTACCGCGTTTGCGGGTGGCATTGGCGTCGACGCTGGCGCTTTGGTCTTGGTTCGACGCTGCAACGGCGTTGGCTCGATGTCGAGCAGCGCGCCAGTAACCTGGACTCCTGCCTGACCATCCACCAGCGCATGGTGGGACTTCAGATACAGCGCCACTCCGCCGTCGTCGAGCCCGTCCACCACCACGATCTCCCACAGCGGCCGCTGGCGGTCCAGAGCAACCGCATGAAGTCGGGCTATCAACGCATTGAGCTGGCGCTCGCCGCCGGGCGCGGCCAGCGTCACCAGGCGCACATGCGGCGCCGGGTCAAAATCCGCCACCTCGCGCCACATCGGATGACCCAGCGCCAGCGGCGCCTCAACCAGTTCGCGACTGAGGATTGGAATGCTCGATAGCCGGGCAATCAGATGATCACGGAGGGCCGCCGCAAAGCCGCGCCGGTTGCGCGCCGGCGGAGCCAGCCGGATCAGGCTGGCAACGTGCATGGGCGTGCCCATGGACTCGAGGTAGACGAACAGGGCATCAAGCCCGGTCAGCGGTCGCAATCGTTTCCCCACGGGGCTCTCCTTGGCCGCGGCCGAGCATAGTCGACCCTGCTCGTTGCGCCGTTGTGCAGCGCAGCGCAGCGGCGCAGACGGCGCTTCTGCGGAAGGAACGCCGGGCCGTTCGCAGTCGAGCGGTTTCCGTGGTATCAAATGCACTGGCGCGGATGACGCCAGTCAACGAAAAGGGGACAAAGATGGCGCAGAACGGGATCGGCGGGCTTTTCCGTGACTTTGGGCAAAGCCTGGGTGAGTTTTTTGGCGGCGGCAAGGCCGACCCGCAGCGCGACGTCGGCCTGCAGGTGGCGTTCGCGCTGCTTGGCTATCTGGCCAAACTGGACAGCCTGATCACCAGCCACGAAGCGGAGTTCATCAACAATGCGATGGATGCGCTGTCGCTTTCCATGCGTGAGCGTGAGCTTGCGTCCGAGGCGCTGCAGCGCGGACGCAATCGCGAGATCGACCTGCATGAGGAGTTCGCGCGCTTTCGCGAGGTCTACCGGCCGCTTTCCCCGGAGAGTGAGCGACTCTACGATGCCCTGATTCGGCTGGCCGCCGCGGATGAACGTCTGCGGCCCAAAGAGCGCCAGTTCCTCGAATTGGCAACCGCTGAACTGGGCTACGGCAGCGACGAGTTGGACCGGCGCCTGGCGGCGGTCGTTACCCGCTGACCGACCCGGTGCAAGCAGCCCGGAGACCGCTCGGATAGAGCCGGGATCACTCGGCTTTTCTGACTCAGAGGCGCGCGACTTGCTCCAGCGCCGGAACGTTCGCGGCACCGGACTTTTCGGCACGGCTGCAGGGAAGAGGGGCAAAAAAAAAGGCCCCCGAGGGAGCCTTCAATCAAGCCCTGAACTTGATTAGGTTGAAACTAGAAGGCCAGCGTCCACTGCGCTTCGACTTCGATTTGCGAACCGCCATCGAAATCGAGCTGCACGAAGGGCGCTGAAGCCATGACATAGGCAGCCGGCGCATAGCTGGCTGCAAACTGGAATTCGCCCGCCGAGCCGAGGGCGCGGCGGTAACCGAAACCGATGTTGCCGTCTGCGTACTGGTTGGCCAGCGCACGCGACAGAAGCGCCGAGGTGGGACGCGGCTGCTGCTGGGTTGAATAGCGCAGCGACCAGCGCCCGCCGAGATCGTCCAGCAGCGCTGCCTCGGCCGAGTAGACGGTGAGATCCTGCCAGCGGAACTCCGGCGAGCTGCCGTCACCGAGCAAGGCCAGAAAGCGGGTCGGCAGCTGCGCTGAGGTGAAGGCGTCAATATCGCTGTACATCACGCGCTGCACATCTGCGCCGACCGCAAAACGATTGCCAAGGGACCATTCGAAGCCGGTCCGCAAATTGCCGGGCAGATCGAAATCGCCAGCCTCCGAGTAGATTCCCCGGTAGGCCTTGAATGCGTCCATATCCAGCCGCGACTGCAGCGACAGGCTGACCACGACGTCGTCCGTCACACCATGCCGAAACGCCACGGCCACGCCGCCGCCTTCAGAGACCTCCTGCACGCCCGACTGCCGAACCCCGGTGAACTGCTCCACCGACTGCCAAGGCGAAGCGCCCATCCCCGGCGTTGCAAATCGGCTGCGCGCAATGATCGCAGTGAGCGACAGCTCAGATTGCGAACTGAACGACTGAGTCAGCGAGGTATTCGCCTGACCACTGACAAAAGCGGAGCGGCTGCGCGCAACCAGGCTGCTGGCCTGATCAGTAATCAGACTGCTGCCGCCTGCGCCAGCGCTGAACTCAAGCGCGAGTCGATCACCGCCACGCCAGTTTGCCAGCGCCCGGAGCGTCGCGTCGCGCATCAGCACGGAGCCAGACGCAGCAGACTCCGCCAGCGCGGCCTTGGGCTCCTCGGCTTGCGCCGCCCACTCGAACGCCGGCGTCATGCTGCTGCGCGCGTAGTCACGCCACTGCGCCGACGCGTTGCCGGCGGCTTCAGCCATACCGGGCAGCGCGAGGAGACAGCAGACGGTGAGGAGGTTCGGGCGCAAGGGGCGAAGGACTCTCGGTGCAAGTGGCCCGGAGTATGGATAGAACGCAACAGCGGGTCAACAGTTTGTTGCGTTTTTCCCTCTCTGCAGCCTTGGACCGCCTTCGCGGCAGCACAAGAAACGCTACAATCAGTCAAAATGCGCGCTCAGCGGCGCCGTCCGCTCGGCGGACAACGGCCGCTGGCGGAGCAGCGCCCGCCGCCGATGCTGAGCGCTCCGCTCATACCTATCAATAGCTTGCCTTCAGATGACCAGATCGCGCGGCGACAGATCGACGACCGGAAAACGAACTGCCTTGACCGCCAACCGCGACTGTTGCGCAAATGCAACAGACTGACTCCGACGGTCGTCGGCGCAGCGTGCTCAGCATTGCCGGGTCGGATTCCGGCGGCGGCGCAGGCATCCAGGCTGACCTGCGCACCATCCACGCGCACGGGCTGCATCCGCTGACCGCCATCACCGCGCTGACGGCGCAGAATACCCGCGGCGTGTCGGCCATAGCGGGCTGTCCGCTGGAGGTTCTGAGGGCGCAGATCCTCTCCGCGTTTGATGACTTCGATATCGGTGCAGTCAAGATCGGCATGCTCGCCAATCTCGACGTTATCGAGTGCGTCGCGCAGGTGCTGACCGACGTGCTGCCCGTTCCGATGGTGTTGGATCCGGTGATGGTGGCGAGCTCCGGCGCGACCTTGCTCGAGCCCGCGGCCGTCCACGGCCTGGTCGGCCTATTGTTTCCGCTGGCGCGGGTTGTGACCCCCAACATCCCTGAAGCGCGGATGCTGGGCGCTGGGCAGGTTGAATCGGCCTCTGACCTGGCGGCCGCCGCTGCCGTGCTGCGCGGCCTCGGCGCGGCCGCGGTGCTCGTGAAGGGCGGACATCTGCCGGGTGGCGAGGCGATCGACTGGCTCGATGACAGCGGCGAGATCACCACGTTCAGTCACCGACGCCTGGCCGTAGAAGGACATGGGACGGGTTGCACCCTGTCATCGGCGATCGCCTGCGGGCTTGCTCTGGGGCAGCCGCTGATACTCGCCTGTCGCAGCGCCTGTGACTACGTGCACGGTGCGCTGGTGCATTCGTACCGACCGGGGCGCTCGACGCTGGCTGTGCTTGGTCATGACTGGCAGCGCGCATCGCGTTGACGCACAGGTCCGCTGGCGGCCTTATCATCCGACCTTTGTTTGTCTGCAGCCCGCCGGTCAGTGGCGGCTTTTCCCGCCGCAGCCCAGAATGGAGGCTCGATGAATCTTTTCGCCCGCGTTGGGCTGTTGAGCCTCGCGCTCTCGCCGTTACTTGCGGCCAACGCCATGACACCGGATGTTGAGGCAGAACCGGCCGATCTGGCGTTGGAGTTCCACCCGTTGCGTCAGGCCGCGAGCTCAAAGTCCGCTGGGGGGAGCCTTAAGCCAAGCCTGCCGCCCGCCGAGTTCATGCCGATCGAGGTCAGCCTGCGGCTGCACCGGCACGTGGATGGCGCGGTCAGCTATCGCTGTGACCAGGATCATTCGGCGCTCACATTTTCCAAGCCCGATCCGGCATCCGGCGTGGAGCAGCAGCCATGAACCGTTTGCTCGGCCTGACCCTGCTGCTTGCCGCCGGCGCAGTGAGCGGCCAATGCCTGACGCCGTTGTCGGCTGGCACCACCGTGACCGCGGCGCAGCCGCTGCCAGGTCAGGCACTTACCGTCAGTGTCTGCATTGATGTCCCGGCCGGCGTCGAGAGGCTCACCGTGCGGCTGCTGGCGGCCAATGCGGCGCGCGATCTGGATCTGTTCGTACGGGTCGAGTCGCCATTTTTCGATCCAGCCACCGAGAGCATCGCCAGCCTGACCGTCGACGATCTGCTCGAGCGATCCCACTACTACTCGGCCAGCCCGGCCGGCGACGAGTACGTGGTCATCAGCCGCGCCAGCAAACAGCCGCTGCGGGCGGGCCGGCTCTACCTTGCCCTGCTCAATTTCGAAACGTCGACAACCGGCTTCAGCGTCGGCTCGACCATCGGCAGTGCCAGCGACTTTGCGCCCATCGAGGTGAGCTTCACCGATGCCGGCAGCGCTAACAGTACCTGCAACCTGTCGGGCTGGAATGATCCGGCCGCGCGCACGCCGATTCGCGGCAATAGCGGCACCACCCTCGGGCAGCAGCGCCGCAATGCGGTGATCGAGGCCGCGCGTCTGATGGGCGAACAGCTGCGGCCAGCGGCGCCAATCAGAGTGCAGGCGTGCTGGGACACGCTGGAGTTCTCGGATACAGGAGGCGTCCTCGCCCAGGCCGGCCCGCGCTTCATCGTGGTCGATGATCCCGGACGCAGCTTTCCCGCGCCGTACCTCGACGCCCGCCACACCGTCCACTTCTCGCCAGCGGCGGCCCATCAGGCGGGCACCTCGTTCTGCCGCTTTCTGGGCGGCAGCTGCAGCACGCCATCGGCCGATATTCGCGCGACATTCAATCTGGCGGTGGATAACGACGCCAATGTCAGCCGTCGCTTCGACTATGGCATCGGCGTGCCGAGCGGATTCTCCAGCCAACCAAGCTTCGTCGCCGTCGCCCTGCACGAACTCGCCCACGGCATGGGCTTCGTCGGGCTGGTTGGGCTGGGCGGCGAGGCTCAGCCGCTGGGAAGTCGTCCAACCTTGTTCGGACTGCAGTACGACGATGCTTACGGTCGTTTTGCGCGGATTCTCCAGCCGGACGGGAGCCAGCCTGAGGTCAAGGAATTCCTGCGCGTTACCGATGCCGAACGGGCAGACGCCCTCACATCAAGCACCTTGCTGCGCTTCGAGGCACCGCGGTCGGTGAGCTCGTTCAACAACGTCCTGCGGGACAACATCCCGCCGCAGAACACCATTCAGCTGCATGCGCCGTTGCAGGTCGCGGGCGGGGGATCCTACTCACATCTGGGGACCCAGCATTTCAACCAGCTGATGCTGCCAACGGCGTCGTCGCCCGCAATCCGATCCCTCTCGCTGGCCGGTGACATGCTCCGCGATATAGGATTCGACCCGGCACCGAAGCTGGCACCGGTCTTCACCGCGCCGCTGGAAACCCAGTACCTCGACGTGGCGCGCAATGGACACGGCATCGATTTCCGCCGCGTTGCCGGAACGGCCGACCTGTACTTCCTTGGCTTCTACAGCTACGACTCTGCCGGCAACCCGGAGTGGTACACCTCACTGGGCCGGGTCCTGGACGGTGTGTTCGTGCCGCAGAAAAATGCATCCGGTGACAGCCTGTTGCGCTTCAACTACCAGGCGGGCCCGCCGCCCAGTTCAGTTGCCGATCCGTCTGCCGATTTCGAAGGCGAGGTGCGGATCGACTTCGTCGACGCGCAGCGCTCGCCGATCTGTCTGGCACCAGCTCCCGGGCGGGTGCTTGACGGGCCGCTGGCGTTGATGACCTGGACCCTCGACGGCGAGACCCGCCAGTGGTGCATGCAGCCACTGGTGGACCCCTTCGCGCCGCTGGCGCTGGACGTGAGCAGCGTCTGGTTCAATCCGGCCGATCCAGGTTGGGGCGTGACCGTGCAGAGCTTCCAAGGCGAAGGCGGCGACGGCATCGCCATCGGCGTCTACTATCCGGACGCGGCCGGGCGAGGCCGCTGGGGCTTGGTGCAATCGTCGCGCTATGACCCGGGTCAGACGTACACAGTTCGACAGGCGCAAGGCTACTGCCGCGGACCCCAGTGCCTCAGTCCTGCAGAGCTGACCTTCGTCGACATCGGCACCCTGAAGATCAACCTGCGCCCACCGGCGGAAGGCCCAAGTACGTTGACGCTGGACGTGACTTACCCAGGTCCAGGCGGCGGACGCTTCCAGCGCACCGATGCGCCGCTGATTCCGGCCAACTCGCCGCGCTTTCGCGCCAACTGACTGGCGCCGTCACTGACCGAACGTATCGGCAATCAGCCCGCCGCGCGGCGGGCGATTGCCTTGGCGAAGGAGGCTGTGCTGCCGCTACCGCCAAGATCGGCCGTCAAGCTGTCGCGATCCGTGAGGGTCGCTACGATCGCCCAGCGCAAGCGGCGCGCGGCATCGGGCAGCGCCAGGTGATCCAGCATCTGCGCGGCACCCAGCAGCAGCGCGCACGGGTTGGCAATACCGCGGCCGGCAATGTCCGGCGCCGAGCCGTGCACCGCTTCGAAGATCGCCGCCTCGGTTCCGATGTTGGCGCCTGGCGCCAGACCGAGGCCACCCACCAGCCCGGCGCACAGGTCGGACAGAATGTCGCCAAACAGATTGGTGGTGACGATCACATCGAACTGCTCCGGTCGCATCACCAGCTGCATGCAGGTGTTGTCGACGATCATCTCCTGGGTCTCGATGTCCGGATAGTCGGCGGCAACTAGCCGCGCGGTCCGCAGAAACAGTCCCGAGGTGGACTTCAGAATGTTGGCCTTGTGAACCACGGTAACCTTGCGCCGGCCAACCCGCCGAGCGAGCTCGAAGGCATAGCGTGCGATCCGTTCCGAACCGGTCCGAGTGATCTTCTGGGTCAGCATGGCGACCTCTCCATCGGCCGACAGGGTCTGGCCTTCACCGATGTAGGCG
>JBBRBN010000048.1:0-31480 GCA_038205755.1 Lysobacterales bacterium | reverse complement strand
GACCGGCAAGCCGCGACAGGATCGTCGCCTGATGGGTCTCCAGCAAATCCATCGCGCGCGGCGCTGATGGGTGACTGACGCCGGCGCAACCCCGGGCACCACGACCTCCTCCATCCAGCGCAGCACGCCAAGCTTGGAGTCAGACGATCCAGCTGGCCGTCGGCCGCGTCCAGCCGCCCGAGGTTGGCAACGTGCCGATGGCGCACCGCACCCTGCGGATCGCGAAAGGCCTCGACCAGCTGCACATAGCGCCGCGGTCCGGAGCGCGTGATCTTGACGAACATGCCGCCACGGTATCAGGCCGAATGCGGCGCTAAAAATAGCTTCAAACTGCACGACGTGCCACTACAGACGTTTTCGATTGTTCGGCCCATGAAAGGCCTCAACCCATTGATCCGCCACGCTGAGGGGTCGGCTAAAAGGGGGGTTGATGGGTGAAAGGTGTCGAACTCGGGTTGCCCGACCTCGTCTGGAAAACGATGATTAAGGAAGCCGTGCACGCTTGCACGTGTTGACTGCGTCCAGAGACAACGCTGCCTGCGAAAGTCGCGCAAGCCCATCCGAGAGTGGTGCAGTGGTGTGGCAGGCCGATTGCTCAGCCATGAGTAAGTGCGTGTCGAGCTCGGACCGTGCAGCTCCACGTTCCTGCGGTGCAACTGAATTTCAGCGAGCGTGTTTGGCGAGAACAGATTGGTAAAGAAAAGAAGGCGTCGACTGGCGCTCCTTCATATTGTGGACGCTGCCAAAAAATTGATCAGGTTCGCCAGCTGCCCGCGAGATGGATCTCGGTGAGGAGCGCGAAGCTATCAAGTTTGGCGTGCGCGATGTAATGAAGTCCACCGATCGCTCAATCAAGAAGATGCGCAACGAAACAGCCTGGAAACCGATCATGGTGCTGGGGTCGTTTTCAAACGACTGTTTGGAATTTCCCGTTCGGTTTGGGCACGGAATGGGCACGGAATGGGCACGGAGCTGAAGCAGAGGCCATTTGGTGCACTGAATCGAGGGGCGTCATGCACAAAAAAGCCCTCGTATTCAAGGGCTTAGGTGTGGTGGCTATGGGTGGACTCGAACCACCGACCCCAGCATTATGAGTGCTGTGCTCTAACCGGCTGAGCTACATAGCCATGCTTTCAGCGCGCTGCGGCGCGACAAGCGAACTCCGAATTATCGTCAAGTGCGGGTTGGGCGTCAAATGTTTGCGCCGCTGTGGCGACTGCGCTTGTTCATCGGCGGAGCGCTGTGGCACTCTGGCCTCATTCAGGCTTTTGGAGTCCGTTCCGTGATCGATCCGGACGGTTACCGGCCCAATGTCGGCATCATCCTGATGCGCGACGATGGCAATGTGTTCTGGGCGCGTCGCGTTTCGCGCGACGGGTGGCAGTTCCCGCAGGGTGGGATGAACACCGATGAAACGCCGCTCGAAGCGATGTACCGCGAGCTTCAGGAGGAGACCGGGCTGGCTGCCGAGCATGTCGAGCTGCTCGGCGCGACGCCCGGCTGGTTGCGCTATCGGCTGCCCCGTCGTTGCGTTCGCCATGGCGAGCGGCCGGTCTGTCTTGGCCAGAAGCAGGTGTGGTTCCTGCTGCGACTGACTGGCGACGAGACCAACGTCAAGCTGGATGCGACCGACAGGCCCGAGTTCAGCGAGTTTCGCTGGGTCGAATTCTGGTATCCGCTGGACCATGTGGTGAGCTTCAAGCGCGAAGTCTATCTGCGCGCGCTGCAGCATCTGGCGCCGGTGGCACAGGGGCTGGCAAGCCAGGCGTCAATTCTCAGTCGGCGTCCGGTGCAAGCGGCGGCACCGCTCCGAAGCGCGCAGCTGCGCAATCGGTTTGGGGTGTTGCCGGCGCGCGCCTGAGCGCGGGTCAAGCGGTCTGTGTTTGCATAAGACCATTGACAATCATTCGCATTCAATGTCGAATGGAGGTCCAGACCCCGCTCAGCCTCCGACCATGTACGTGTGCATCTGCAACGGCATCACTGATCGCACCATCCGCGAAGCGGCAGCTGCCGGTGCCCGCGAGTTGGCCGATCTCACGGCGATGACCGGCTGCGCATCGGTTTGCGGCTCCTGCGGAGATCTGGCCACGCAGCTGCTGCGCGAAGCGCATCGCGAGCGCGCCTTCCCGCTGCCGCTTTTGGTGGCCTGAGCGAAGCACGCAACGGGCTCTTGTTCGGCGCGCCGCCAAAAAAGCGGTCGCCCAAGCGGCGAGACGCGAAGCTGGGATTGCGACCAGACAGCGAGATGCAGGCGGTTCGCCCTGCGCAGCTGGGAATGCCTTCGATTAAGGTTCCGGCGCGGGCTTGCGGTGGCCGGTAGGATGGCTGTCAATCCACCCACAAGGAGCACGCCATGAAGGGCGACGCCAAGGTCATCGAGCATCTCAACAAGGTGCTCTACAACGAGCTGATCGCCATCAACCAGTATTTTCTGCATGCAAAGATGCTGAAGAACTGGGGGCTGAAGGAGCTCGCTGCATACGAGCACCACGAGTCGATCGATGAGATGAAGCACGCGGATCGGCTGATCGAGCGGATCCTGTTTCTGGACGGTCTGCCGAACCTGCAGCAGCTGGGCAAACTCCTGATCGGCGAGAATCCGCGCGAGCTGCTGGAGTGTGATCTCAAGCTCGAATATGCGGCGCTGCCGGATCTGAAGGCTGGCATTGCGCACTGCGAGCAGGTGGCCGACTACGTAACGCGCGAGCTGTTCGAGAGCATCCTCGAATCCGAGGAAGAGCACATCGACTGGATCGAGACCCAGCTTGGCTTGGTGGATCGGATCGGGCTCGAGAATTACCTGCAGACCAAGCTCGGCAGCCTGTCCTGAACAGGCGGCATCGCCGCGTGCTGGTCTTGATCGATCAGATCGGCATCGATCAGATCGGCATCGATCAGATCGGCATCGATCAGGTCGGCACCGCGGCCATGCGCTGAACAAGCGGTCGCACTCCCAGCGAGACCGCCTTCTGCCGCCGCTGCCTGAGAGTGCTTTGGAGGCCCGTGCGGCTGGCGTCTGGGCTGGTTGGCAGCTCAGCGCAGCAGTCGCCGCAGCTCGGTTTCAGCGCGGCGGAACTCTTGGACTATGTTCATCACCAGTCCGGACGGGTCTTTGAGCGTTTTCTGACGCGCGCCGAATTCGATGTGCTTGGCCTGGGCGGACAGCTCCATGGCGCCGAGATTGGCGCTGGTGGATTTGAGCGAGTGCGCTGGACCCACCAGTCCATCGTTGTCATCCCGGCGCGCCGCCTCTTCCAGCTTCTGCAGTGACTTTGGCGCGTCCTCAAGGAACACGCCGACCAGCGCGTCGAACTCGGCGCCCATGATCTCGCGCAGGTCTTCGACCACATCCATGCTGATCGCCGGGGTGGCATTGCGGATCGGCGTTGCCGCAGCAACCGACGCGGCGACGGCCTCGGCTGGTGTCAGTCGAGCCGGCCCGGAAGCAACCGCCGCGAGCCGTGGACGCGAATCCGAACCGGGGGTGACGGCCGGACGCGGCTTGATCCAGCGGTTGAGCGTTTCGACCAGAACGGCGCGATTGATCGGCTTGGACAGGTAGTCGTCCATGCCAGAGTCGAGACACTTTTCGCGGTCGCCGATCATCGCGTTGGCGGTCATTGCGATGATGGGAATGCGCGGCAAACCGCGCGCCGCCTCGGAAGCGCGCCGCCGCTTGGTCGCCGAGTAGCCGTCGAGAATCGGCATCTGGCAATCCATGAGAACCGCGTCGTAGCGGTTGCGATCAAGCAGGTCGACCGCTTCCTGGCCGTTCTCCGCGCTGTCCACCGTGAGGCCGGCCAGCGACAGTAGACGTTGGGCGACCTGGCGATTGACCGGGTTGTCCTCGACCAGCAGCACGTGCCCGCTGAGTTTCATAGGCTCGCGGCGAACCTCCGCGGCCATTGGATCGGGGTCTGGCTGCGGCGCACTGTAGGCGGCCGGCAGGACCCGGATTTCGGCCTCACCGCCCGAAGGACTCGCTGTTGCGGCATCGCTTACGAAGCGCTCCAGCTGACGGCGCAGGTCGGCCTCGCTGGCGCCGCGCGCGGCTACCATGACCCGCTCACCTGGCCGCAGTTCGGGCGGCAGCGGATCGCCGCCCTGCAGATAGACCACCTTGGTGTGGGCAAGCTCTGGCTCGCGCTGCAGGGCTCGATGCAGCGCCAGGAAGGTGGTCTTGACGCTGGGCAGGTCCACCAGCAGGACTTCGATTGCCCAGTTGTCGCCGCGCGCCCCCGCCGCACGCAGCTTGGTCAGCGCTTCCTGCGTGTTGCTGGCCGGGGTCGCCTTGGCGCCCCAGTTGGGTATCGAAACCGCGAAGCGGCGCTGTTGTGCCGGATCGCCGCTGAGAAACATCATCCGCGCATCCTGCAGACCCTTCTCACGGCTGGCCATGTCGCCCACGGCCTTCAGCAGGGGTACTTCGAACCAGAACGTCGATCCCTGACCCGGCTGCGAGTCGACCCCGATCTGGCCGCCCATCAGGTCAACGATGCGCTTGCAGATCACCAGTCCCAGGCCGGTGCCACCAAACTGCCGGGTCGTCGATGTGTCGGCCTGCGAGAACGCCTTGAAGAGACTGCCGGCCGATTCCGGGGTGATGCCCACTCCGGTGTCGCGCACCTCGAACCGCAGCTCATGATGACTGCGGGTCTCGCCACGGCGGCTGACGGTCACGTTGACGCTGCCGCGCTCGGTGAATTTGATGGCATTGCTGACCAAGTTGGTGAGCACTTGGCGCAGCCGGACCGAGTCGCCGCGCACCGGCAACCGCACGGCCGGGTCGATGGTCAGGGAGAACGACAGGCCCTTGGATTCGGCGCCCTTCTCGAGCAGACGCATCACGCCATCGAGTACCTCGCGCAGGTTCAGCCCAACCGACTCCAGCATGAGCATGTTGGCCTCGAGCTTGGAGTAGTCGAGGATGTCGTCAACGATGCGCAGCAGCTGTTTGGCCGAGCTGAAGGCGGTTTGCACGTAGTCACGCTGATCGGACTGCAGCTGCGACCCGAGCAGGATGTCCAGCAGCGGAATGATGCCGTTCAGCGGCGTGCGGATTTCGTGGCTCATGGTGGCCAGGAACTCACCCTTGGCCATGACGGCGGCCTCAGCGGTTTGCTTGGCCTTGGTCAGCTCTTGGCCGAGCGTCTCGTGACGCTCAAGCTCGGCTCGGAGGCGTCGCACTTCGTCGGTCGGCGGCGCCTGCTGGGCCGGCGCGCTTTGCCGCGGCACGGCCATCGGCCGGCCAGCACCGTCATGCACCGTGCTGACGGGGCTGCGCGCCGCTGGCAGCAGGGCCGCTATCAAGGCCAGCAGACCGCCGCCCAGGGCCAGCGGCGCCAGCGGAGCGGCGATGCCGGCCATTCCCATGCCGCCGGCGGCGAGCGCAGTGAGCGCACCGACAGCGCCGAGTCCACGCGCCAGCAGGCTGGCATTTGGGGCGCCGCTCACAGCACCGCCGCCTTGAAGTCGAAGGCCAAGCTCTTGTCTGCCGGCTGCACCAGATTGCCCTGGATGAAATCGATGCCCGACATCCACAGGGTGGCCGCGGCGCGCGCGTCCTCGACCCGCTGGGCGATCACCATCAGGCCCTTGCTGTGCGCCCGGTTCACGATCTGGCCCAGCTGGTTCTTGACCAGCTGCGACTGGGTATCGGACACGAACTTGGGTGCTAGCTTGATGAATGACACCGGCAATCGCTCCAGCACTAGGTCGGCAATGTCGCCTGAATCCAGCCGGCTGAGGCAGAAGCCCACGCCAAATGGCACCAATTTGTTGCAGAACGCCTGCACCGCCTCGACATGCGCCTCGACATTGTCGAGCGTCAGCTCGATCACCAGCGACGCGCCCGGGACGCCGCGTGCCTTGAGCTGGTTGATGACCCAGTCGGCCTGATCGGGGGTAACGAGCGTGCTGGCCGACTGGTTGACGAACAACCTGACCGGCTGACCCTCCGCGCGACGCATATCGATCACCCGCATGGCCTGCGCCATCACCCAGCGGTCAATGTCGACAATCAGGTCATGCGACTCGGCCAGCGGCAGAATCTGCGCCGCGGTCAGCAGCGTGCCGGCGTCGTCGCGCAGTCGCACCAGCGTTTGATACTGCGATTCATCGCCGCCCTGCACCGCCACGATCGGCTGGTAAAGCAGTTCGAAGCTGTCGCGCTCGATCGCTCGCCGAATTGTCTCCAGCATTGCGTCGGACTGCGACCGGTCGGCGCGCTTGGGCGCCTCGAACGCGCGCACGCCCTTGTCGCTGGCACGTGCCTCGCGGCTCAGCCGTTCAGCTGCGTTGAGCAGCGTGCCAGCGTCGGCAAAGCCAAACCGTGTGGCGCAGACGCCGATCGAGGGTCGCAGGCGCACCGGGCGGCCCTCGACCTCGAATGCGTGGCTGGCCAGCGCCGAGCGGATTTTCACCGCGTGCGCGTCGAGTTCGGCGTCGGACAGGCCCGGGCACAGCACGATGAAGCCGCCGTCGCTGAAGCGGGTCGCCAGTTGTCCGTCGTCCAGCAGCTTGACCAGCTCCGAACCGGCGGCTGAGAGCAGCTGCTCGATGCCGGACAGGCCAAGCTTTTCGCGCAGCTGCGGCAAGCCGTCGAGATCGATGAACAGCGTTCCGCCCGCCGCTTGGCGTACATCGGCGGCAGCCAGAGATTCGGACAGGCGATCAAGCACGTGCGAACGGAAGTACAGGCCGGTCGCCGGATCGCGCGGGTCGCGCTGCGCCACCTTGCGCTGCAGGGCGCGGGCGCGCTTGATCCGGTTGCTGACGGCCGAAATCAGATGCTTGGGGCGGATCGGCTTCGACAGGAAGTCGTCACCGCCCGCCTCGAGCGCGTCGTAGTGCTTGTCAACATCGCTTTCTCCGGACAGGAACACGATTGGCGTCTGCAGAAACTCCTCGCGCTCACGGATCAGCGCGGTCAGTTCGGTGCCATCGCAGTCCGGCATGTAGAGATCCATCAGCACCATGTCGGGCCGGAACTCCTCCATCGCGGTCAGCACCTCGAACGCGTTGAGCACGACCCGCGCCTCCATGCCGGCATTCCGGAGGATCGATTCGGCAAACAGCGCCTGCGAGCGGTCGTCTTCGACCACCAGGACGCGGAAGGTCTCCTCGGTGCTGCCCTCCATCAACGACTGCAGCTTGGCGATGACCTCTTCGATGCTGCGCGGCTTGATCAGCAGCGCGTCGGCACCGGCGCGGCGCGCCGAGAGGCGAACCGGAACGTTGTCTTCGGCGCTGAGCACCATCAGCAGCAGGCGCGCACTGGTGCGCTCGCGGGTGCTCTTCAGGACCGGGGCGACGCCTTCGAGGTCGTGGGCGAAGCTGGCGTCGACAATCACCAAATCGGGCGGCAGCGCGGCCAGAATTTCTTTCAGCTCGTCGGCGCTATCGAGCAGCTCCAGTTCGTAGCCGATGGTTTCCAGCTGTTGGTCGAGCTCAATTGACAGCGCACTGCTGTCGGACAAATGATAAATGCGACCGCTGGCGCGGGTTTGGATGGCGGGTCGTTTGGCGGCTGACGGTGCAGCCGCCAGCGGGGCCTTGCTGGATGCGGTGCCCGATGCGGTGATCGCCGCGGCGGCCTTGGCCGCCAGTCCCGCTGCCGTCACGGCTGGCTTGTTGCCAACCGCTGGCGCGATGGTGGTTGCGGCAGGTGGCGGTGGCGGCAACTGGGCGGATGCCGGCCCGCGAAGCGGCGGGATCATGGTCGCCGCGGCCCGACTGCCTGGCTCGCTGGCCACCGTCGTGGAGGCAATCTGCAGCGGGGTGGCGTTGGCCGATAGCGCCGCTTCCAGCTCATCGTCGAGAATGTCGATGCCGTACGGTGATTGCGAGCCTGACGTGCGGGCCGGAAGTCCCTCGGCGTACTCAATGGTGGCCGGTGGGGTCGCATCGCTGCCCCAGCGACGCCAGTAGTGCGAGGGCGGCATCTCCACGCGCGCCGACTCCAGCTCCTCGCCGGCGCTCGGAGTGCCCATTGCCACGTTGGCTGCGGCCGCAGGAGTGCCCGCCGGACGCGCCGGTTCCAGACCGTCGAGCAGCTGCAGAAGGCGGCCGCTGGCGTCGTCATCCGGCAACAGCTCCGTGCTCAGCCACGAATCGAGGATTGATTCAATGCTGCTCAGCTGCTGGCTTATCTCCAGCGCGCCGTAGCTGCCGGCAGCGCCGGCCAGACGCTGTACGTCCTCCAGCAGCAGGGCAAGTCCATTGATGTCCCAGCCCACCTCGCAGAAATGCCGCGCACGGCGCACCAGGTTTTCGACCCGGTGGGGCAGGTGCTTGAGAAACGCGAGCCTGAGTTCGGCGTGCTGCTGGGTGTCTTTGTGCGCGTGCATGCCCGCGGGGCGGCTCTCCATGTGACCCACGACTATACCGGTCGGGTCCAGCGCCTGTCAGGGTGTTGCTGCCCTCAGCAGGCGCCGGATCGCCCACAACACGGCAAACAAAAGCAACAAAGTGGCGCCGACCACCAGCAGCAGCGCAAGCCAGGGATTGAAGAAGGCAAATGACAGTCCCAGCGCTGCGACGGTGTCTTCACTGCCGGATGCCATCCAGTTGCTGAGCGGCTCGGGCGACGTGTTGATCAGCGCGCGGGTGGCGGATTTCAGTGCATGCGCGGTCAGCGCTGCTGCGGCGCCGGAAACAAGCCCGGCGCTGCTCAGCCCGCTTTCGGCGTCACCCAGCGTGGCGCCGGCAAGCAGGGCGCCGGCCGGGATCCGGACCAGGGTTTGGAGCAGATCCCAGCCGGAGTCGACGCCGGGAATCTTGTCGGTGGCGAATTCGACCGCCGTCAGCAGCCCGGATGTGGCGAGCACCCAGGGTGACTGGCACAGGGCCAGCTCGCCCGGCAGGGTCAGCCAGCCGAGCGCACCGGCGACGCCGATCGAGAACACGGCGAGATAGGCTCGAAGCCCGGCAATCCACGCCAAGGCGACGGCGAGGGCGTAGAGCTGCGGTTCACTCATCGGCGCAGGCGTGTCAGTGGTTCAACTACGATGCTCAAGTCTAGCCCACGTACTTCGCGAATCTCTCGCGAATTTCATGAAGGCTGCGGGAACGCCGTTCGGCTGCCGCACGCGCCGAGTGGCGTCCCGATGATCGTCGTGCGTCTTGACGCGGCGGGCAAGCCGCGGGATAAGTGCAGGCCCCGCCGCCGCTGCTGGTTTGCGTGTCGACTCCGGAACCCCGATTTGTAATCGTGCCTCACCGCCCGCAGCTGCGCCTGCCGCTGCTGGTCGCGGCCGCCGCATGGGTGCTTTCGCTGCTCGCGGTCTGGCAGTTGGCCGTCCACTATGCGGCGCCCAAATTGCGCAAGCTGACCATCGAGCAGTCCTCGTTGCGCGAGGAGCGCAACGCCCTGCGGGCCGAGCTTGATCAGCAGCGCGGCGAACTGGTGATGGCGCAGCGCTCGGATCAGGTCACCCGAAGCGCCAGCCAGCAGCTGCAGGCGACCCTGCTCGAACGCGAGGAGGAGATCGCCGCCCTGCGTGCTGACGTCGGGTTCTACGAGCGGCTGGTCAGCGGCAGCGCGCAGCGCCAGGGTCTGACCGTGCACAGCGTGGTGATGACGCCAGAGAGCGGCGGCACCTTCCGCTACGCCATTACACTCACCCAGTCCTTGAAGAAGGGCGGACTTACCCGCGGTGAAGTGTCGTTGGCCATCGAGGGTGCGTTGGAAGGTCGGTTGACCGAACTTGACTGGCGCGCGCTGAGGCAGGACGCTGACGCGGCGCCACAGCTCTTCGAGTTCCGCTACTTCCAGCAGATCGAGGGAATCATCATGGTGCCGGCCACTTTCCAGCCGCAAAGCGTTCGCGTGCTGGTTCGCGCCGACGCCGTGTCCACCGATCGCGTTTATCCGTGGCGCGACACCCAACCCGCCGCTAAAGGAATCTGACATGTTTGGAAGCGAGAAGAGCAAGACACCCCGTCCGGCGGCGACCGGTGTCGAGACCCTGATCGGGGGCCAGGTCACCATTCGCGGCGATCTGAGCTTCAGCGGCGGGCTCTACGTCGAGGGCACGGTGCACGGCGCGGTGGTCGCGGAGCAGGGTGCCAGCGATGCGGTACTGACGCTGGCCGAGCGCGGCAGCATTCATGGCGAGGTGCGGGCGCCGCATGTCATCGTCAATGGCCAGCTCAGCGGCGATGTCTACGCCAGTGATCGCATCGTGCTTGGCGCCAGCGCGCGGGTGCAGGGCAACCTGTATTACAAGGTCATCGAGATGGCGGCGGGCGCCGTGGTTACCGGTCGGATGATTCACGGCGATGCGCCAAAGCAGCTTGCCAAGCCCGAGGCTGCTGTCCCGGCGGCGGAGCTGGTTGACTCCGGCAAGCGCGAGCGCAGCCCGGCCGCCGCTTGAAAGCGAGCTGCTGCGCACCCAACTAATCCCTTTAGCGTCAGGCGTTCAAGCCATGCAAGCAGCACCGACCTACCAGCAACTCGCCCAGCCGCTCACCTTCACCCAGGCGGCGGCGACCAAAGTGCGCGAGTTGATCCGCGAGGAGGGCAACGACGCTCTCAACCTGCGCGTGTACATCCAGGGTGGCGGCTGCTCGGGTTTCCAGTACGGCTTCGAGTTTGACGAATCACGGGCCGAGGATGACGCCGCCGTCGAGCGTGATGGCGTGATGCTGCTGGTGGACCCGCTCAGTCTGCAGTACCTGATGGGCGCGGAAGTCGACTACACCGAAAGCCTGCAAGGCGCGCAGTTTGTCATTCGCAATCCAAACGCCAAGACCACCTGCGGCTGCGGGTCATCGTTTGGGGTCTGACCTGCATTCGCCAGCATGAAGGGTGGGGCTGGCCCCAATCCGTTCTCCGGACTGGCGCTGGACCGCGCCGCAGAGCGCCGCGAAGACCCCGACTGGCTGGCTTCGGCGTGGCCTGCGGGGCGGGTGGTTGTGATCGATTTCGAAGGCCGTGCAGCCACTGTCCCGGAGGCCACGGAACTGGCACCCGTCCTGACCGGCGAATTGCCACCAGAACTGGCAGATCAAGCCAGTTTTCTGGGGCTGAAGGGCGCGGTTCCCTGGTTCGGCCTGCCGGCAGCGGCAATCGCTGACGATCTGATCGTTGCAGGCTGGGGGTGGGTCGGTCTGCGCGAGGCGGCGGTCCAGCTTTCGGCATTCGATGCCAGCCTGCTGGCCTATGCCAAAGCGCTGCTGCTGTGGCAGACGCGCGCCCGCTTCTGCGGTGCGTGTGGATCGCCAACGGTGCGTCGCCGGGCCGGTCACAGCGCTCGCTGCACCCATGACGACTGCGGGCTGGAGCAGTTTCCGCGTACCGATGCGGCAATCATCGTTCTGGTCACCGACGCTGATCGCGCCCTGATCGGACGCCAGGCCGGCTGGCCGCCAAGGCGCTATTCGACGCTTGCCGGGTTCGTCGAGCCCGGGGAGTCGCTGGAGGATGCGCTGCGCCGCGAAGTGGCCGAGGAATCCGGCGTGCGGGTGGGCGCCTGCGCGTACCAGAGTTCGCAACCTTGGCCGTTTCCAGCGTCACTGATGGTCGGCTTTCGCGCCGTTGCCACCGATCCGACCATCCTTCTGGGCGACGAGCTGGAGGATGTTCGCTGGATCAGCGCGCTGGAGCTGCTGGATGAAGTCGAGCGCGATCTGCTGAGAATGCCGCTGCCGATCTCCGTAAGCTTTCGCCTGCTGGCCGACTGGCTGCTGGAAAGTGCCGATCCGGTGCGTGTACGGCAGCTGCTGCCGGGCGCCTGAGCGTCCTGCTCGCCGCCTGCGGGCGCGATCTGGTCCATCCATCGCAGCGGCCCGCTACAATTGCCGCTGTCCTGTCGTTGCCAGAACGGAGATGTGCCGATGTCCGCCGCGCTGATCGCCGTTGTTGTCGCCCTGCTGCTCGGGCATCGGTTGCCGGCGCCGGGCCACTGGCGCCGGTTCGGCTGGTTCGATGCGTGGCGCAACGGCTGGGACAGCCGCCTTGGCAGCCCCGCAGCGGGTGCGACCGGAGGTGTGCTGCTGCTGTTGCTGCCGGTGTTCGCCCTGGCCGTACTGCAGTCACTGCTCGCCGATCGGATGTTTGGCCTGCCGAGTTTTCTGCTCGGTGTCGGCGTGCTGTTTGCCTGCTGGGGACCGCGCGATCTGGATCGTGATGTCGAGGCCGTGCTGGATGCCGACGACAGCGAGGCGCAGCGTCAGGCGGCGCTGCCTTTGTTCCCGGTCGGACCGGTCTCATGTGCCAGTCGCGACCTGGTCGATGCGGCATTTTCCGAGGCGTTGCGGCGCTGGTTTGGCGTGCTGTTCTGGTTTGTCCTGCTGGGTCCGAGTGGGGCCCTGCTGTTCCGCCTCACCCAGCTGATGGTAGCCGCCCACCCGCCGGCGCAAGTGTCGTCGCTGGCGACCCTGCGGCTGGTGATGGAATGGCCGGCCGCACAGCTGATGACCCTTGGACTGGCGCTGGCAGCCAGCTTTGACGCCGTGTTTGCCGCCTGGCGCGACTGGCATGTGCAGCGCGGGGAAGGCTGGTTTGCCGCCGACACCGGGTTTCTTCTGGCGGCGGGCCGCGCCAGTGTGAACTTCGAGCTGGCGGCCGAGGCCGACGCCGAGACGGCAGCGCGTGACCTACAGATCGACGACGGCGAGTCAGTGATCGACGCGTCCGAAGGCGGGTCGAATGCGGATGTCGAGTCCTTTTGCAGTTCGCCGGCGTTGCGCGACGCGATGAGCCTGATCTGGCGAGTGCTGATTGTGTGGCTGACGGTGATGGCGCTACTGGTGCTGGCTGGCTACGTCGGCTGACGCCGGGCAGCAGAGTCGGGGGAAAGGCGAACGCCGCATCGCGTCAGGTGGGGCGGCTTTTTCACCGGCTGTCAGGCCAGGTCGCCGCGCAGCGCCTTGACCCGAGCCTCCAGCACGGCCGCATTGGCGGCTTCTGCCGGCAGCGGCGCATCGGCCACCAGCCCAACGCGCGCCCGCAGTCGCCGCGGCGCACGCATCCGGCGCAGCTGCGAGTCGCGCTTGCTCCACATGCTGCTCCACATGCCGGTCAGCGCCAGCGGCACCACCGGCACCGGTCGCGCCGCCAGAATCTTCTCTACGCCCTGGCGGAAGGTGGCGATCTCGCCGTCCTTGGTCAACGCACCTTCTGGAAAGATGCCGATCAGCTCGCCGGCGGCCAGCGCGCGATCCACTTCGTCGAAGGCGCGCTGCATCAGTTCCGGGTCTTCCTTGGCGCCGGCGATGGGAATGGCGCGGGCGGTCTTGAAGACCCAGCGCAAGAACGGAATGTTGAAAATCCTGTAGTACATGACAAACCGGATTGGGCGCGGCACCGCACCGCCGATCACCAGTGCATCGACATAGCTGACGTGGTTGCAGACGATCAGCGCCGGGCCCGCATCGGGCACGTGCTCCTCGATGCCGCGCGTTTCCAGTCGGTACAGGGTCTTGATCAGCACCCAGCAGGCGAAGCGCATCGCGAATTCCGGCACCAGGGTGAAGATGTAGATCGCCACGATGGCGTTCAGCACTGCGGTGGCGAGCAGCAGTTGGGGAATGCTGAGAAACTTGAGCGCCAGGATCGATCCGAGCGCTGACACCACCATGAAGGCGGCATTGAGAATGTTGTTGCCGGCAATGATTCGTGATCGGTGGCTGTGTTCGGAGCGCTGCTGCACCAGGGCGAACAGGGGAACGATGTAGAGGCCGCCGAACGCGCCGATCAGGATCAGGTCCATCACTACTCGCCAGTTGCCGTCCTGGCGGACGAACTCCCAGGCCCCCAGCCCGACCTGCGGCGCGGCCTCGGGGTGCGCGAAGTAGAGGTCGATACCGAACACCGTCATGCCGATCGCGCCCAGCGGCACCAGGCCAATTTCCACGGTCCGGTGCGAGAGCTTTTCGCACAGCAGTGATCCGGCACCGATGCCCAGTGAGAACAGAGTCAGGGCAAGGGTTGCAACCGACTCGTCGCCGCCAAGAATGTCCTTGGTGTAGCCGGGCAACACCTGCAGGAAGGTCGCACCGAAGAACCAGAACCAGCTGATGCCCAGCACCGACAGGAAGATGGTGCGGTTGGTCGTCAGGAAGCGCAGGTTGCGCCAGGTCTCGGTCAGCGGATTCCAGTTGATCTTCAGATCCGGTGCCGTCGGTGGCGCGATCGGTATGGCGCGGCTGCTCAGATAGCCCGCCACCGCAATCAGCAAGACCGTGGCGGAGACAATGGCCGGACCCGTGCCACCCTGGGCGATCAGGATGCCGCCGAGCATGGTGCCGAGAAGGATGCACAGAAACGTCGCCGACTCGATCAAGCCGTTGCCGCCGACCAGTTCCTCGGGTGCCAGATGCTGGGGCAGGATGCCGAACTTGGCAGGGCCAAACAGGGTGCTCTGCGTTCCCATCAGGAACAGCACGAAGATCAGCAAGCCGATGCTGTCGAGGGCAAAACCAATCGTAGCCAGCACCATCACCACGATTTCAAGCAGTTTGGTGAGCCGGATCAGGCGCGACTTTTCGTAGCGGTCGGCGAGCTGGCCGAACGTTGCCGAAAACAGGAAGAACGGCAGGATGAAGATTCCGGCGGCGACGATGGTCAGCTCGGTTGATCCCAGCCCCATCAGGGTGAAGCCTTTGAACGCGATCAGAATGATCAGCGCGTTCTTGAACACGTTGTCGTTGAACGCGCCCAGCGCCTGGGTCACGAAAAACGGCAGAAAGCGACGCTGCCCGAGCAGGGCAAACTGGGACTGGGCCATACACGGGTCGACGTTTGGTTGGACGCCGCGAGCCTAGCAGACCGGCGACGTCGCCTCGACGAGGCTCAGTCGAGATCGGGCGGACGCACGCTGGGCGGCCGGCAGCCGGCAACGCCGGCGGTGCCGCTCAGCTGCTGCAGCGTCGCATTGCCGCGCGGAAACTCCAGATCAAGCCCGCTCACCTCGAGCGTGGACTGACTGCAGCCGAGATAGCGAAACACCGCGGTGGCATCTGCCGATCCGTTGGCGGCGTTGGTCGAGCGGCGCAGCGGAACCGAAAGGACGCCATCGACGAAACTGCCCAGTCCGCTCAGCCACTCGGCCTGACCGTTGGCCAGCCGGGTGGCGAGGAACAGGATGGTCGGCGCATCGGCATCGGCATCCTCATCGGTCGCCGTCGGCAGCCGGTTGACGACCACGCCTGCGCCCGGCGCCAGCGGATCGAACCAGGTGCCCGAAACGGCCGGATTGGGGGCGTGGCCGACGGTGATGCTGTCGAAGGACTCCAGAACCAGCCGGTGCCCGCTGCCCCCGAACTCGCGCACGTGCAGCCGTCGGCGCACGTCGTATGTGCCGCGCGCCAGCCTGCCTATCGGGGTGGCGACCAGCCGGTCGGGCAGGAACACGGCGATGCAGACCGGCAACTCCGGTTCGACCAGGAAGATGTCCACATTGACCAGCCCATCGACAATCTGGATGTCGGCGGCGCGGGTGGGATCCGGGTGCGGTCGACCGCAGGAATCGGCGTACAGGACGTAAATGTCGTCGAGCGGCGACGCGCCGTCGCGCGGGTAAACGAAGTCGCGCAGAAAGTCAGGCGCGGGCGCCTGAGCGGCCACCAGCGCCGGCAGCGTGAGCATGACGAACAGCAGGCTCAGCCGCACAAACGCGACGCGGTGCGGCAGCGACTGACGGGCGACGGGCGTGAACATGGCGCAGCGCTCCTGTGAAAACAGCGTACCGGCGATGACTTTAGCACCGCCCTCGACGTGGGTGCCCCGCGCCAGCATCAGCAGCAGGCCGGCATTCAGGCTTCGCGCTTGATCGCCCGCCAGCCG
This sequence comes from Lysobacterales bacterium, assembly GCA_038205755.1. GTDB lineage: Bacteria > Pseudomonadota > Gammaproteobacteria > Xanthomonadales > Xanthomonadaceae > JANNWF01. The sequence continues at coordinate 15,687 of JBBRBN010000048.1, read as the reverse complement.
ATATCACGCCGATGGAACTCGCCCTCCCAGTGGATCTGATCGACTGCCCGGTAAGCGCGCTGCTGCGCCTCCAGAACGCTGGCGCCCAGCGCGCATACGGTCAGCACCCGGCCGCCAGCGCTGACCGCGCGGTCCCCATCCAGTCGAGTGCCGGCGTGAAACACTTTGCTGTCCACCAGCGGCGGCGCGCCAAGACCGTGGATGACGTCGCCAACGCGCGGCGTGCCGGGGTAATTGCCGGCCGCCATGACCACGCCCAGGCTGGGCCGGCTGTCCCACTGGGCGTCCACCTGATCCAGCTGACCGGCCACTGCCGCCTCGATCAGCGGAAGCAGGTCCGACGCCAGTCGCAGCATGATCGGCTGGGTTTCCGGGTCGCCAAAACGAACGTTGAACTCGATCACCTTGGGCGCGCCGGCCGCGTCGATCATCAGTCCGGCGTACAGAAACCCGGTGAAGGGCACACCGTCGGACGCCATACCGCGCACGCTGGGCTCGATCACGTCGCGCATGACGCGGGCATGCACCTCGGGCGTCACCACCGGGGCCGGTGAATAGGCGCCCATGCCGCCGGTGTTGGGGCCGGCGTCGCCATCAAACACCCGCTTGTGGTCCTGGCTGGTCGCCATCGGCAGCGCGTGCTGGCCGTCGACCATGACGATGAAGCTGGCCTCTTCACCGGCCAGAAACTCCTCGATCACCACCCGCGCGCCAGCGGCGCCGAACAGGTTGCCATCGAGCATGTCGCGCAGCGCGGTCTCGGCTTCGTCCAGCGTCATGGCGACCACCACGCCCTTGCCAGCCGCCAGGCCGTCGGCTTTGACGACGATTGGCGCGCCGATCAAGCGGACATGGTCGAGTGCTGCCTGCAGCTCGGTGTGGACCGCGTAGTGGCCAGTCGGAATGCGATGCCGGGCCAGGAAGTCCTTGGCGAACGCCTTGCTTCCCTCCAGCTGCGCCGCCGCTGCGGTCGGCCCGAAGATCGCCAGCCCGGCGTGCCGGAAGCGGTCGACAATGCCGGCCACCAGCGGACCTTCCGGACCCACGACGGTCAGGTCCACCGACTCGATGATCGCCAGCTCAAGCAGGGCGTCGATGTCGTTGGCTGCAATCGCCACGTTGCGGCACTTGGGTTCGCGCGCGGTGCCGGCGTTGCCCGGCGCGACCAGCACCGTGGCGACCCGCGGCGACTGCGCCAGCTTCCAGGCCAGCGCGTGCTCGCGACCGCCAGATCCGATGACGAGAAGTTTCATGGCTGGGCGTGTGATGGGAGAAAGCTCCAGTGCCAGTTGCAGTTGAAGTTGAAGTTCCAGTTCCAGAAAAGCGAGCGCCGCGAGCTCCGCTGGTCTGGAACTGGAACTGGATCCCGCTTCACCAGTTCAGTGCCGAAAATGCCGGCGACCGGTAAATACCATCGCCATGCCGTGGGCGTCGGCGGCAGCGATCACTTCGTTGTCGCGCATCGACCCGCCGGGCTGGATCACCGCCCGGATGCCCGCCGCCGCCGCCGCATCGATGCCATCGCGAAACGGGAAGAAGGCGTCGCTGGCCATCACCGAACCGGCCACCTGCAGCCCCGCGTCCTCGGCTTTGATGGCGGCAATCTTCGCGCTCACCACCCGGCTCATCTGGCCGGCGCCTATGCCTACGGTGCGCTTGTGCCGGGCGTAGACGATGGCATTGGATTTCACAAACATCGCCACCCGCCATGCAAACAGCAGGTCGGTCATCTCATCGGCGTCCGGCCGGCGCTGGCTGACCACCTGCAGATCAGCCGCCGTCAGCGCATCGGTGTCGACATCCTGCAGCAGCAGGCCATGACGAATTCGCTGGTAGTGCATCGACGCCGCGGGCTGTCCGAGGTCGCCGACCGCCAGCACCCGGACGTTGGACTTCTTGGAGATCGCGGCCAGCGCGTCCTCATGAAACTGCGGCGCGAGGATGACCTCGACAAACTGGCGCTGGATGATCTCGCTGGCGGTCACCGCGTCGAGCGGCCGGTTGAACGCAATGATGCCGCCGAATGCCGACGTCGGGTCGGTGAGGTAGGCGCGATCGTAGGCCTCGAACAGGCTGGCGCCAATGGCGACGCCGCAGGGATTGGCGTGCTTGACGATGACGCAGGCCGGCGCGTCGAAGCAGCGCGCGCATTCGAGCGCGGCATCGGCATCGGCGATGTTGTTGTAGCTGAGCTCCTTGCCCTGCAGAAAGCGACCGCCGGCCACGCTTGCGCCGCTGGCGCCGGCTTCAATGTAGAGCGCGCCGCGCTGATGCGGATTCTCACCGTAGCGCAGACCGCCGACGCGCTGGAAGTCGAGGTGCAGCGTTTGCGGCCAGCGTTCCGGCCGATCAGGATTGGCCGCGCGCGGCGCCAGCCACATGGCGATCTGGCCGTCATAGGCGCTGGTATGGGCGTAGGCCTTGGCCGCCAGCTCGCGCCGCTGCGCGGCCTCGGTGCCGCCGGCAGCGAGCGCGGAGATGATCGCGCCGTAGTCATCGGGGTCGATCACCACGGCAACCCGCTGGTGGTTTTTGGCCGCGCCGCGCAGCATCGCCGGGCCGCCGATGTCGATGTTCTCGACGCCCTCGGCGAAGCTCGCGTCGCTGCGGGCGACGGTCGCCGCAAACGGATACAGATTCACCACCAGCAGATCGATCGGCGCGATTCCGTGCGCCTGCATCACATCGTTGTCGAGCGGTTCGCGGCCCAGCAGTCCACCGTGAATCAGCGGGTGCAGCGTCTTCACGCGGCCGTCCATGATCTCCGGGAAGCCGGTGACATCACTCACGTCGGTGGTTTCGATGCCGGCCGCGCGCAGGTTGCGCGCTGTGCCTCCGGTGGACAGCAGCGCGACGCCAGCGGCAGCCAGCGCCTGTGCCAGTTCGAGCAGGCCGCGCTTGTCAGAAACCGACAGCAAGGCGCGTCGGATCGGCTGGCGTTGGGTCATTGCGTCGTGCGGATGGCGGAGTAGCCGCCAAGTATAGAGCGTGGGGTCGGGTGGCGCCGGTTGCTCAGCCGGTCTGCATGCCGAGGTCGTGCAGGCGCTTGCGCAGCGTGGCGCGGTTGAGTCCCAGGGTGGCCGCCGCGCGGGTCAGATTGCCACCGCAGTGGTGCATCACTTCGGCAAACAGCGGCGCTTCGACTTCGCGCAACACGAATGCATGCAGCTCGCCATCCTGATGACCATCCAGATCGATCAGATAGCGGCGCACCGCGCTGGCCACGTGGTCACGCAGCACGCCGGCATCGGGCGGCGAGTCGTGAGCGGCGGCGTTGCTGCGAGGGGGGGTGCGGGCGGACACGGGGGCTCGGCGGACTGGCGGCGACGTGCCGGATCAAACGTGACCCGGTCGGTCAGTTTAGACCCGCGTGAGGCGGGATGCGAGCCGTTTCGGGGTCAGAAAAGTGCGAATGCGTCACCGGAATTCGAACGCGAAGGCCACTGCCGACTTGCCGGGGTCCTGCAGCTCCAGTCGCACCATGACGGTTTCCTCGGCCTGCAGCGCATCCACGTCGGGTGCGCCGCCAAGGTACTCCGACGGGGCGAATCGGCGCAGCGCCAGCGCGCGACCGTCGAGATCCGAGAGCGCCAGCTCGATCTGCGGCCAGGCCTGCCGCCACGGACCCGGATTGCGCACCGTGCCGGTGACCAGCAGCGCATCCGGCATGGAAGGATGCGGCCCGATCTCGCGCGCCAGCAGCTGCAGTCGCTGCGGGTCGCGCCACGGCGGCAGCGTGCAGCCAAGGGTGTGGCAGGCGGTTTCCAACCAGGGCCGGAAGCGCACATCGGCGGCCAGCTCGGCGCGCTGCGCGATGCAGATCTGGGCGGCCAGCAGCAGCGCCAGCAGCAGCGTGCTGGCGGCCCAGGCCAGGCGCTGCGGCGCCCGCTGTGGACTGCCGGCAAACCCCGGAGCGCGCGGTTGCGGCAGGCCGACGCTGCGGAACAGGTCACCTTGCTCGGGCTCGGCTTCGGACTCGATCCGCGGGGCGACGGCGTCGGCCACGTGCGGATGCTGGGCGTAGTCGTCATGCTCGCGTAGCCGCTCCAGCGCATTGAACTCGCGCTCGCAGTTGCCGCACAGGATGCGACCGCGGCCTTCGGCCAGCAGGCGCGGCGGCAGCGGGTAGACGGTTTCACAGTAGCGACACTGGGTGAACACGCCACTATTGTGGCCGACGCACGCCCTCAATGCGCAGCCAGTCCTCGCGCTGGCAGACCTGCAGATCGTCAAACCAGGCGGCGTAGCGCAGCAGCAGCGCGGGTTCTTGTCCGACCAGAATGCCGGACAGGGCAATGCGCCCAGCCGGCTCGACCAGTGCCGCCAGCGTTGGCGCCAGCACCTCCAGCGCCGATGCAAGGATGTTGGCGACCACTACCGGGTAGCGTTCGGCTGGCGTCCCGGCTGGGCTGAATACAGCGATCTGCGCCTCCAGGCCGTTGCGCTGCGCATTGTCGCGGGTCGCTATCAGCGCCTGCGGGTCGTTGTCGATGCCGACGGCGCGAGCAGCGCCCAGCCGCAGCGCGGCCAGCGCCAGGATGCCGGAGCCGCAGCCGAAATCGAGCACGGCCCGTCCGCGCAGGTCGAGTGCATCGAGCCATTCCAGGCACAGCGCGGTGGTCGGGTGGGTGCCCGAGCCGAACGCCAGACCCGGGTCCAGTCGCAGCACTGCCGCTTCAGCCGTGGCAGCGGCGTCGGGCAGCTCCCGGTTCCAGGGCACGATCCAGGTGCGGCGACCAAACGCCAGCGGCTCGTACTGATCCATCCAGGCGCGCTCCCAGTCCTGGTCGGCGACCTCGCCAAACTCCGCGGCGCGGATATCAATCTGCGCATCCAGCGCTTCCAGCGCGTGCAGCAGGAGGTCGGGCCTGGCATCCGCCGGGAACAGCGCGACCAGTTGCATGTCACTCCACAGCGGCTGCTCACCGACGCCCGGCTCGAAAATCGCCTGTTCGTCCGGTGCATCGGCGCGCGCATCGCTGAGCGTCAGCGCCAGCGCGCCGAGGTCTTCCAGCGCGTGTTCCAGACGCGGCTGATCGGCCTCGGTGCAGCGCAGGGTCAACTGCAGAAAAGGCACCTGCTCAGCCCAACCCGATCGCGGCGTCCTTCTGCTCGCGCAGCCGCTTTTCGAGGTAATGGATGTTCATGCCGCCCTTCTGGAAGCCGCTGTCGGCCAGGATGCGCTGCTGCAGCGGCAGATTGGTCTTGATTCCATCGACCACCATCTCACCCAGCGCCACCCGCATGCGGGCGATCGCCTGCTCGCGGTCGGCGCCGTGGGCGATCAGCTTGCCGATCATCGAATCGTAATTCGGCGGCACGCGGTAGCCTTCGTAGATATGGCTGTCGACGCGGATGCCGGGGCCCCCGGGCGCATGGAAATGCCGGATCTGGCCGGGGCACGGCATGAAGGTCTCCGGATCCTCGGCATTGACCCGGCACTCGATGGCGTGGCCACGCAGGACCACGTCCTCCTGCCGGATCGACAGCGGCCGGCCAGCGGCGATCAGCAGTTGTTCGCGCACCAGATCGATGCCGGTGATCATCTCGGTGACCGGGTGTTCGACCTGGATGCGGGTGTTCATCTCGATGAAATAGAAGTTGCCGTCCTCGAACAGGAACTCGAAGGTGCCGGCGCCGCGGTAGCCGATCCGCAGGCAGGCATCGACGCAGACCTTGGCGATCTGCGCGCGCAGCTCGGGCGTGATGCCCGGCGCCGGTGCTTCCTCCACCACCTTCTGATGGCGGCGCTGCATCGAGCAGTCTCGTTCGCCAAGATGAATCGCCCGGCCCTGGCCGTCGGCCAGCACCTGGATCTCGACGTGGCGGGGGTTCTCCAGGTACTTCTCCATGTAGACCATGTCGTTTCCGAACGCCGCCTTGGCCTCCTGCTTGGTGGTCGGCACGGCGCTGCGCAGGGCCAGCTCGGTATGCACCACGCGCATGCCGCGACCGCCGCCCCCGCCAGCGGCCTTCACGATCACCGGATAGCCGATACCCTTGGCGATGCGCGCGTTCTCGACCGGGTCGTCGCCGAGCGGACCACCCGAGCCGGGCACGCACGGCACGCCGGCGGCCTTCATCGCCTTGATGGCTTCGACCTTGTCGCCCATCAGCCGAATGGTGTCGGCCTTCGGGCCGATGAACACGAAACCGGATTTCTCGACCCGCTCGGCGAAGTCGGCGTTTTCCGAGAGAAATCCGTAGCCGGGATGGATGGCCTGCGCGTCAGTGACTTCGGCCGCAGCAATAATCGCCGGAATGTCCAGATAGCTCTTGTTGGATGGCGGCGGCCCGATACAGACCGATTCATCGGCCATCGCGACGTGCTTGAGGTTGCGGTCGACCGTCGAGTGCACCGCGACCGTCTTGATGCCGAGCGCGTGGCAGGCGCGCAGTATCCGCAGCGCGATCTCGCCGCGGTTGGCGATGACGACCTTGTCGAGCATGGGCGCGCTCATTGCCGGTACCACACGCGGATGACCTGCAGCCGCGTTGGGCCGATTTCGAAGGCGCCAAGACTGTAGCGGGTCTCGTCGAGTTCGCTGCGCGCGGGCGCATCTGCCGCGCCCTCGGGGAGGATGACGGTTTCGACATTGATGACGTTGATGGCGCCCCGCTCGATCCAGCCATTGACCGCCTGCAGCAGAGTTTCCAGCGTTTGTCGGCCGCCAATGGCGATGCCCAGCACCTTGTTGACGTAGCTGGGGGCGAAGTCGCGGAAGGTGATCGCCATTGAGGTCACCGGACCACGAACATGGGTTCGTCGAACTCCACCGGCTGGCCGCTTTCAACCAGGATCGCCACCACGGTGCCGGAGACTTCGGCTTCGATCGGATTGAACATTTTCATCGCCTCGATGGTGCCCAGCGTCTCGCCGGCCGTGACGCTCTGCCCGACCTTCACGAACGGCGGCGAGTCGGGGCTGGGCGATCCGTAGAAGGTGCCAACCATCGGCGAGCGCAGCACATGGCCCTCCGGCAGCCCGGAAGCAGGTGCCGGCGCGCGGCCGCCGGTGGCGGATTCGGTCGGCGAGAGCATGCCGATCACCGGCCGCGGCGCTTCGAGCTGCGCCGGCGGTGCGGTCATGTAGATGGGTGCGGCAGCGGGCGCCTGCGGCGCGGCTCGCGACAGTCGCACCGACTCCTCACCTTCACGAATCTCGATCTCGGTGAGATTGGATTCTTCCAGCAGGTCGATGAGTTTCTTTATCTTGCGCAGGTCCATTGAGGACTCCGTGTGTAAGAGGGGATGCAGGAAGCCGGTCAGTGACCAGCAGCGTCGATCCGCTGGATCGCCGCTGCCAGCGCCAGCCCGTAGCCGATCGGACCGAGGCCGCAGATCAGGCCGACGGCAACGTCGGTCAGGTAGCTGACGTGACGAAATGGCTCGCGCGCGTGCGGGTTGGACAGGTGGATCTCGATGAAGGGAATGGCGACCGCGGTCAGCGCGTCGCGCAGCGCGACGCTGGTGTGCGTGAACGCCGCCGGGTTGATCAGGATGAAGGCCGTCCCATCGCTGCGTGCGGCCTGGATGCGGTCGACCAGCGCGTGCTCGGCGTTGCTCTGGAAGCAGCTGACGGAATGGCCGGCCGCCGCGGCGCGCTGGCCCAGATCGGTCTCGATCTCCGCCAGCGTCGCGCGGCCATAGATGTCCGGCTCGCGTGTGCCGAGCAGATTCAGGTTGGGTCCGTTGATAACCAGAATGTTCGCCACGGCGCGCTCTCCGAAGGCCGTGAAGTTTCAGTCAAGCGCGTGATGGTGTCCAGTTCGCCGACGTTCGCCGGAAGTTCGCCGACCGCAGAGCGCTTTGCACTGCCGCCTCCGCCCGCCGTCCGGCTCGGACCACGCGATCAGCGGGTGAGCGCTTTCCACCGCTGCAGCGTGGCGTCGTCGATCTCGCCAATTTTCTGCGCCAGCACGCGCCCGTCAGCGCCGAGCAGCACGCTGTAGGGCAAGACACCGCGGGTGTTCCCGAAGCGGGTCGACAGATCGACCGCTGCCGGCGTTTCCAGCCACACCGGCAGGCGCAGCGACCGCGCCTCGATGAAGGCTGCGACTGGCGCGGCGCTTGGCTCCAGCGCAATCGCCAGCACGGCCAGGCCGTCGCCGTCGCGCTGGGCGTGCCAGCGGTCCAGCAGCGGCAGTTCGCGTACGCACGGCGGGCACCAGGTCGCCCAGAAGTTGATCACCAGCGGTGCGCCTTTGAACTGATCGAGCGACTGCAGGGTGCCGGTGATATCCGGGCGGCTGATCGACGGCGGCAGGTCGCCAATGCCCAGCACCTGCACGCCGGGCGGCAGGGCCGGACCCACCGACGGCGAAATCGCAAACCACCAGCGTCCGGCCAGCAGACCCGCCGACCCGGCAGCCAGCGCCAGACCGACGATCAGAACGGTCGAACGCAACCAAGGCATCAGCTGCCGCGCGCCCGCTGCAGCGCCGCCTCGACGATGCCCGCCGTCAGCAGCGTTGGCAGCACCTCGCCGACACCGCCGTTGGCCGGGTAAACCACGTACAGCGGCACGCCCACCGCCTTGTGTGACTCTAAAAAGGCGGTGATGGCCGGATCGACATTGGTCCAGTCGCCCTTCATGTAGACCGCGTTGGCGGCCTGCATGGCCTGCTTGAAGGCGTCCTGCGCCAAAACTGCCTTTTCGTTGACCTTGCAGCTGACGCACCAGTCGGCGGTCATGTTGACGAACACGACGCGCTTTTGCGCGCGCAGCTCAGTGAGTGCAGCCGCCGAATAGACAACCTCGCCGGCTGCCGCCTGCGCCGACGCAGTGGCGCTGGCGGCCGGCAGCCGGTGCAGCGCCCACAGCGGCCACAGGCTGAGCAGCAGCATGCCGATCGCCAGCGCGCGGCCCAGCGGGTGGCCGCCATAGCGCAGCAGTTCCCGCCACCACAGGCCCAGCGCCAGCAGCACCGCGCCGGCCAGCACGTACAGCACGCCGTCGGCGCCGCGCTGGGCGGCCAGGATCGACACCAGCCAGGCGGCAGTCAGATACATCGGAAACGCCATCGCCTGCTTGAAGGTGTTCATCCAGGCGCCGCTGCGCGGCAGTCGCGCGGCCAGCGCCGGGATGAAGCCGATCAGCAGGAACGGCAAGGCCAATCCCAAGCCCAGCGCCAGGAACACGCCCATCGCCAGTCCGGTCGGCGCCGCAAACGCATACGCCAGCGCCGGGCCCATGAACGGCGCCGTGCACGGACTTGCCACCACCACCGCGAGCACGCCGGTGAAGAAGTCGCCGGCCGGTCCTTTCTTTTGCGTCAGTGACTGGCCGGTGCCCGCCAGCGCGGCGCCCATCTGGAACACGCCCGACAGACTCAGGCCGACCGCGAACATGACGTAGGCCAGCACCGCGATGGCCAGCGGTTGCTGCAGCTGGAAACCCCAGCCCAGCGCCAGGCCGGCATGGCGCAGCGCCAGCGCCAGCCCGCCGACCGCCGCGAAGCTGGCCAGTACGCCGGCGGTGTACCAAAGCGCACTGCGCCGCGCGCCCTCGCGCCCGCCCTCAGCCAGCGACAGCGCCTTCAGCGACAGCACCGGCAGCACGCACGGCATCAGATTCAGGATCAGTCCGCCGAGCACCGCCGACAGCAGGATGATCAGGATCACGGCAGCGCCGGCAGGTGCAGCCGCGGGTGCGTCTGCGCCACTGCCCGCAGTCGCGGCGGGCAGCTCGATGCTGATCTGGCGGGTCATCGGCGGATAGCAGATGCCGTCGGTCTGACAGCCCTGGAAGGTTGCCTCCAGCAGCAGCGTCTGGGCGGCGGCGCTCTGACGGGTGAGCGGCAGCGGCACCTCGACCTGCTCGAAGTACACCGCCACCTCGCCGAAGTGCTCGTCCGTATGCTGCTGTGCCGGAGGCCACTGCGGCGCCAGCAGGGCTGCGCCGTCGCCGTCGCTGACCGCAAAACTGGAGCGGTCGCGATACAGGTAGTAGCCCGGCGCCGGCGTGAAGCGCAGCAGCAGCGCGTTGGGCGCGACGGCAATCGCCTCCAGCGCAAACGCCTGTTCGGCCGGCAGCGGCTGGCTGTCGACCTTGATATCGATTCCTTCGGGGTTCCCGAACAGCGGCTTGGCGACCCCGCCAAGCGGCACGGTGAGGAGAGTGGCGAGGCCGCCTGCCGGGGCTCCCGGCAGGCGGACCTGCACGGTCTGCGAGTGCGGCGGGTAGCACACGCCGATATCGGCGCAGCCCTGATAGCTGACTTTGAAGCTCAGCGCGGTCACGCCGTCAGCGGCGGCGCCGGTCAGCACCGCGGTCAGGGATTCGCGATAGGTCTCGACATCACCGAAAAACTCGTCGGTGTAGCGCGTGCCTTCGGGCAACTGCAGCGGATTGGCCTTGAAGCCGGCGTCGATCGGCGTGACGCTGGTCCGGTGGCGATATAGATAGTAGCCATCGGCAATCTTCCAGCGGAATTCGATCCGCCCGCGCTCTGTGGCCTGCGCGGTGAGCACGAACGCCTGCTCGATCGGCAGCAGGTCGGATTCATCGATCGCCCGCGCCGCGGCGGGCAGCAGCAGAGCGAGAGCGAGCAGCGACAGACACAGGCGATGCAGCATGGTTGGCAGAGTCCGTCGGCGAAGCAGAGACGCAACCCCGGATGCTGCCCGACGCGGCGTGGTTAAAGAGTGGTTTCGGCGCGCACCCAGTCGAGATAGCGATCCAGCCCCGAACCGGCAGTGACCGCAAGAACCTCAGGAAGTTCGTACGGGTGGCGCGCAACGATGGCCGCCTGCAGTGCCGGCAGGCGGGCATGGGTGGTCTTGATCAGCAGCAGCACCTCGTCGGCCTGCTCGATCACGCCTTGCCAGCGATAGATCGAGCGCGCACCCGGCAGCAGGGTGACGCAGGCCGCCAGCCGGTCCTCGACCAACCCGTGGGCCAAGGTCTGCGCCGACGAGGTGTCGGCGCAGCTGCACAGCACGATGCACGCAGCCGACGGCGAGGCCGCCGAGGTCAGCGTGGCATCAGCCACTACTCGAAACCATTGGCAAAGATCAGCGGCTCGCCGCCGCCGCCGGTGCCCGGCACGCAGACTGCCGGTGTGGTCGACTGGAACAGCGCCAGCGTCGCCCAGTCCGGGCGATCAACGAACGGGTTGCGATTGCTCTGGAAGTTGAAGATGACTTCGTTGCGATCCCGCTCGCGGTCGTCGACCGGATCATCCAGATGCCACTGCAGCAGGGTGGTCAACAAACCCATGTGGGCGATGGGCGCGCTGGGTAAGCGGCCAATGATCAGGCTGCGCTCATCGGTGAGTTCAAGATCCGGCAGGCTGTCGCCGCCTTCATAGCGGATCGCCATGTAGAAGATCGCCCGCGCCATGTTGCCGCGCACCTTGCTCCAGACCTCGTAGCTGCCGGTGCTGCCATCCTGAGCGGTGTACCAGTTCGACAGGCCCGGATAGGTGCCGTTGCCGCCGCCCTGGCCGGCGTAGGCGATCGTGCGGTTCTCAATGCAGCCACTGCCCTGTGTGCAGGTGGCAAACGGCTTGTTGCCGCGATTTGCGTTGAAGGTCTCGTCGGACAGATGCAGCATGTGCAGATCGTTATGCGCCGCCAGCCCGGTGTTGTTGAAGCCCAGCGAGCGCGGCCAGACGTGCTCGCGGTTGTAGCGCAAATTGGTGACGGCGCCGCAGGTGGAGGCCGGGCCGCCGTTGCCTACTCGTGAGTTGACTTTGTCGTAGCTGCAGTTGCGGTAGATGTCCAGAATCCGGTTTTGATTCAGCGGATCTTCGTCAGCGATTTCCAGCTGATCCCAGCCATAGGGATACTCGGTGTGGCCGCGAATGGTCTGGTGCAGGGTGCAACGCAGCTGCTCCGGGCTGCTGCTGTTGACCGTGCCGTAGTAGCCGCCGACGCCACTGGTGCGAACAGTGAAGGTCACCACCACGTTGTCGCCGAGCGGCGCGCCGTCGGCGTCGACAACGCGCTTGCCGACGATGGTAAAGGTGCAGCTCTCCCCGCCGACCAGCGCGGTGCCGGTGTCAATAGTGAAGCTGGTGCCAGTCGACGGATAGGTCAGCGCCACGCTGCCGCTGGTTTCACAGCTCAGACCAAAGGCGTCCGCCAGCGTGGTCACCTGCTCGCTGAACAGCACCACCAGATCGCCGGCCGCCGGGAAGTTGCTGTCGCCGTTCATCGGTGTGGTTGAAAGCACCGTTGGCGGCTGATTGACCACCGGCGCCCCGACCGTGAAGGTCACCGTGTTGGCGCCGCTCAGCGTTTGCGGAGCGCCATCAAGGTCGGTGATCTGCGCGGCGTCCAGCGTCAGCGTGCAGGTTTCGGTCTGGTCGAAATCGAAGCTTGGGTCAAGCGTGTACGTGCTGGGTCCGCCGCTGACCAAGGTGTCACCCACCACCCGCGTACCGCTCAGGCTGCAGCCGATCTGGAACCAGGTCTGCCCCACAGTGACCGGCTCCGAGAAGGTCAGCTGCAGGCTGCCGTTGGTGGGAAAGGCCGGCGCATTGTTCACGGGCGTGCTGCTGGCCAAGGTCGGCGGCAGGTCGGCCTGGGTGGTGAAATTCAGGGTGAAATCCGCCGCCAGCGGATCCGGGTCGCCGTCCAGGTCGGTGACCGCGGCCGCGAGTAGCGTGACGCTGCACGCGGTGCCAAACGGCAGATCAGCGTCCGGCGTGATCACATACGCGCTCGGACCGCCGCTGAATTCCGCAATTAAAGGAGTGCCGCCGCACTGCAGCGTGAACCACGGGTCGCCCACTGCCACCGGCTCGGAAAACGCAATGCCGATGGTCGCGCCGACCGGCACCTCGCTGGCATTCTGACTCGGATCGGTGGCCATCACGCTGGGCGCAAAATCGCCCGGCACGGCGAAGCGGATGTCGTCAATCGCCAGACCGTCGTCGATGCCGGCCGGATTGAAGTCAGTCCAGCGCACCCACAGCACGGCATTGGTGGCCAGATTGAGGCCGCTGACCTCGGCGCTTATTGACTGCCGGTTGGCGGGCGCATTGCCATCGAGCGGACCCAGCGGCCCGGTCGTGTTGGGCGCGATGAAGTCGAGCGTATCGACATTGATCCAGGTGCCGGTGGTCAATGACGTGGCGTCGAGGCTGTACTGGAAGTCAAGACGGTCGACGCGGCCGAGCGCGCCAATCCGCCACTGCTCGCCGACATAGCTGACCAGCAGGCTGCCCAGCGTGCCGCCGCTGGCGTTGACCAGCTGCGCGCCGAGGGTCGGCGTGAGCGAGCCCGACAGCAGCGCTCCAAAGGCCCGCTCGCTCGATCCCGTGCTGCCGTAGCTGTAGCTATTGCCGGACTGGACGGAGCCATCGTCGGCGGCGTAGGTCGTGTTGGCATTGTTGCCGGACTCGGCCAGGTACCAACCCACCGGCAGGTCGGAGCTGGTGCCGGTCGCGGCCAGCCCATCAAAAGTCTCCACCGGCGCAGCGCCACCAGCAATGGACACCGACTGCGCCAGCGAGCTGCCCGTCAGGCCAACCAAAAGGAGCGATGCCAGTGCGCGGCGGTCAAACAGGCGGAAAGACAGCATGGCGGTCACTGGATGGCGAGTGGCCGCGCAGTCTACCGGCGCAATGGCGGCATGTCCGTGACCAAGGGCGATGAATCTCGACCGGTCCGGCCCTTGAAAGCACGAATCAGCACCCCATGTTTTGGCCCGTCCCGGGACTTCACACTGTCCCGGACTGCGTGTAAAATTTGGCACTCACCGACGTCGAGTGCTAACAGGACGTCGAAAGTCATTCCGAATCAACTGTTTACGAGGAAAGCCATGAATCTGCAGCCATTGAACGACCGCGTTGTCATCAAGCGTATGGAAGAAGAGCGCCTGTCGGCCGGCGGTATCGTCATCCCCGACAACGCCACCGAGAAGCCGATCAAGGGTGAAGTCATCGCCGTGGGCGAAGGCAAGCCGCTGGACAACGGCACCGTTCGCGCCCTGAAGGTGAAGAGCGGCGACAAGGTCCTGTTCGGCAAGTACTCCGGCACCGAGGTCAAGGTCGACGGCACCGAGTATCTGGTCGTCCGCGAAGACGACATCTTCGCCATCATCAACTGAGAGCAGGGCTCAGAGGTCAGGGGTCAGGCGCTCAAGAAACAGCCTGGATCCTGCCGATCTCGCCCAGAACGCCCTTCCTGAGCCCTGACCTCTGAGCCCTGTGCCCTGAGGTCAAGGCCCGCACCAAACAAACTTGAGGAATCTCCAATGGCAGCCAAAGAAGTACGTTTCTCCGAAGACGCCCGCGCCCGCATGGTTCGCGGCGTCAATGTCCTGGCCAATGCGGTCAAGGTCACCCTCGGCCCGAAGGGCCGCAACGTCGTGCTCGAGAAGAGCTTCGGCGCGCCGACGATCACCAAGGACGGCGTCTCCGTCGCCAAGGAAATCGAGCTGGCCGACAAGTTCGAGAACATGGGCGCGCAGATGGTCAAGGAAGTCGCTTCCAAGACCTCCGACAACGCCGGTGACGGCACCACCACCGCCACCGTGCTGGCGCAGGCGCTGATCCGCGAGGGCATGAAGGCGGTCGCCGCCGGCATGAACCCGATGGATCTCAAGCGCGGCATCGACAAGGCCGTCATCGCCGCCGTCGCCGAGCTGAAGACCCTGTCCAAGCCGACCGCTGACGACAAGGCGATTGCCCAAGTCGGCACGATCTCGGCCAACTCCGATGAGTCGATCGGCACCATCATTGCCGACGCCATGAAGAAGGTCGGCAAGGAAGGCGTGATCACGGTTGAAGAGGGTTCGGGCCTGGACAATGAGCTCGACGTCGTCGAGGGCATGCAGTTCGACCGCGGCTATCTGAGCCCGTACTTCATCAACAACCAGCAGTCGATGTCGGTTGAGCTGGACGACCCGTTCATCCTGCTGCACGACAAGAAGATCTCCAACGTCCGTGAGCTGCTGCCGATCCTCGAAGGCGTGGCCAAGGTCGGCAAGCCGCTGCTGATCGTCGCCGAAGAAGTCGAGGGTGAGGCGCTGGCGACGTTGGTCGTCAACACCATCCGCGGCATCGTCAAGGTCTGCGCCGTCAAGGCCCCGGGCTTCGGTGATCGTCGCAAGGCGATGCTCGAAGACATGGCCGTCCTCACCGGTGGCACCGTGATCTCCGAAGAAGTCGGTCTGCAGTTGGAGAAGGCCACGATCAAGGATCTGGGCCGCGCCAAGAAGATTCAGATCACCAAAGAGAACAGCACCATCATCGACGGTGCCGGCGATGGCGAAGCGATCCAGGCCCGCATCAAGCAGGTCAAGGCGCAGATCGAAGATACCTCGTCGGACTACGACAAAGAGAAGCTGCAGGAGCGCGTTGCCAAGCTCGCCGGCGGCGTTGCGGTGATCAAGGTCGGCGCCTCGACCGAAATGGAAATGAAGGAAAAGAAGGCCCGCGTTGAAGACGCCCTGCACGCGACCCGTGCGGCCGTCGAAGAAGGCGTGGTGCCGGGCGGCGGCGTCGCCCTGATCCGTGCGCTGGTCGCGTTGAAGAGCCTGAAGGGCATCAACGAAGACCAGAACCACGGCATCGCCATCGCGATGCGGGCGATGGAAGCCCCGCTGCGCGAGATCGTCAACAACTGCGGCGAAGAGTCCTCGGTGGTGCTGAACAAGGTTGCCGAAGGCACCGGCAACTACGGCTACAACGCCGCCACCGGCGAGTTCGGCGACATGATCGCGATGGGCATCCT
>JBBRBN010000047.1:0-32096 GCA_038205755.1 Lysobacterales bacterium | reverse complement strand
GGATCCCCCCAAGGGTGAAGCCGAGCAAGCTCGGCTCTACGAGAGCGTCGCAAGATTCGGGAGCGCCGCGTCGCAGGATTCGCGAGCGCCGCGTCGCAAGATTCCGGAGCGCCGCGTCGCAAGATTCCGGAGCGCCGCGTCGCAGGATTCGGGAGCGCCGCGTCGCAAGGTTCGCGAGCGCCGCGTCGCAAGGTTCGCGAGCGCCCCATCGCGAGGTGTGAGAGCGTCGCGACTCGCACGGCTCCGGTGCCGCCGCCGGAACGGCCGTCGACGGCAAGCCCCCTAACCCAACGCCGCGTACAGCATCTGCACGTCGTCGTCGTCGTCGATCGCCTGCAGAAACGCTTCGACTTCTTCGCGTTCGGCGGCACCGAGGCTGATCAGGTTCTTCGGCCGGTAGCCCAGATACGCCTTATGCACTTCGAAGCCATGCGCGGACAGGCTGCGCTGCACGCTGTCGAGATCGGTCGGTTCGGTCAGAAACACCACTCCGTCGTCTTCGACGATCAGATCCTGGGCGCCGGACTCGATCGCGGCGAGTTCGGGGTCGGCGCCGGGTTCACGCGCTTCCGCCTCGATCATGCCCAGATAGTCGAAATCCCAGGAAACCGAGCCGGCGTTTCCGAGCTGGCCCTTGCGGAACAGTACGCGCAGGTTGGATGCGGTGCGGTTGGAGTTGTCGGTCAAGCACTCGACGATCACCGGGACGCGATGCGGCGCAAAGCCTTCATAGGTGAGCTTCTCGTAGTTCGCGCCGTCGTCGAGCATGCCCGCGCCTTTTTTGATAGCGCGCTCCAGCGTTTCGCGCGGCATCGAAGCCTTGCGCGCCTGCTCGATGGCGAGCCGCAGCCGAGCGTTCATCGACGGGTCGCTGCCGCTGCGCGCCGCCACCGAGATTTCGCGGGTCAGCTTGGTGAAGACGCGGCCCTTGGCGCTGGCCGACGTTTCCTTGATCTTGGTTTTCCACTGCGCGCCCATGCTGCCGCTGCCAATTGTTTGAAGGAGGCGCGCATTTTAACGGTTGCCGATGGCCGCATGGCCGGGCGAACGAATATTCCGCTGCGACGCCAAAGTCGACACATCCCGCCCGCATCGCCTGCACCGGCACGCCGGCGGCAGTGGCATGACTGGCGCCGCGCTACCGCCATCGCTGTCAACCCTTGTACCGCCATGACCCGCAGGGCTACCCTGCCGCCTCGCCCGGGCTGCCTCGATGACTCCGCGCTTTATCCACCTCCACGTGCACAGCGAGTACTCGCTGGCCGACTCCACCATTCGCATCCCCGACCTGGTAAGCCGCTGCGTCAAGCTCGGCATGCCGGCGGTTGCCCTGACTGACCAGAGCAACCTGTTCGCGCTGGTAAAGTTCTATCGCGAGGCGGAGAAGGCCGGGATCAAGCCGATCATCGGCGCCGACGTGCACATCGAGCACGACGACGCCTCGCGCAGCCGGCTGACCCTGCTGTGCCTCGACCACAGCGGCTACCTCACGCTGTCGCGGCTGCTCAGCCGCGGCTACATCGACGGCCATCGCGGCGACCACGTGGCGCTGCGGGACAGCTGGCTGGCGACCGAGAACGCGGGACTGGTGGCGTTGGCCGGGCGTGAAAGCGCGGTCGGCAAGGCGCTGGCCGACGGTCGCGATGCCCACGCCGAAGCCGCCATCGAGCAGCTGCGCGGACGCTTCGATGATCGCTTGTACCTGGAGCTGGTGCGCAGCGGGCGCGACGGCGAAGCCAACTGGAACGCGGGCGCGTTGGCACTTGGCCGACGCTACGACCTGCCGGCACTGGCCAGCAACGACGTGCGCTTTCTGGAAACCGGCGATTTCGAGGCGCACGAGGCGCGCGTCTGCATCTCGACTGGCCGCGTGCTGGGCGACCCCAAGCGCCCGCGCGACTACAGCGCGCAGCAGTACCTGGCGTCGCCCGACGACATGGCCGAGCGCTTCTCCGATTTGCCCGGCGCGCTGATCAACACGGTTGAACTGGCCAAGCGCTGCAATCTCGAGATGACGCTGGGCACGTCGTACCTGCCGGCCTTCCCGGTGCCACAGGAGCACACGCTGGAGAGCTGGATCCGGCGCGAGGCGCATGCCGGGCTGGACCAGCGGCTGGCGCACCTGCCGCTGGCGCCGGGCCACGATGCGGCCAGCTACGCCGCGCGGCTGGACGTCGAGCTCGACGTGATCGTCCGGATGGGTTTTCCCGGCTACTTTCTGATCGTCGCCGACTTCATCAACTGGGCCAAACGGCACGACATTCCGGTGGGCCCGGGGCGCGGCTCCGGCGCCGGCTCGCTGGTGGCGTGGGCGTTGGGCATCACGGATATCGATCCGCTGCCCTACGACCTGCTGTTCGAGCGTTTCCTGAACCCCGAGCGCGTGTCGCTGCCCGATTTCGACATCGACTTCTGCATGGACGGTCGCGACCGGGTGATCCAGTACGTCACCGAAACCTACGGGCGCGACCGGGTCAGCCAGATCATCACCTACGGCACCATGGCCGCCAAAGCGGTGGTGCGCGACGTCGGGCGGGTGCTCAGCAATCCGTACGGATTTGTCGACGGCATCGCCAAGCTCATTCCGCTGACGCTGGGCGTCAGCCTGGATGACGCGCTCGGCGAAAGCGAGGCGGCCCGTATGGACAGCAACCTGGCTTCGGCGGAGCTTATCCAGCGCTACCGGGACGAGGACGAGGTCCGCGAGCTGATCGACCTGGCGCGCAAGCTGGAGGACCTGACCCGCAACGCCGGCAAGCACGCCGGCGGCGTGGTGATCGCGCCCAGCCCGCTGACCGACTTCTGCCCGCTGTACGCCGACCACGGCGGCAAGGGCGACAGCACCCGCAGCATCGTCACCCAGTTCGACAAGGATGACGTCGAGTTGATCGGGCTGGTCAAGTTCGACTTCCTCGGACTGCGCACGCTGACCATCATCGATTGGGCGGTGAAGGCCATCAACGTGCGGCGCGCAGGGATAGGTGAGGCGCCGATCAACATCACCGCCCTGCCGCTCGACGATCCCGCCACCTATACGCTGTTCGCCCGCGGCGACACCGTGGCGGTGTTCCAGTTCGAGTCGCGCGGCATGCGTGACCTGCTGCAGAAGGCCCGGCCGGACAGCTTCGAGGATCTGATCGCCCTGGTGTCGCTGTACCGTCCCGGCCCGATGGAGCTGATCCCGAGCTTTTGTGCCCGCAAACACGGCGAGGAACCGATCGAATACCCCGACCCGCGGGTGGAGCCGATCCTGCGCCAGACCTACGGGATCATGGTCTATCAGGAACAGGTGATGCAGATCGGCCAGATCCTCGGCGGCTACTCGCTGGGCGGCGCCGATCTGCTGCGGCGGGCGATGGGCAAGAAGAAGGCCGAGGAGATGGCCAAGCACCGCGCCATGTTCAGCGATGGCGCGGCAAAGAACGGCATCGCCAAGGTCAAGGCCGACGCCATCTTCGACCTGATGGAAAAGTTCGCCGGCTACGGCTTCAACAAGTCACACGCCGCCGGCTACGCGCTGGTCGCCTACCAGACGGCCTGGCTGAAGGCGCACTACCCGGCCGACTTCATGGCCGCCGTGCTGTCGTCGGACATGGACAACACCGACAAAGTGGTCGGCTTCAAGGTCGACGCCGAACTTCGCGGCGTGACCGTGGTGCCGCCGGATGTGAACTCCTCCGGCTACCGATTCACCGCGACCGACACGCACACCATCCGCTACGGGCTCGGCGCCGCCAAGGGCGTCGGCGAAGGCGCCGTTCAGGCCATCATCGCGGCCCGCGCTAGCGGCCGGTTCGACAACCTGCTCACCCTGTGCAGCCGGGTCGACGGCGCCAAGCTCAACAAGCGCGTGCTGGAAGCCCTGATCAATGCCGGCGCGATGGACGGCCTGGGTCCGAACCGCGCCAGCCTGATGCTGCAGCTGCCCGAAGTGATGCGCGCCACCGAGCAGCTGCAGCGCGAGCGCGAGGCCGGTCAGAACAGCCTTTTCGGGCTATCGGTTGATGCATCGCCCACTCGACGCGCCGAGCTGGACCTGCCGACCTGCCCGGAGTGGCCGCTGGCGCGCCTGCTCAACGGCGAACGCGAAACGCTCGGGCACTATCTGTCCGGCCACCCGATCGACCCCTGGCGCAGCGAACTGCAGGCGCTGGTGGGCAACGACCTCGCCGGCCTCGACAGCCTGTTCGACCAGCGCCGCGACCGCCGCGGCGACGCGCAAGCCGTGCTCGCGGGGCTGGTGATGGCGGTGCGCCGGCGCGGCGAAACCCAGGCCTTCGTGCAGCTGGAAGACGGCCGCGGGCGCCTGGAAGTGGCGTTCTTCAATGAAAGCTTCGGCGAGTTCGCCGCCCTGCTCACGCGCGACCGCATCCTGCTGGTGGAAGGTACGCTGCGGGAGGACGCGTTTTCCGGCGGCTACAGCCTGCGTGCCAAGCGCTGCTGGGACTTCAACGCCGTCTGCACCGAGCGCACCCGCTCGATCAGCCTGCAGGTCGACACCCGCGTCAACCGTGCCCTGCCCCAGCTCGAAGCCCTTCTGACTCGCTACCGTCCCGGCAGCACCGCTCTGCGCCTCACCGCGCTCACCCAAGGCGCCAGCGGTCGCATCGACATCAACGGCCCGTTTGGCGTCCGCGCCGAACCCAACCTGCTCGGCGAACTGCGCGCCCTGCCCGGCGTGACTGGCGTCACCGCGCATATCGAACGTCCGTGGGCGGCGAATGGTGGGTCGGCGGGGAATTGAGGCGGGGTCGCTGAAGGTCGCTGTTTCTTGGACTCAACGCCGCTCAAGCTCACGCGCGCTGCTCGTCCACATTCCAGTGCAACAACCCAGCCGTGGTTGGACGCTTGAGAGCAGAACGCCGAAAACCTGGGGTAGCATTCGACCCATGTCCGGAACCCGTCCACGTTTTCCCAGCGCCCGGCGTCTGCTGTTGCTGGTCATGCTGGCTGCGCTCTGTGCCTGGCTGCTGCTCGCGGCGCTGGTTCGACCGTCAAATGATCGCGACTGGTCGCCCGACCAGGCCCGTTTGTCGAGCATCACGTTCCAGGGTGAGCTGCTGCAGATTGCCAATGTGCGCAACGCCCACTACCGATCAACCAGCGACTTCGACCTACGCTGGGAGTCGCGCAGCTACAACATCAGCCAGCTGGACTCGGTGTGGTTCGTGGTTGAACCGTTCGCCGACTGGCGCGGTCCGGCGCACACCCTGCTCAGCTTCGGCTTTGCTGACGGGCAGTTCCTCGCGATCTCGGTGGAAATCCGCAAAGAGCGCGGTGAGACCTTTTCGCCGCTGCAGGGCCTGCTGCGGAAGTACGAGCTGGCCTACATCATCGGCGACGAACGCGACCTGATCGGCCTGCGCGCCAATCATCGCAACGACGACGTCTATCTGTACCCGATCCGCACCACGGCCGAGGGCCGTCGCGCCCTGCTGCTGTCGATGCTCGAACGCGCCAACGCGTTGGTCAGGCAGCCGGAGTTCTACAACACGCTGACCAACACCTGCACCAGCAATATCGTCGACCATATCGAGCTGATCGCGCCGGGGCGGATTCCGTTCAGCTTCAAGACGCTGCTGCCGGCCTATTCCGACGATCTGGCGTTCGATCTCGGACTGATCGATACCGATCTGCCGCGCGAGTCGTACCGCGCCGCGCACCAGATCAATCACTTGGCCCGGCGGCACGCCGACAGCGCCGACTTTTCGCAGGCAATTCGCGGGCCAATTGCCGGGCCAGCACGCTGACGCGGCAGCGGCAGTTGCGGGCTGGAAGAACGTGCCCTGGCAGCCTTTGACACTACGTAAGGCCGGCGGAAAATTGCGTCCAGTTTTGGCACCGCGCCCCATTGCTGCGTCAGCGAAAGCCGTACACCAGCCCAATAAAGGCCCGACGCTCGCTGCCACGGTCCACCAGCGGGCTGTCGGTGATCTCCGCCGGCAGATCGTCGTAGCTCAGGCGGGCGAACAGTCCCCAGTTGCCGCCCAGCGGAGCGAGCCCGTTGAGCGCGACACGCGGCACCAGCGCCGAACCAGCCCGATAGGCAGGCCGGCCCGCGACGGCTTCGTCGGCGCGCACGCCGTAGTAGTAGTCGACGAGGTCGCTGCTCTGCCAGCGCAGCCCGAACTCCGGCTGCAGGCGAAAGGGGCCGCGGCCAATGTCGCCGCGCCACAGCAGGTCGAGCTCTTGCCCGCCGCTGCGGTCCAGCGCATCGGTAAAGACCTCAACCGCGACTCGCCCCGGGCCCAGCGCGCGGCTGACATTGGCCCCCAGCTCCAGCGAGCGCTTGCGCTCGGCCATGCCGGCAAACACGGGCGAATCCTGGGCCTCGAACCCGTCAAGGCGGGTCCTCGCGATCAGCTCGATCTGGATCTCGGCCTCCGGGTCTACCCGCCAGCCCAACGCCAGCCCCCGGAAGTACAGCCGTTCACCCTCGTACTGCAGAAACGGCACCAGCAGATTGTCGCTATCAGCATCGCGATAGGGCGTGTCGCGCACGATGCCCATCACCCCAGCACTCCACGTGGGCCGGCTCTGCCGCTCACTCTGCGCGTGCACGTCTGCCGCCAGCATGCCGATGACGCAAAGAACCAGGGAAGAAGACGCGATGCGCATACGAAGGGCCAAGTCGAAATCCGGTCCGGCAGTCTGCCCGGGGCCGCGACAAGGGCGCGTCAAGTGAACGCCGGCGCCTGAAAGGGTGTCAGGGTCGAATGGCACTCGATTGAGGCACGTCATCCCGGAAAAAACCGGGATCCAGTGCTATTGAAGCTCCGCTACGGGCGTGAAGTGCTGGATTCCGGCCTTTGCCGGAATGACGATTGTCTGGCACTTGCGCGTAGTTAAGTGCCATTCGGGTCAGGCACCAGTTGGCTGCTTGCGATTTCGATATCGGCGCTGTCGCTGGCCGCGCAGCGCACTCATTCCGCACCCGCTGCGAACTGCAGACCTGCAGGATAGCCGCGCTTGCTGCCGCCTATGCCTAGCCAGCAATCAGAGTGAGGACGATCGCCGCGCCCACCTTGTCAAAGCCGGTGGGCGGGTCCGCTGCTGGTGTTCGAAATTTGAGTAGGACGGCGAGACGCAGATCGGCGACAGCGCAGGTGATTGGCGGTGCGACACGTGTGCCGCACGCCGATCCGCTACCCGACCATGCGCTGCCCGACGCCACTCAAGCAACGCTGGGCTGGCGCCTTGCTCACAGACCAATAACCCCGCCGTCGTCCTTGGTCACCACCACGGTCGCTGAGCGCCCCCGCGTGCTGCCGCCACCAGGCCAGCCCAAGGTGCCATCCTCGCCCGGATGCTGGATATTGACGAAGGCGGTGCGCATGTCGCCGCTGTAGATGATGCCGGTCACTTCGCAGCCGACCGGCCCGATCAGAAACCGGCGAATATCCCCAGTCACCGGATTGGCCGCCAGCATGGCGTTGTTGCCGAACGGGCCGGTAGCGAGCTGACTGCCGCTCATGTCGGTTTGAATCCACAGCAGACCCGCGCGATCAAACCACAGGCCGTCCGGGCTGGCGTGGATACCGTCAGCGTTGAGCGGCCGGTTCTGCGTCGCCGGCAGGATGCGGCTGTTGTCTTGCGGACCAGACAGGACAAAGAGATTCCAGGTGAAGCTGGTCGCGGCAGGATCATTGCCCGTCTCCCGCCAGCGGATGATGTGGCCAAACGGATTGGGTCCGCGCGGATTGGCTGGCGTCACCTGAGCCGCAGTGCGGCTGCTGTTGTTGGTCAAGGTGAAATACACCTCGCCGTTGGCGGGATCAATCGCACCCCACTCGGGTCGGTCCATCCTGGTGGCGCCGGCCACATCGGCCGCCAAACGGGTGTTCAGAAGAACATCGGCCTGATCGGTAAAGCTCACGTTGGCATTGGCTGCAGCGGCTCTAAACGCGGCGTCGTTGATGTCAAGAGCCAGCCACGTCCCGCTGCCGTTGTCGTCAAACTTGGCGACGTACAAGGTCCCCGATTCCAACAGATCGACCACCCCAAGCAATGGCACGTACACACCGCGAGTCACGAACTTGTAGATGTACTCGTTTTGCGAATCGTCTCCGCTGTAAAACACCACCGGCTTGCCGACGACGGGTTGCGCAAACACACAGCCTTCGTGGGCAAAGCGACCCATGGCGGTGCGCTTCTTCGGGATCGAAGTCGGGTTGAACGGGTCGATCTCGACGATGTAGCCAAATGTGTTGGGTTCGTTGCGGAAATCACTTTCGGCGTTGGCCCCAACGCTGCTGGCATTGAAGCGCGGCTCAACGGTATCCCAGCGATAGCGACTGGCGCTGCTGGGCACACCAAAACGGGTGTGCTCGCGCGGGCGGGTGGCGTCGCGATTGACGAAATAGCCGGCCCAGTTTTCTTCGCAGGTGAGGTAGGTTCCCCACGGCGTGTAGCCATTGCCGCAGTTGTTCAAGGTGCCGCGCGCTTGCGTCCCCGACGGGCTGAACGCGGTGCGCAACTTGGCGTTGCCGCGAAGTGGCCCGGTGATCTCCATTAGGGTGGCACCGGTAATACGGCGGTCACGATGGGTAAACGCACGCTCCCAAACGCCACCCCGCTGCACGATCTCGAGCACGCTGACGCCATGGGCGGCAATTTCCTTGCGCACCTCATCAGCCACGCGGACGCCATTCACCGTGGTTGCCCCATCGCGATGCATTTGCGCTTGGTCGATGTACTCGTGGTTCATCACCAGGAGACCGCGCTGGTCGCGTTGCGGACGGTTGGAGATTGGAAAGTAGTGGATGCCATCGTGATGCATGCCGATCTGCTGTTCCTGGTCGGCGCCAGTGTTCAAGCCGCCATCCAGATACGCGGGACCGTCGGCCGCAATGGGCTCACCCCAGGCAAACATGACTCGCGCGGTGTAGCCCGCCGGCACGGTGATTTGATTGCTGCGATTGATAGCGACCGCAGCGAACCCAGGCCGCGCGAGCATCGACTTGATCTCGGCGGTGGAGAAGTGCGGATCGGCAAGCAATCCCTTGGCAACGACCGAGTCGTTCAGCCCAGAGGCCAGAGCTTCGCGCCCCCCCAAAGCGCCGGCCAGGGCAAGACCAACGCCGCCAGCAAGCAAGCCGCGCCGACCCAGGTTGACCGCTAGTACGTCACTGAAATGGCGATTACTTGAGCGGTTACTGTCTTCGTTGTCAAAGTCGGCGGACTCGTTGGGTCGGGAAGTGTCTGCGGCAGTAATGGTGGTGCTCCGGCGGCGGGTAAAGGCAGCCGATGACGCTAAGCGCGAAACAAGTCAATTCAGTTAACGCAAGATGCGATTCTCATGATCGATAGATGACTGCGTGCGCCCGCGCTGCGGGGCACATTCGTTGGCCGGGGCCCAAGGCGCCGAAGTCGCTCGACAGAGCAGTCGTGGCCGAAACCGGTGCCCGGAATGCTTGGCTCGGTGGCACAATCGACCGATGACTCGCACTCCTCCTATCTCAAGCTTGGCACGCGCGGCGGCAGGCATCGTGCTGCTCGTCTGCGCCGCCGGTGCGAGTGCGCAACAGACGTTTTTTGTTGCAACCAACGGTGCCGATGTCCCCGCCAACGGCAGCGCCGCAGCGCCTTGGGCAAGTATTGAGTTCGCCCTGCAGCAGGTGCCCGATAGCAGCACGATTCTGGTCCGTGCTGGCACCTACAGCGGTCGCATTCGCGTGCGCGGTCAGTTCGCCAGCGGGGTAACGGTGCGCTCCGAGCAACCGTACCGCGCACGCCTGCGCCACTTCTCCACGGTGCTGACGATTTTCAACGACGCCGCCAACGTCGAAGGCATCACCTTCGAAGGGTTTGATGTCGCCCACAGCGGCAGCGGAGCCGGCGCGCTGGTGGTGCAGATTCAGGACGGCTTTGCCACCCAGACGCGCCGCATCGTTTTGCGCAACAACATCCTGCACGACTCCTTCAATAACGACATTCTGAAGATCAACAACGGCGCCTCCGAGATCCGCGTGGTCGGCAACCTGTTCTACAACCAGCAGGGCTCAGACGAGCACATCGACGTCAACAGCGTTGATGACGTCGTCATTGAAGACAACCTCTTCTTCAACGACTTCGCCGCCTCCGGCCGGCCGGTGCCGATCGACACTGCGAGTTTCATCGTCATCAAGGACTCGAACGGCAACGACGACGAGTACCTGGGCGCGCGCAACGTCATCGTCCGCCGCAACGTGTTCGCCAACTGGCAAGGCAGCATCGGCAGCAATTTCGTTCTACTCGGCGAAGACGGCACCGCCAATGTCGAGGCGTTTGCGATCACCGTCGAGAACAACCTGAAGCTCGGCAATAGTGCGTTGACCATGCGCGCAGCGTTTGGCTGCAAGGGCTGCGCAGACGTGGTCTACCGTGCCAACAGCGTGATCGGCGATCTGCCCGCCAACGCGTATGCGATGCGGATCAACCGCGAGGGCGCCAACCCAACCCCCACCAACCTCCGTTTTCACGGCAATCTTTGGGTCGATACGGCCGGCAGCATGGGCGACTTCAGCGACACCTTATCCGGTGATGTCGGCACCTTCACACTGGCCGGCAACGGCTACTGGAATGCCGGCAACCCATTGCCATTCGATCCCGGCGATCTGATCAACATCACCAACGACGCCAGTCGGATAACCGGCGATCCCGCTCTGCCCTCACCCGCCGGGCTTGTGCCGCCGTGGTGGGACGAGGCACTGGGGCAATTCCGCGGCGGATTTACGACCATCCGCGCGGCGTTCGTGGGTATGGTCGAAGCCTATGGTCGACCGGCAGCCAACGGCGCCGGCATCGACGCCGTCGATCCAACGCAGATGCCCGCTGACGATATTCTTGGTGCACCGCGTGGCGCAGCGCCCGATCTTGGCGCCGTCGAGCGCGTCACCAGCACGCTGATCTTCGCCAATGGTTTCGAAGGCTGACATTGAACGGCAACGAGAGAACCTAGTCGCCTGCCAGCCGGGTGCCGGCACGCACCAGGGTCACGACGACGGGTGCGGAGGCCAGGGGGTTCGGCGCCGGCTCCAAGCCGTCGTCAAGCAGACGGATCACGCCGGCATCAAATGTCTTTTCATGGCGCGCGACATGCGCCACGAGGTCCAAGCGCGGCGCGGCGTGCCGATCAGATCCGACGCAGGCGCATCGCTCTGCGTCACCGGCGTGCCGGAAAGCGAAAACAGCGTCCAGGAGCCGGGACCCTTCGGCCCCAGCAGCGGTTCGGCGCGCTTGACTACGTCTGCGGGCGATTTGATCCTCGCCCCGCGCTCGAACCGGAAGCGCAGCACCTGAGGAGGCGCGCCTAGGCGGCTCAGCTGTTCCATCGAGGTTCCGGAAGTGCCTTGGGTGGCGCCAAGCACGCTTTCCGCCAAAAAAATGCTCGGGCAGTGCGCGGAGTCAGCGCGCGATAGCGAGGCCCATCAACACGAAGAAACCGCTGATTGCGGCAGCACAACTCAGCGCAGCCGCCTTGGTCACTGCGACTGGGTGCTTGGCGGGTCGAGCGCGGGTTCGCTCTACCTACTTTGGTGACCGCTTCAGAACGCTGTCGATACCGGCTTGGTCCGCCGGCGTATCCGGTGGTTCGCATTCTGCATGGGCGGGTGTGAGTCGCTGTAGCTCGAAACTTCCGTGCTGATTCAGATCGTCTCGTCGCCAGCTGGCGGTGACCCGGTCGCAGGCGTGAAAAGTCAGCACGAGTTCACCGACAGTGACCAGTTCGATCGCCGTTGGGAGCACAAATCGTCCGCCTCTGACGCGAGTCAAGGGCGCCCGCGCCACGGCCCCGCTCACCTGCGCAACGCCATAGAACCAAGCTGGCGTGTCGCCGGTGTCCGCAAAGGTAAACCAACCGTACGCAATCTCGTTGGTGGCTGCGAGCCACTCGAAGGTGAAGCCTTGGCCATCCAGCGCTGGGTTGTACCAAGTGCCAGTAGCAAGCTTGCCAGGAACAAACGCGGGTGCATCTCCCGCCACTCGCACTCGACCCGCCATGCCGCGCCGGCCCGGGCTGCCGTGTTCAGTGCAGTAGTAGTCGTAGTCACCCGGCTGGGTGAAGGTGTAGCGATAGGTCCACAGGTCGCTTGTTGGAGCGCCCGACGAGAAGGCTCCGTTATCGGCCAAGACGTTATGCAGGCCGTCTTGATTTCGCCACACCACGGAGTCTCCCGCTGCAACCACGATCTCCGCAGGATCGAATCGAAAGCTCACTATGTCGATCACATGCTCGCGTCCTTCGACGCTTGCAGCTCCAAGCAAAAGCGCCAACGGCAACGCCCACTGAATCTTCTTGAGCATGACGATCCATAAGCAGACAGTGTGGCCTCTAGTTTTGCTGGCGACGATTACCGCGATACGACAAACCGGGTGTTCATGTCGCTAGCAACTTACGTCGACAGCAGGCGGGAGACAGGCGGCGGACCAGGATCTGTCGACACACAGGCGCGCTTCTTCATGTGTTGGCTCCGCAAGGTGGCGTGTCGAGCTTGATGGTTTTTTCCAAAAGATCTGAGGCGTGGGGCGCGATTGGGGTGCACCGATTGCGGTGCTGTCGCGCCCCACGGCTGGTTTGCGGCCATTGATGCGGTATCGCTGCCGGACCAAACCCGCAGGGTGCGTCTTGGACGCACCGGGCTCTTCGCGGATTCGAAGACGCTGCGTCTTGCCCGCACCAGGCACGTCGCGGGTTCGAAGACAGTGCGTCCGAGACACACACCAGGCCTCTGTTTCTGAAGGCGATCGGCGAATTTCTCCCTCGCCTCCGACGCGTCTCCCGGTGGCAAACGGGTGCGAACGCGGCGGTGGCGCGGATTCAGCGCAGCGGAATGCGCGGGGCGGATTTCAGACGACTTGGAGCGAACGATTCCGCTGCGCGACATCCGGGTTACTGCTGTCGAGATCGCGGTCGGAGTCGGCGGCGATGACGTAGGTGGGTTCCTGGCCCGCATGTTTCATGAATCTCGCGCGCCCTCGCTTGACTCATGTCCGCACAGGAGATTTTCCTCAGTCGGTCGTACGGCCCGCTACGCCGCTCCTTCGTTAGTCTCCTGTGCGAACAACATCCTGCGCGATCATCGCGCGAATTCACGAAACATGCGGGCTAAGTCCGACACGCTGCTAGGCGACGGGATTGGCCAGCTGGCGAAGGGGCTTGGGATTTCCTGTCCTTGATCCTTTCATTGCTGGATCGAAACAGGCCTGCGCCATGCGGCGGTTCGTTGTGCATCTGCTTGTTTTG
Source organism: Lysobacterales bacterium (assembly GCA_038205755.1). Classification (GTDB taxonomy): domain Bacteria; phylum Pseudomonadota; class Gammaproteobacteria; order Xanthomonadales; family Xanthomonadaceae; genus JANNWF01. Next base: position 18,871 of record JBBRBN010000047.1, on the reverse strand, counting down.
CTGCTTGTCGTGACGCTGCCGGCGCCGGGCATTTCGTCCGTGATGCAGCAGCTGTGGATGCCGGCGCATGTCCATCTGCCGCCGTCTGCGCGCGACCAGAACGATCGCCCCCAACTTCCGCACCACACCGAGCGCGACGCATTCCACCTCGGCGGTCGCCGCGGTTGCCGATCACGCGCACGATCACCGCCGCTCTGCTCATGCTGCTGGTCGCGCCAGCCTTCGCCCACGGCTTGATGCTGAGCGTAACGGCTGACGGCGCCACGGCGCGCGGCACGATTTCCTATTCCGACGGCACCCCGGCCGCGGGGGAGTGGGTACAGCTGTTCGATTTGACCCGGCCCGACACGCCGACGCAGCAGACTACTACCGCGGTCGACGGCACCTTCAGTCTCCCCGGAGCGGCGGGACGGGAGTACCGAATCGTGGTGATGGGTCAGGAAAGCCACACGTTGGAGAAACAGCTGAGGTTGCCCGCAGACTGACGCAGCGAGCGCATCAGCCGCGCTCGGAGCGCCGCGGCCAACCGGTGTGCATCGAGCAGCTCCGGTCTGCTTCCGCGGCAGAGGCGGTCGAGCAGAGGGTTTGGCCGCGCTCGGGTGCCGCCAACCTGGGCGCTCGCACTTGACCTCCTGGCGCTACCGCAGCCGCAAAAATCATGCCGTCGCGGGCGTGATCTCCTGTTCCGCGAGTTCGAGCAGCTTGAGAATTGCCTGGGGCAGTCCAGCGACCAATTCCACGGTGTGCGCATGCTGTTGTTCGCAACTGAGGCGTTTCCAAAGGAGTGTCGTATCGGCCGACACGGCCGCCTGAGGAAACTCCCGTGTGCAGACAACAGGCAAGCGCGGGCGTGCGAGATTCCAAAAAAAGCATGCGGGTAGATTTCGTCCGTCCGCTTTCTGCATCGCCGCGATATCAGCCGACGGCGTCGATTACTGCCTGAGTGAAGGCCGGGATGTCGTCAGGCTTGCGGCTGGTGATCAGGTGGCCGTCCACCACCACTTCGGCGTCCTTCCAGCGACCACCGGCGTTTTCGATGTCGGTTTTCAGGGAGGGCCAGGAGGTCAGCTCGCGACCTTTGGCAGCGCCGGCCTCCACCAGCAGCCACGGACCGTGGCAGATGGCCGCCAGCGGCTTGCCGGCCTCGTCAAACTTCCGGATGAAATCCACGGCGGCTTGCTCAACGCGCAGCTTGTCGGGATTGATCACGCCGCCGGGCAGCAGCAGTGCCGCGTAGTCGCTCGCGCTGGCCTTCGATAGTTCGACGTCGACTTCGACCGAGTCGCCCCAGTCCTTGCCCTTCCAGCCGCGGATCTTGCCGGGTGCCGGCGAAACCACGTCCACGATAAAGCCGGCTTTCGTAAGGAGGGCGCGCGGGTCCACCAGCTCTGACTGCTCGTAACCGTCGGTGGCGAGAATGGCGATTCGTTTTGCGCGGCTCATGGCATGGCTCCAATTGTTGGGAAGACCCCTGAGTGTGTCCACCGCGCACTGGCCCGACGGTGAACACCTGGCCCCGCACAGCGAGGAAGTTGAGTCACTTTCCGCGGCGATAACCTTTGAGGACAAACGTTCGAGACGCCCGCTCCGCGAGGAGCATGCCCGCCAGGAGCGCGATGATCGATCCGCCAGGAGTCGTCCGGCAGACCGTGCGGCGCGGCAACAACCCTCTGCCGTGCTTTCTAAACGACAGCGGCCGCAACTCGCCCTGGGCAGGGACAGATTTCTCGCGATGGAAGAAACCAGGATCCGGCGATTTGCCACCAAGCGCCCAGACCAGCGCCCCTGGTTCCCACGTCTACTCATGTCTCGAGTGAACCTGACCCCATTCGCACCTTCCAATGCGCCCGGGAGCGCGCTCACGATCAGCGCGTCAGCGATCTTGCGTTGAAGCAGACGATTTCTCGCTCCGGCGATTGCGTCGATAGACGCCTTGTCCGGCCAGAGCGGTGGGCACCAGAACACCGTTGCTGACGATGAAAACGAAGTTCTCGATCAGCCAGCTGTACGTCAGAAATCCGACGCTGGCGGCCAGCTGCCCGATGAACAGCCAGCCCTAAACGCCTTCGGTCGACCGCTCACGCCACTGCACTCGCACCTGATGCAGCAGCGTGGCAATCAGCGTCGCCGATGCCGCCCAGCCGATGGCATCGGTTGGGCTCACCGCGGCGTGCACCAAGCTGCGCAGTTGGCCGCGTCGCGGGTGCCATCTGGCTCAACAGAGGACACCGCAGCGGCGCGCTCAGGTAAACAGAGCGATCAGCAGGATGATGGGCAGCGGGATACCGAGGAACAGCAGCAGGATGTATTTCATGGTGGTGTCCTTTGAGCAGATGGGGAGTGAGAAAGTCCGGTCGCTGTCGGCGCGCTGGACGAGCGATCAAAGATCGCGCTGGCGGCCGCCAAATGTTGCCGCCCAGCTGGCGACAAACGCGCCGCTCAACAGGGCTATGAATAACCAGAGTGAGCCATAGGCAGTGGCCTGGCGCGCCTTGTCAGCGGCCTCCTTGGCGCGGGTTTCGAGGTCCTGGACGGCCGCTTGAGCGCGCGCGTACGTTTCGACCACCCGCGCTTCGGCGGCCTGCTGGCTGAGCCCGGTGCGGCGGGCAACCAGCTGACCAAGATGGCGTGCGTCTTCCGTCGGCAGCGGCGCCGAATCGAGCACTCGGCTGAATATCCGGCGAACCTCGAGCGCGTCCTCCGCCGGCGAGCGCTCAGCCGGCGCGCCTTCTGGCCACGCTGCCGGCGAGTTGATGAGGTCGCGCCGGAAGAGGACGTCGATGAAGTAGTCCATCGGCGATTCGTCTGCACCGTTCGCCGCTGTGCCCGCGGTTGCTGCTGCCGACGCGGTCGCGCCGAGCACAGTCGCTCCCGCCTGCACGCCGCTGCCGATATCGAGGCGACCACCGATGTCAGCAGGGTAGCTGTCGCCAGCGTCGCGATCGCCCAGGTGAGGAACCCATGCGCCGTGTCCCGAAAGTACACCTCGTCGGACGGTGCGCCGGCCCAGCGCGTTCGCAAACGACCGGCAAGGTAGCCTCCCAACGCGGACGCCAGGATCGAGGTAGCCGCCAGCCAGACGATGCCGGACACACCCAATTCGGTGGCGCTGATCGAATCGGGTGACCACGGCGAAATCGTTGCCATTCCAAAGCCCACCCCGAGGACAAGCAGCCCCAGGGAAAGCGCCGCCGCGCCCGCCGCGCCGGCGACAATCGCCGCCCATGAGACTGCGCTGGCGCCGTCATGCTCATTGCTTGATGCCAGCACCGGCAGCGCGAAATGATCGCGCTGCGGATGCTCGCTGGTGGCCACGCTGGAATTGTTCATCGGACATCTACTCAGAGGGGCGAAGGTGCCACGGGGCGGATCGCGAAAGCGCGAAGCTACTCCTGCGTTCGCCGCGGCTCCGTGCGTTGCCTAACCAAGCGAAGCCGCGCGCTGGGCTTGCTGGACGCCGACTGTGGATGTTTATGGAGCGTGCTTTAGCGTACGGACAGGCACCGTAGCGAGGAGGACCATTGGTGGCCTCATCCATGCTCAAAGGGCTCCGCGCTCAGCGCTCAACCTGCGGTCGAGTTCGCTATTCGCCGGCGCCGCTGCCTGGCGCGCACGCAGACCTGTCGAACCCGCTACAGAAGGCAGCCGAGATGTCATTGACCGAGAGCAGAAACTCCAGGCTGTGGGTGATCGGAATCACCGTGGCGCTCACCAGCCTCCTTTGGGTAGTGGCAATGAACTTCAAGACACCCGAGAAAGCGCTGGATCGCAAAATCAAGCATCGCCACGCGGTGTCCGATCCGCAGTTTCGGCGCGAAATGTCGGTGCTCCTGGGGCCGGCGATCCTGGGCGGCAACCAGGTAACCGCGCTGCAGAACGGCAGTGAGATCTTTCCGGCGATGCTGTTGGCCATTCGCTCAGCGCAGGTGTCGATCACCTTTGAGACCTATATCTACTGGTCGGGGGAAACCGGCCGGGAGTTCTCGGATGCGCTGTCGGAGCGCGCCCGCGCTGGCGTGCCAGTAACCGTGACGATCGACTGGGTCGGCAGCATCAAGATGGATCAGTCACTGCTCGATTCCATGGAGTCCGCTGGCGTGCAGGTGCAGCGCTATCGACCGCTGAACTGGTACCACCTTGGCAGTATGAACAACCGGACCCACCGCAAGCTGCTGGTGGTCGATGGTCGCATCGGCTTTACCGGCGGGGTGGGCATCGCCGATCAATGGACCGGCGACGGCGGCGATCCCGAGCACTGGCGGGACAGCCATTTCCGGATCGAAGGCCCGGCGGTGGCGCAGTTCCAGGCGGCCTTCAACGACAACTGGATCAAGACCACCGGGCAGGTGCTGAACGGTCCGGCTTACTTCCCGGCTCTGCAGCCGGCAGGCGAGATGGACGCGCATCTGTTCATTGCCTCGCCTGCGGGCGGCAGCGAAAGCATGCATCTGATGTATCTGCTGGCCATCGCAGCGGCCGAATCGACGATTGACCTGGCGGCGTCCTACTTCGTACCCGACCAGCTGCTGATCGAGGCCTTGGTCGCCGCCCGCCGCCGCGATGTTCGCGTTCGCATAATGTTGCCCGGGCCGCACATCGATGCGCTGACGGTCAAGATCGCCTCCAAGGCCGATTGGGGTGCGCTGTTGCGGGCGGGCGCTGAAATCTACGTCTATCAGCCGACCATGCTCCACACCAAGCTGCTGGTCATCGATACCGAGCTGGTTTCGGTGGGTTCAACCAACTTCGACATTCGCTCAATCAGGCTCAACGACGAAGCGAGTCTGAATGTCTACCACCGTGACTTTGCCGCGGCGATGACGGCGGTGTTCGAGGCTGATCTGTTGGCTGCGCGGCCCTACTCGCTGGCCGAGTGGGAGCGTCGCCCGATGCGCGAGAAGCTATCCGAGAAGCTGCTGCTGCCGATCAAATCGCAGCTTTGATCACGGATCGACTCGATCACCCGCGCTGCCCGAATGCATGAATTGACTGAACGCGATCAGATTTTCTCACCACAACGGAGCACCTGCCATGACTGCCACCACCATCTATGACGCCTTGCGTGAGAGTCACGAGATTCAGCGCAGCGTGTTTCGCAAGCTTCTACGCAGCAAACCGGGCAGTCAGGAACGCGTAGACCTGTTCACCCAGGCGCGCCACGAACTGGCGGCCCACGCAGCTGCCGAAGAGCGCTACCTGTATGTGCCGATGATGATGCACGACATGGGGCTGTCGGCGAGTCGACATGCCTTGCACGAGCATCACCAGCTAGATGAGCTGGTCGAAGAGCTGCAGGCGCTGGACCCGGCCGGCGATGCGTGGATCGAGAAGGCCAAGGCGCTCTCGCACAAAGTGCACCACCACTTGCGCGAGGAGGAAAAAAAGTTCTTCCAGGTGTCCGGAAAGCTGTTGACCGACGCGCAAAAGCTGCGGCTTGCAGGCCAGTACCGTCGCGACTATCTGCGCATGCATCGGCTGCTGGCGCAGGCATGAGCTGCTCGCGCAGATGTCGGCGGGTTCGACCAACGGGGTCCGGGCCAGCGTTGGTCGAAAGGCTCTCAACACTGCTTGCACAGGCCTCCGGAGGCAATCAGGGTTGAAAGTCTCCCGCCGCTCGGCCACGCAGGGGAAGCGATATCGGGTGCAAGTGCCCCCTGACGCCCTACCCGCTTCGGCGGTCGTTCCCGTGTCTTACCGCGGGAATCTTTCCAACGACGTTGGGGAAAGCATACCCAGCTCCATTTCTGAGCCCCCCTTCAGGGCTGGAGAGCGATGGATACCTACGAGCTCGCGCTGATGCTGGTTGGCTTGGCGTTGCTGGGGGCGGCATGGATGCCGCACATGGTGAAGCTTCATCCTCTGACGTTTGCCATCCTCTACGTGGCGCTGGGCGCAGTGTTGTTTGCGCTGCCGTTGCCGTTGCCGCCGGCGGACCCGGTGCGCTTCCCTCGCATCGCCGAGCGCCTGGCCGAACTGACCGTACTGGTGGCGCTGGTGAGCGTGGGGTTGCGCATCGACACCCGCTTTGGTTGGCGGCGCTGGTCGCTGACCTGGCGGCTGCTGGGCATCACCATGCCGCTGACCATTCTGGCTGGCTTGGGTTTGGGCCTTGCGTGGCTCGGCTACGGCCTGGCCACGGCGATGCTGTTGGGCGCGGTGCTGGCGCCCACCGATCCGGTGCTCGCGTCCGACGTGCAGGTGCATGCGCCGGGCGAAGGCGGCGAAGACCCGGTCCGGTTCGCGCTGACGTCGGAAGCCGGACTCAACGACGGCCTCGCGTTTCCCTTTGTGTGGCTGGCGATATTGTTGGCGCTGGCCTCCCCTGGCGAACCGATGGAGTGGGGGCGCTGGCTGGCGTTGGATGTCCTGTGGCGGGTGCTGGGCGGCGCCGTGATCGGCGCCGTGGTGGGCTACGCGTTGATGCATCTGATCTTTCGCAGCGAACGCAATCCCACGCTGTCGTCCAGCAGCGATGGGCTGACCGCACTGGCGATCACCCTGATCGTCTATGGTGTGGCCGAACTCTGCCACGCGTACGGTTTCCTTGCGGTCTTCGTAGCCGCGCTGGTGGTGCGCCAGCAGGAACGCGAACACGCATTCCACTCGACGCTGGATACCTTCGCGCAGCAGTGCGAGAAGCTCCTGATGACACTGATGCTGCTGTTGCTCGGTGGCGCTCTCGCGGGCGGCATCCTGAATACCTTGAATTGGCGGGAAGTCCTGTTCGCGCTCGCATTCGTGCTGGTGGTGCGACCGTTGGCCGGTTGGTTGGGGCTGATCGGCGCGCCCCTGACGCGGGGGGAACGCTGGGCCATCGCAGTGTTCGGCGTACGCGGCGTCGGCTCGCTGTATTACCTGGCCTTCGCCATGAACCATGCCTACTTCGTCGATGCCGACGAACTTTGGGCGGTCATCTGCCTCGTGGTCGTGCTTTCGATCCTGCTTCACGGATTGACGGCCCGCAAGGTCATGGAGTGGTTGGATCACCGCAGAAATTCGGCGCCATCTTCACCCATCCGTTGATGCCCTGAAGGCGCTGAAGGCGCTGAGTCGGGGGTAGTTGCGTGGGTGGCGCTTCGACGATTTTCGGGCGGCGCGGGCACGCTCGCATGCTGCAGCGCGACATCGAAAGCGCTTGCAGTCCACGCCAGCGCGGGTGTATCACATGGCGGCCTCACCACGCTGGTCGCCATGTCGCACGCGCGCGCTTCATCCTGCATTCCTGGCCCACAGTTCTACCTCAGCGAATGGTGGGACGAGTAGGTCGTTTTTCCGACGCTGCTCCTGACACGAGCAGTGATCCGCGTCCGCTGCGTCCTCGTTTGATCCCTTTCTGATTCTGTTGATCGTTCGCCTGGCGAACGGCAGTCGCTGCCGTTGTGCTGCGCCGCGGTCGCAATCAATGCTGAGGTAAGCCATGTTCCCTTTAGGAATGTTCCGAGTTGTCGGGCTGCTGCTGTGCGCGCTGGCCACGCCGTGTTTTGCCACCATCACCGCTGAAAGCGAAAGCAACAACACCGAAAGCACCGCCGACGGGCCGGTTGGACCGGCCGCCGCAGTCGCCGGCTCGCTGTCGACCCGGCGCGACATCGACTGGCTCTACTTCGATCTCCCGGCCGCTGGCGCTATCGACATCAGTCTGAGCCACGCCACGGGTCGTGATTTCGACTGGGCGCTGTATGCCAGCAGCGGGCCGCCAGTGGCCACCGGCGCCAGCTCTGCCAATCCACAGACGGGCAGCTACGCCGCCGGTGCGGCCGGTCGCTACTACATCAAGCTAACCGCCTACAGCGGCAGTGGCGCCTATCGCCTGGACGTGAGCTACGGCGGCGGCACGCCGGCGCCAGCGACCTGCGGCAGCGGCGCACGTCCGGCCACCCCGAGCGGGTTGCAAACCTGGATCGTCGGCAACGCCGCCAACAGCGCGCGCAGCCCGGTCAATGGACCCGCGATGCTTCTGATGGGCGGCAATTTCGAGGTTGATGCGGCGTTTATCAATCGCGCGTTTCCGGTTGCCAACGGCGGTGACGTGGTGGTGATTCGCAGCGCCGGCGGTAACGGCTACAACGACTATCTTTACAACCTGACCAGCGGCACGCTGAAGCCCGATTCGGTCGAAACTCTGGTGGTCGATACCCGCGCCAAAGCGGACTCGGCGCTGGTCGAGTGGGCGCTGTGCAATGCCGAACTGATTTTCATGGCCGGCGGCGACCAATCCGCCTACTTGAACGCGTGGAAGGATAGCCGCGTGGAGTCGGCGATGCGTGCCGCCTACGCCCGAGGCGCGGTGATCGGTGGCCTATCGGCGGGGCTGGCGGTGCAAGGGCAGTACATTTACGACCCCGATGGCGTGACCGCGGTGTCCAGTGCCGAAGCGCTGGCCAATCCCTACCGCAGCGGCATGCTGTTCTCGACCGGGTTTCTCGATCTGCCGCTGATGCAGGGCATGATCACCGACACCCATTTCGGCCAGCGCGACCGCATGGGCCGGCTGCTGGCGTTCATAGCGCGGCTGCGCCAGGACGGCACCGCGGCCAGCATCGTCGGCATTGGCGTTGATGAGGACACCTCGATGTTCATCGACCGTAACCGCGTCGGCCATGTCGATGGCACGGGCAGTGCGTACGTGCTGCATGAGGACGCCAACACCCAGCGCACCCAGGTGGCGAATGGCCAACCGCTGGTCTACCGCAACCTGCAGCGCACCAGACTGGTCGCCGGGCAGCGCTACACCTTTGCCGATCGCAGCCACACCGGCACGCGGATCACCCTGAGCGCGGACGCCCGCACCACCCCCGCGCTGTCGCCAGCCAATCCGTATTGAGCGGCCCTTGCTGAGCAACCCTGACTGCGTTGGGGCAAGGCGCTGCCGGCCGCCATGGCCGGCAGCGCCTCGCCTCCCAATCAGCCTGCGGGAAGGCAATGTCGAAAGCGTGCTCGACGAACGCCACTGCACCCCGACCATTGACTCCGTTCGTCACCGGCGGTCGATCATGAAAGTGCCGCCAAGGCGCGCCTGACAAACCCCGCAAGACACCTCGGAAATCGTCCTTGGCACCCTTATCGACCATCGATTACGAGGCCAGCTTCATGGGCCTTGGCGATCCGGGGCCCTCCGATCTGTGGGCGCGTGTCGGATAGTCAGCGTCACCGGATTGCCACGCCGCCTCCGGCGACCCGCGATGGCGATCGAACACGATGGCGGTTCATGCGCCTACGCTGCATCGCGTCAGCTTCTTCCGGGGCGCAAAACGACAATGTTGGAGCAGTCAATGCCTGGTTTGATTGTTGCTGACCGTTTCGGCAACCGCCTCAAACGAATCAGCAAAAATCCGGTTGTTCAATCCAAGCCCGCGCCAGTGCTGGAGCAGGGCCACCAGTGCTGCGGGCTTCTGCGCGGCTGGCGCCTGGCCGGCCTGGCCGGTGCGGTTGACGCCATGACAGCCATCGCAGGTTCGGATTTCGCCGGGCTGCATGCCGAGCCAGAAGCGTTCGCGAACGACCGGGGTGCCGTTGGGCGCGGTGGTCTGCCAGCTCAGTGCGCGTTGGGCCGGGACGAACAGCGCGCTTGAGCCATCGAGAAAGATCGGCGTGCTGCCCGCGGGGCCGGTCGGGTTGGGCAGGTTGAGGCTGGTCGCGTTGGGATCATGAAGAAAGCGCGCCAGCACGCGCCGACCCGGATTGGGGTTGGCAGTGCCGCCGATGCCGCGCACCTGATCGCCCTGCAGCATCTGGAAATGCGCGATGTCATAGATCGCGCCGCCGCTGCCCAGCGTCTGCACGCCGCCGGGCACGCGCAGATTGAACGGTTGCTGGCGATCGGCGTGGTCGCGAGCGGTCTGGTTTCGCACCACGATCACTGCCAGCTCGCGCTCGCGCAGGAATTGGCGAAATGCCTGTGGATCAACCGCCGCATCGTTGAACGCCTGCAGATCGGCCGCGCTGAGCGCCGGTTCAGTGGTGGCAGGTGGCGCCGGCGTGGCTTTGATCTCGACGGCCGACATCTCCCACAGCTCGCCGCTGTAGCTGATCATCGAATCCGGATTCCAGAAGTTCACCGTCTTGCTGATGCCTGCGGTCAGCAGCGAGGCGGGCCGCATGAAGCCGCCATCTGGGCCGAGCACCTTGAGCCGGAAGCGGTGATTTGGAATCGGCGCCGACGGTGTTCCGAGGTTTTCTATGCCACCCGTTTCATCGGCATGGCTGACTACGATCCGGCCGTCGCTGAGCACCAGCGGATTGCGATAGTGACCGCTGTGCGTGGGGCTGGGCGCGGTGCTGGCGGTGCTGCGCGGGGTCAGGTACTCGATGACGATGTCATCCGGATTGGCACTCGGCGGCGAGACCAGACGCACCAGCTGGCCGGAGGCATGGGTGTCGAACTCGGGCGCGTCGATCGCCAGGTAGCGGCCGGCCTGCGCCGGATCCTCGGTGAGTTGAAACAGGTTCTCGACCGGATTCGGATTGCTGCGCCCGCTGACCTCAGAGATGAATTCGGTCAGGCTGCTGTCGTTGTTGAAGCTGCGATCAAAGTAGCTGAGCAGTTCATGCCGACCCAGATGATTCAGAAATTCCGCATTGCTGCCGTCCTGCGCCAGTTGCCAGGGAAAGAAATTGTTGAGGCGGTGGCCGTTCAACGTGCTGCCGTTGGCGGCGATACGCGGCTCCGGATAGACCTCGGTCAGGTTGGGCAAAATCGGCGCGTCGGCCGCCTCGCTGGCCCAATCAAAATTGCCGCTCGGATTGCCGGCAACTTCCGCCTGCTGATCACGCTGCAGGTGATCCCAACGGGTGAACAGCAGGCGGCCGAAGCTGTCGATCAGCGGATAGAAATCGCCAGAAGGCGCGTGATCGAGCAGCTTCAAATCGCCAGTGGCCGGCTTCAGCTGCCACAGGCCGGTCACCGTCGGTGTCGACTCATACTCGTCGTGTTGCGGGTACAGGTGCGCTGCGCCGGAGCGCGGCCGATCACTGGCAAATACGATGCTGCCATCGCTCATGTAGGCCGCGTTGACGTTGTTGAACGCGGGCTGCGCGGGCACCGCGGTTATCAGCGCCGTCTGACCCGACTGCAGGCCAGTCACTTCATACATCTGCCAGCGATAGCTGAGCACCTGGAACTGGCTGGGTGGCGCGCCGATCACCATCGAAAAAATTGCCTTGCTGCCGGACCAGTGCACATGCGGGTCGCGAACGGCAATCGAGCTGGCGGCCTGGAAGCCGCTGTTGCCGAACCCGGCCTCGGCAGTCAGATTGCGCAAGGTGCCGTTCGGATAGCGAATCCACAGATCGCCACCGCGGTAGACCGACTGCAGGCCGGGCAGATGATTGGCGAAGGTCGCTCCGATGGTGGCGAAGTCGACCGGCACCGGCACCTGGGTGACGAACATGATCGGATGGGGCGTCGAACCCGTCGATGGCAAACCCCCTGCGATCAGGCTGCTCGAGACCAGCAGGCTTGCAGCGATCCAGCGGCGCATCGGAATCACCTCAATCGTTGATCGATCACGGCACCGGCAGCGGTCGCGGCATCGATGCGACGGACACATTCTGCGACTTTCGATCACAGCAAAGTACGTCTGTCGCCTAGTGAACGGAAAAGGCACGGAAGAGGGGACAGCAGGGGAAAAGGCGGCGGAGGCAATTGGGCCTGCTCCCCCTCGCTGTTCGCCCACCCGGGCGAAGCGGCGTCTGGCGCACGCACCTCTTGATTGCCTCCGTCCGCTTTATTGGGAAACTGTCCCCGGCACCGCTTTTTTTTGCGCTTTACGTGAACGGTCCAGTCAACCTGACCCCGCTCTCAACCTGCCATCCTGGACGACGACGGGCGTAGGGCGTCAGCGGCGTCTCAGCCGGTACGCTGCCGCCTGCCCGATCAACGCATCGAGTTGCCGACCCCCAGCGAACGGTGCCGCCACCGCGCGGATCGCTTGGAGATCGGCCTCCGCGTCGCGCACCAGCAGATGGACGATACCGGCGTAATCGCCACGGCCGCCAGCGTAAAGCCGGAGCGCAATCAGATCGTCAATCGTGACGCAGCGCAGCGAGCTACCCGGCAAAGCGCCGGACCGCGCGATGGCCGCTGATGCGGGCGTGCTGACGATTCGCCTGGGGTTGTAGAAGGTAGAGCACCTCGACGACGTCAGCCGGCGCGCCGTCTTCATCCACCGTCGCCCAAACGACCAGGACTCCGCCCAGCGGATCTTCATCGTCCGGCATCCGCAGGCAGGTATGCAGACCGGAAAAATCCAACATTCGCTGCAACGCACCGAACTGGACATGCGGATCGACGTCCGCCGCCAAGTCGATGTCCTCGGTTCCCCGCGTGTAGCGATGGACGGCGAGCGTAGCTGCGCCAATCAGAACGGTATCGAAACCGACTCTCCGCGCCGCTTCGGCAACCTGCTCAGCGAGCGCGAGCGATGCGTCCGGATCGAGCATCCTCGCCGAGTTTGCGCAACCTGCCCGCGCCGACCCAATTCAAACGCGCGCAGCACGCGCTCACGCGCCGTTTTTGGCCCGGCCGGCGGAAGGACCGGTGCGCTGGCACGGGGATGTCGGGCGGGGCTAGGCGGGCGGGCGGAGGCTAGGCAGGCTAGGCACATTCATCGTTTGAGTCTGCATTCTGCCGGCAGCGGCCTCAAGCCGAAATGCCGCGCGTCGCGGCGTGGCGCCGGCAAACGGGGTCAGGGCAAACGGGGTCAGGTTCCAATGCTTTTCACTTAGCGAAATGCCCTCCCGCTCGTCGTCCCGGCGCAGGCCGGGACCCAGTTGACCGTGGGGCGAGGACGCACTGGATCCCGGCCTGCGCCGGGATGACGAGGGCTAAGGCAAACAGCATTAGCCCGCATGTTCATCGGACTCAACCCGGTGCGCGCGCGCATCATCGACGAACCGACCGATTGGCCCTGCTCAAGCAGCGCAGCCAACTGCGGACTCACCACGGATGCCCTGCTCACGCCGCATCCTGTCTATCAATCGTTGACCGCCACGCCGACTGAGCGCGCAACCACCTACAGCGCACTGCTTCGCAGCAGCCTGGACGAAGCAACGGTCGATCAAATACGCACATACCAGCAGCAGCAGCGCGCCCTCGGCCGCGACAGCTTCCGCGCGATGGTGGAAGCAAAGACCCAGCGGTTCACAGGTACTCGCCCAGCACCTCGCCCGCGGAAACCCACTGCTTCAACGGTTAAGTGAACCTGACCGCGTTTTCAAGACCTCGTTTTCAAGACCCCGTTTTAACCGCGACCACCGCGCAACCGATGTAGGCAATTTGATTGCTACTACGATTCGCCAGTCCAACCACGGGAGGCTGGAAATCCATCAAGCCGACCGCGTTCGTTGGCTGGAGCGATGGATAGGTGTCCAAGATCGTCGCGGCGGGCGTGGGAATCTCCGATCAAAGCCGCCCTGAAATGAGGGATAACTTACAGCGTCACCGTCTCATAGATTATAGGCACGCAGGGCACCCAACAAGCGTCGCTGGGTTTCGATCAAACTCGTTCGGGTTTGTAGACTTCTGCGCGCTGTGCCAAAGGACAGTAATTCCAAAGCCTCTTCACCACGCAGCCTACACTGCCATACTCTCGAATTAAGCCCCTGCGCGGCCCGAGTGTTCAAAAAAAGCGCACGCCGCCAATTCTTGGCCCATAGCGCCGCTATGGGCCAAGAATGGTCGCTGTCTGTCCTCACGCAGCCAGCAATCGCCTCGGCGGGCCAAGTCCGACCGGCTGCCAGGATGCGCGGGACGAAGCGCGCCAACCGGCCCAGCAGTTCCATCGGTGTCGGCGTGAGTTGCAGCGTGCCGTCGATCGGCGGCTTTGGCAGCGTATAGACCAAGCGCTCGCCATCGCCCGGGTGGGTGTATCGCTCGGAGGACCAACACGACGTTCTTCACACTGGTGTTTGCGCTGCCCGCTCCCTCATGACAAGTGTGGGGCCTGCTCAAGCGGTCTTGCGACTTCAAAGGCATCACCGACAAGCGCTGGGACTTGCTCATCCTGCTGCTGATGCCCGTCGCTTGGCATCTCGTCCCGCTGCTGGTTATGCACAGGGCACCGGCAGGGATCGCCTGGTGGTGCCTTTACGCCGTGGCATCCCGGATCCTGATCGTCTGGCTCTTCAACAACGAGGGGGCAGCGTGTTTGCGGTGGCACCGTTTCACGCCACGCTAAATCTCACCTTCATGCTGTTCCCCGTCAACGGCTCCCACTTCGACATGCGGCTCGGTCCCGTAAGCGGGCCCGATGCCATGGCTGCGTGCAATGCCCTTCTTCCGACTAACCCCCCGCAAGCCAAATTGAGCCAGCTCGCGAACTGTCGCCGCAGGCCGCCTCTGAAGCCGGATCGAACCCATGGGCCACTGCGTGCGCGGCCGCACAGAGCCGGCGCGGCGCAGCGCCTACGTTACGAGGTTCGTGGTGCCCGAGTGGAGATGCCAATGATTGCACTGCAAGCCTTGCTGATGCTGTTGCTGTTGGGGTTCGGCGCGTGGCTGGTGAGCCTGCGCAAGAACGATGTCAGCATCGTCGACAGCGTGTGGCCGCTATTGATCCTGACCGCCGCCGCGACCTACGCCCTGGCCTCTGATCAGACCGGCCCTCGCGCGCTGGTTGTGCTCATACTGGTCGCGTTATGGGCGGTGCGGTTGGCCGTCCACATCACGTGGCGAAACTGGGGCGAACCCGAGGACCGCCGCTACCAGGCGATCCGAGCTCGCAACGAGCCCCACTTCCGATGGAAGAGCCTGGTGCTGGTGTTTGCCTTGCAGGCCACACTGGCGTGGATCGTCTCATCGTCCCTGCTTGCCGCCATCCTGAACCCGCGACCGTGGAACTGGCTTGACTCCCTAGGCGTGTGCGTGATCGTGGCAGGTGCCTCGTTCGAAGCCGTGGCGGACTGGCAACTGGCCCGCTTCAAGTCCGACCCAGCCCATCAAGGGCAGGTCATGGACCGTGGCTTGTGGCGGTACTCCCGCCATCCCAACTACTTTGGTGAGTTCTGTGTCTGGTGGGGCTTCTATCTGGTCGCGCTGTCGGCTCAAGGCTGGTGGTGGGCCGTCGCGTCGCCCGTGCTGATGACCGTGCTGCTGCTCAGGGTTTCGGGGGTGGCGTTGCTGGAGAAGGACATCGGCGAGCGACGCCCCGGCTACCGCGACTACATCGCCCGCACGAACGCGTTCTTTCCAGGCCGGCGACGGCAGACAATCCAGGAAGACCCGACGACATGAACGCCTTGCACGCCCGACGTCAGAAAATGCTGTCTTGCGCTCTGCACGAGCCCGCGTCAACGATTTTCTCTCAACGCCGAATCGAAGCAGGATGAAACCAACATGCTGAAATACCTCGCCGCATACGGCGCCATCGCGATCGTGATGCTGGCCGTGGATATCGTCTGGCTCGGTTTTATCACCAAGTCCTTCTACCGCGACAGCATCGGGCATCTGATGGCAGATCAACCCAATCTGGTGGCGGCCGGTGTCTTCTACCTGCTGTACCCGGTCGGAGTCTTGCTATTTGCCGTGGCACCGGCGCCCTGGTCCGGTACGCTGAAACTGTTGCCCTGGTCGCGCGTGGTCTTGACCGGCGCGCTGTTTGGCTTGTTTTGCTACGCCACTTATGACCTCACCAACCTAGCCACGCTGAGGGACTGGCCATTACGCGTGGTGCTGGTCGATGTCGCCTGGGGCACGGCACTCACCGCCGTCGCAGCCGCGGCGGGCCGCTGGGCGCTGGGGAGTTTCTCGCGAGCGGCGTAGTATCCGACTCGCTGGCATAGATTCAACTCTGTGTGCCACCGTACAGACGCATATATATACGATGAGGATCATTTAGCGTTCAATGGCGAACGGATAAACGTCCGCACTTCACAAACCACCAATGGAAAGCCGACAAATGCCTACCGACAGCGTCGCCGAGCAGCACCTGTGGCCCCTCATCAAAGACATCAAGTTCGCCATGTTCACTACCCACGAGGGAAACGGCCATTTGGATTCGCGGCCGATGACGACACAGAACAAGACGATGCCGGACGACAAGCTGTGGTTCTTCATGTCAGTCAAGAGCGGTGCAGCGCAGGAGCTTACGCAGCAGCCGCAGGTCAACATCAGCTATGCCGACCTTGGCAAGGACGTTTACGTTTCAGTGTCCGGTTCGGCCCAGGTAGTTGACGATAAAGCCCAGAAGCAGGCGTTGTGGACGAAGTTCGCCCAAGCCTGGTTTCCCGGCGGCGTGGACGATCCGGACCTGGCCTTGGTGCGCGTTACGGTGAGCCGCGCGCATTACTGGAACGTGGGTGAAAACAAATTGACCCAGCTATTGGTGCTCGCCAAGGCCGTGTTCACCGGCGAGAAGCCTGACCTGGGCGAGTCGGGTTAGGTGTCGCTGGGCAGCGGTTCCAAATTGGAGTGACATCCCATGAGCTACCAGAGCATCAACCCCAACACCGGCAAGCTGCTCAAGAGCTTTGAGCAACTGACTGCGGCACAGGTCGAAAAGTCGTTGGCCGCCGCCCACCACTGCTTCCAGACCTGGCGGCATGAAAGCTATGCCGAGCGCGCGGTCATCGTCAACAAGGCGGCCGCACTGATGCACGCTCAGGTCGACGACTTCGCCAAGCTCGCGACGCTGGACATGGGCAAGCGCATTGATGAGGCGCGCGGCGAGGTGAAGTTCAGCGCTGACATCCTGGCCTACTACGCGAAGCACGCCGAGTCGTTCCTCGCGCCGTCACAGCTGCAACCCAAGGTCGGCGAGGCGCACATGGAAAGTTCACCCATCGGCGTGCTGTTCTGCGTCGAACCCTGGAACTTCCCGTACTACCAGTTGGCCCGCGTGGCTGGACCGCAGCTGATGGCCGGCAACGTGCTCGTAGTTAAGCATGCCGGTTGTGTGCCGCAATGCGCCATCGCCTTCGAGAAGTTGCTGCTTGATGCCGGTGCACCCGTTGGCGCCTACACAAACTTGCTCATATCCTACGATCAGTCCGACCGCGTGATCGACGACCCGCGCATCAAGGGCGTGGCGCTGACCGGCAGCCTGGCCGCCGCGCGTAAAGTCGCTGCCCGGGCCGGACAGAACCTGAAGAAGTCCACCATGGAACTCGGTGGCACCGACGCCTTCATCGTGCTTGACGACGCCGACCTGGACAAGACCATCCCTTGGGCGGTCTGGGGTCGAATGTACAACGCCGGCCAGACCTGCTGCGCCGCCAAGCGCTTCATCGTGCTGGAGGCCGTAGCCGACGCATTCTTGGCCAAGTTCAAGGCCGCGCTGGAAGCCTTGAAGCCGGGCGACCCGATGGATGCGAAAACCACGCTCGGCCCGCTGTCCACCGAAGCCGCGCTGTTACAGCTGCTGGCGCAGGTGGATGTAGCCGTGAAGGGCGGTGCCACGCTGCTGATGGGCGGCAAGCGCATTGACCGGCCCGGCTGGTTCATGCAGACGACGATCCTCACCGACATCAAGCCCGGCAACCCGGCCTTCCGTGATGAGTTTTTTGGTCCCGTGGTTTCGTTCTTCCGCGTCAAGGACGAGGCCGCCGCCATTGCCCTGGCCAACGATTCCGACTATGGCCTGGGCGGCTCGGTGTGGACGAAAGACGAGGCCCGAGGCAAGAGAATCGCGAGCCAGATCGACACCGGGATGATGTTCGTCAACAACCTCGATTGGTCCGATGCCGAACTGCCTTTCGGCGGCATCAAGAGCTCCGGCTATGGACGCGAGCTGGGCGATATGGGCATTCAGGAGTTCGTCAACAAGAAGCTGGTTCGCAGCGGAAACATCGCGGCCCCAATCTGAGCCTCAGGGATATCCGATGACCGCCCCCGTGAACACAGAGGTATAGGAACTTCAAACGCCCTTTTCGAACAGGCTGGCGGGCAGGCGGTGGTCGCGCAAGCGCTGGGTTGAGCGCGGATCCGGACGCTCGCGCGTGGGATTTCGGCGTCGCGGGGACGCGCCGCCTCGCCGTCCGTGGCCACTCTCGCTTATTCCCGACAGCGGGCCGAGCACGGCCCTGCGGGTTGGTTGCCGCTGCGTGTTGTCTGCCTTGTTTCGCCTTCGGCGTCGTGGCCGGCGAGTCACGCGGCTACGGCGGGCGGTGCGCGCGGGGCGGGTCGGTGGTGCGCTTTCTCCCGCGCGCCGTGCTTTTCGAAGTGGACGAGGCATGGATGACCCCTTGCGGGTATGGCGCGGATGGCGGTGGCTTCTTCGATGCTGGCCACGATCCGTAACGTGCCGCCGCAGTGGCCGCACGTGCTCACTTCGATGTGACCAAATCGCCTGGAGCGACTTGGAACAGCAGAAAGGCTGGCCCGAAGGGCGGAGGGCAGGATGCCCGGAGTAAGACGTGCTCGAGGCGCTGTGCCCAGCGCCTTCCCCGGACTTGATCCGGGGTCATTGAGCGGCGCTTTTCATCGGGGCCGCGGTGGTCGCTGTTGGCCCCAGTCGACTCCTCGTCCGCAGGAGGACGTTTGCCGCGCCCGGATGCGGTGGGCTGCGCGCGCAGATTGGCGTTCGGCGCAAAGACGCCGTGGAACCGGGTCAGGTGCGCACGCGGTGGCGGCATCCGCGCCGCCAGTTTGTCGATGAAGTCCACCGGCTCGAAGTCCACGTGCGTCGTGCCGTTCTTCCACGGCGTCTTGAGCGGGTAACGCACCCTGCCCTGCGGCGAGATCCATAGCCGCTTTTCCGAGCTCGCTGGACGCGCGATGTAGCGACACAGACGTGCCTTGGGTGCCAGCAGTCGTCCTGTGCGCGAACGGCCGCCTTCGATGAAGTACTCGATCGACACGCCGCGGCCGATCAGGCTCGCCACGTACTCGCTGAAAACGGCGGAGTACAGCGGGTTGGACTTGAAGCTGCGGCGC